>PMCK01000503.1:0-8143 GCA_003154095.1 Myxococcales bacterium | reverse complement strand
AGCGATTCCGTGCCGATGTGACAAACAACAATAACACGCTGGAATTTCTGATGGGATGACTTACACGCGCCGCAACTTGGTCTTCTTCCCCAGTCTCTTCGCGATGGTGGCAAGCTTCTTGTTCACTGCCAAAATGTTGAATTTTTCGGGATCATAGCCGCGAGGAACCCACTGTTTCATCGAAGGGTATTCCTCGTCGTCAGGGTCGGCGAGGATCTCGAGCATTCGGCCGTAACCGCCGGGTCCACCACAATCCTCAGGAGGACAAGCGCGTGCACCGTCGAGACATTCGATGCTGTCGCCGCCGCGCTTCAACAAGCGCTCAATCGTGACTTCATGCTCCCAAGAGTCTCCAAAGTCGTACAAATACGTGAACCTCGAACCCAGTCGCGCAACCGCGCCGAGCGGAGCGGCGTTTTCGTTGACGATAAATCGTTCATCTTCGACATCAACCATGCCGAACGTAATGCCATTGATATCGAAGTCGTGAAGGTGCGAGTTGGTCCAGCCAAACGCAATCTGCAATACGTCATGCAACGTGCCCAACGTCACTTCGGCCGGCAACCGCACGCGACGCCAAATGGCGGGCCTTATATCCTGAATTGACACTTGAAGTTCGAATTGGTCGGCATATTCCGGCATTTCTGGGCGCATGGGTTGCGAGTATATACCAATCGAATCTGCTGGTGGTAGCTTCGCGCACCCACCCCCAAACCCCGCCGCGAAATCCCCAACCCCCACTGACCCTGCACTCTGCACTCTGCACTCTGCACTCTGACCCCGATCGGTTTCGCGTGCACCAATTGTAGTCAGCCCGCAGTATCAAGGCATCGAAGCGGCAACGACCGTTACCTGCGCGACAAGGCGGTGCCCAACATTGTCAACGAGTACTCCAAAGCCCTCGATGGTGCGAACCCCTAGCAGAATCATGTCGCCGGGTTCCGCAAATACGACTTCGTCCGTCGTTTCGAATCCCTCGGAAGCAAGAATTGCATAACCGATATCCCGCGTGACCCGTTGGCCCGTCGCGGTCAGAAAACTTCGCTTGCGGCGCGGCTCAATACTCGTCCCGCGCAAAGCATCCGCCGGTAACCACGTCAGCTCCGAACCCGTATCAACCAGCGCTTCGAGCGGCGCTGTTTCTTTTGATTCGTCCTTCGGATTTCGGGCGATAACGTTGACTCGAAATAGGCTCACGACTGCTATTGTATCATGCTACCGCTTCCCCTCAACTAACCGGACCAAAGTCCCGGTAATTCGGTTTATCAAAGCCAAAAATTCTGCATCCAGCGAGCGCAGGGCGGGTCAAGGTTGCGCAGCACCGCGCGAAGCGCGGCAAGCTGGCCAAAGGCCAGCGCAGGCCTTGAGGCGACCGAGCACGCTGGCAGAATCAGAAACGACGAGGAGAGACGAGTCGTTACTCGACTAACAGGCGCGATTTGTAGTCAGGGTGCAGGGTGCAGCGTGGCCGGGTTCTGTGTGACGGGCGTTGAGCGGCGTGGTATGGGCGACGTGCGTGATGGGGCGGGTGGATTGCGCGCACAAGCCCCAACCTCCATCCCGCAACACCCTACGCTCTCCACCCCGACCCCAGACACACTGCACGCTGCACGCTGCACGCTGCACCCTGACCCCGATCGGATTCGCGTGTCCAAGTGCCGTCGCTCCAAAAATTCCCAAACCAAAATCCATGGGGTTTCCAGTCCCCGCGATTCGCGCAAAGCGTGCGCTGGGCTCGATTACCCCCACTGGCGAATTTCTTCGAATAGGCGGCTTAGGCCTCGAAGGAGGTGTGCCGTAGTTCACGATGCCGCGGTAAAATACCTAGTTTCTAACCAGTGAAGTCTTGCGCCTCGGGGCGCGTTACCTTGACTTGGAATGCGCTCGAGGCGAATATTGCACACCGCGAAATCGAGGGCTTCTCCCCCATCCGCGGCACTTTAGGAGGATTTGCGTAGATGGATCCCACAGCCGAGTCGGCAGCAACGACCTCGAACCCCGAACGCAACGCCTCTTCGCATGTCGAGGAGTTCACGTACGACGACGCAACACCGCGCGCCTTTGCGGTGATGACAGTAGTTTGGGGCATCGTGGGGATGCTCGTCGGGCTGCTCGCTGCCCTCGAGTTGGCGGCTCCCAGCATGAGCTTCGGACTACCGTTTCTTAGTTTTGGACGCCTGCGTCCGCTGCATACGAACGCCGTCATCTTTGCGTTTGCGGGCAACTCGATATTTGCTGCCATCTACTATTCGACGCAGCGCTTGTGCAAAGCTCGGATGTTCAGCAGCCTTCTGAGCAAGGTGCACTTCTGGGGCTGGCAGGCGATTATCGTGGGCGCCGCGTGTACGCTGCCGTTCGGGATCACGCAGGGCAAGGAATACGCGGAGCTCGAATGGCCGATCGATATCGCGATTGCACTCGTTTGGGTGGCCTTTGCGATCAATTTCTTCGGCACGCTCGCGCGCCGGCGTGAGCGCCACATGTACGTGGCCCTGTGGTTTTACACGGCCACTATCGTTGCGATTGCGGTGCTTCACATCTTCAACAGCCTGGCTGTTCCTGCGGGGCCTTTCAAGAGCTACAGCCTCTATGCCGGCGTGCAAGATGCGTTGATGCAATGGTGGTACGGCCACAACGCGGTCGCATTCTTCCTGACGACGCCGTTTCTCGGCATGATGTATTACTTTTTGCCGAAAGCCGCAGATAAGCCGGTATTTTCGTATCGCCTGAGCATTATTCATTTCTGGAGTCTCGTCTTTATTTACATCTGGGCGGGCCCGCATCACCTCCACTATACGGCGCTGCCGGAATGGGCCTCCACACTCGGAATGCTCTTTTCAGTCATGCTCTGGATGCCCTCCTGGGGTGGCATGATTAACGGTCTTTTGACGTTGCGCGGCGCGTGGAATCGTGTTGCTGCCGATCCCGTTCTTAAATTCTTTGTCGTGGCCATCACTTTCTACGGCATGTCCACGTTCGAGGGGCCGCTGCTCTCGGTAAAAGCTGTCAACGCCCTTTCGCACTACACGGATTGGACGATTGCTCACGTACATGGCGGCGCACTCGGTTGGGTGGGCTTCATGACGTTTGGGATGCTGTACTGGCTCGTACCGCGGCTGTTCCAGGCGCCCCTTTGGTCCAAGCGCTTGGCCACGACTCACTTCTGGATCGGCACCATCGGTATCGTCCTCTACATCGTGCCCATTTATGTTGCGGGTTTGACCCAAGGCCTCATGTGGCGCGCCATCGACGACTCCGGCAAACTCTCGTATCCGGATTTCGTCGAGACGCTTTCGGCGATTATTCCGATGTACTGGATTCGGTCCCTCGGAGGAACGCTTTACCTCGCAGGTGCCATCATGGCGCTCGTCAATCTGGTGGCCACGTGGCGTAGCCGTCCCGCCAAGTACGAGGTGCCGGTGTATCGCGCGGCGCGCTTGACAAAGGATTATCAGGATCCACCGCTGCCCGAGTCGCGACTCAAAGGGCTTCCGGTAGTCGATTGGGCCCACAGTCTCGACGTGTGGCTACAAGGCGCCTGGCACCGGCGTTGGGAGCGCTTGCCGTTCAGGTTCACCGTCTACGTAACGATCGCCGTCTTAATAGCATCCGCCTTCGAAATCGTGCCGACATTCTTGATTCGCAGCAACGTGCCGACAATCAAGACGGTAAAGCCCTACACGGCACTCGAGGTTGCAGGCCGCGACATCTATATCTCGGAGGGTTGCTACAATTGCCACTCGCAGATGATCCGTCCGATTATCTCGGAGACTAAGCGTTACGGCGAGTTCTCGAAGCCCGGCGAGTTCGTCTACGATCACCCCTTCCAATGGGGCTCACGGCGAATCGGGCCCGACTTGGCTCGCGAGGGCGGCAAGCAATCGAGCTTCTGGCACGTGCTGCACCTCGAGAACCCGCGCCAGATCAATGATCGGTCAATCATGCCGGCGTATACCTGGCTGCTTTCGACGCCGACGAACTTCGAGGGCCTCCCCTCACATCTGCGGGCTCTGAATCGCGTCGGCGTACCTTACGACGAGGCCACCATCACCGGAGCCGCTGAAAGCGCCCGCAAGCAAGCCAAGGCTCTAGCGCAGCAAGTCGTAGATCAGAAGGGCCCCGGAGGACTGGAAGACAAGCAAGTGATCGCACTGGTTGCCTACCTCCAACGGCTCGGTACCGACCTATTCGCGGCGCCCGATGCTAAACCGGCAGCTTCGAGCCCAGCTGTTGGCGCCGCGCTCAATCCCGCAGCGGCAGCACCCGCCGCAGCTCCCGTGCCTGCAGGGGCACCCTCCGCAAAAGCCCTTGCCGCCCAGGAAGGAGCGATGCCATGAGCCTCAGCGAAGTCGTCAGTAACGCTGGCGGAAGTGGCTTTGCCCAAGTGGGCTTCGTGATCAGTTTCATCGTGTTTACACTGATCGTCATTTGGGCACTCTTGCGGCCGAAGGCGGCGATTGAAGCCGAAGCGCGCTCCGTGCTCGACGATGGCCCAATGGACGTCAATCTCAGCTCGCGAAAGGAGCCTTTCGATGGCCGCCAATGACAAAGACGTCGTCAGAGATCACGAATACGACGGCATCAAAGAATATGACAACCCGACACCGGGTTGGTGGAACTTCATCTTTTTTGCAACGTTCGTTTTTAGCATCTGGTACTTCCTCTATTACCATGCAAGCACCATCTCCACGTCGGTCGCCCAGGGCTTCGAAAACGACGTCACTGATGATCTCAAAAAGCGCTTCTCGACAATTGGAGATCTGAAGCAAGATGAACCGACGCTGATCAAATATATGGCCAATGCGGAGTGGAAGTCCGTCGGGGCTTCGGTGTTCAAGACCAATTGCGTGTCCTGTCACGGCCCCGATGCGGCTGGCCAAGTGGGGCCCAACCTCACGGATGACAATTGGAAGAATGTGCAACAACTCGCCGACATCCCGAAGGTCATCGCTAACGGCGCTGCAGCCGGCGCAATGCCCGCCTGGAAAACTCGCCTGCATCCGAATGAAGTCGTACTCGTAGCGGCCTACGTAGCCTCCCTAAGAGGGAAAAATCTCCCAGGGCCGCGAGGCCCCGAAGGCGCTAAGATCCCGCCCTGGCCACTTCAGGCTGCCGCCGGGAAGCCGTAGAGGAGCTATCAGCTCTCAGCTTTCAGCTGTCAGCTTCGGAAACAGAAGCAGAAGCAGAAGCAGTCCCTGAATCAGCAACAGTCACAGTTACAGAAACTGCTCCAGTTCCAGAATCAGTACCAGTAACAGTCCCGCAACCATGACCGCCTCCCACGTCCTACCAAACTCTTCGGATCGAGTGCTCTCGACTCTGAACTCTGACGGCTCACGCCGTTGGCTGCGACCGCGCTTGTCGCCGGGGCGTTTCGTGTATGCGAGGCGCATCCTGGCTTGGGCGCTCATCGCCATTTTTACGCTGCTACCGTTCTTGCGGGTAGGACACGCGCCGGCAGTCCTGCTCGACATCGCGAAGCGCCAATTTACGTTGTTCGGCAAGACATTCTTACCCACGGACACGGTGCTACTCGCGGTATTGCTGGTGGGGATCGTGGTGACCGTGTTCCTGATCACCGCGGTGCTCGGCCGTGTGTGGTGCGGTTGGGCCTGCCCTCAAACCGTTTATCTCGAGTTCGTATATCGACCGATCGAGCGATTCTTCGAGGGCCCGCCGGGACGCGGTGGCACGCTCGGGCGCAAAGCCTCGGGCGCGCGGACGGCAGCCAAGCTCCTAGTTTACCTGCTGGTATCGATGGGCCTTGCGCATACGTTTCTCAGCTACTTCGTCGGCGTACAGAATCTTCGACTCTGGATGACTCAGTCGCCCGTCGATCATCCGACGTCGTTTGCCATCATGGCCGCGACAACCGGGCTAATGTTCTTCGATTTTACCTGGTTTCGTGAGCAAACCTGCATCGTCGCTTGCCCCTACGGACGCCTTCAGGCAGTCCTACTCGATGCCAATTCATTGATAGTCAGTTATGATCCCAAGCGTGGCGAGCCGCGCGGACATGGTCGCGGCGCGCATGTAAAGCCCATTGTCGAAAACGTGGTGCCGGCGGAACGAGCCGCGAAGGGTGATTGCATCGATTGTGGCCTGTGTGTCGAGACTTGCCCGACCGGCATCGATATTCGTGAAGGTCTGCGCATGGAGTGCATCGGCTGCGCGCAATGCATCGATGCGTGCGATTCAGTGATGGCCAAGGTCGATCGACCCGCAGGGTTGATTCGTTACAGCTCGCAGCTGCGCATTCTAGGTGAGCGTGGGCGCGTCGCCCGGCCTCGTCTATTCGTGTACGCGGGGGTGCTCGTCGTCATAGCAGTCGTTTTCTCCGTCCTCGTATCGCAAGCCAAGGACACGGATGTCACTTTGCTCCGCGGCATGGGTGTGCCCTTTACCGAACTGGCCAACGGCGAAATTGCTAACCCGGCGCGCTTAAAGATTACCAATCGAGGGCACCTTCCGCGTTCGTATCGCGTCGAGATCTCCGGTGGCGCACCGGCGCGCATCGTACTCGACGAAAAGTCCGTGACGGTACAGCCGACTGCATCTGTCACGCGCGGCCTGCTGATTGTCGTACCCGCTGCCTCATTCGTGATGGGCAAGCACGAAGTACGTCTGAGAATCTCCGACGACCAGCGATCTTCGACGGAAGTTGCTTACCGATTGCTCGGTCCCTATTCCGTCGGCCCGATCGCAAAGGAAAAGGCCGGTGCCAGCCAATAGTGCTGCTGCGCCCGCAGTCGGGCGATCCTGGCTATGGCCGACAATCATCATCGGCGTGTTGTCGCTCCACGCGTTGGCGTTGGTGATCTTCGTTTTCATCGCCACGCGCGACCCATCATTTGCAGTCGAACCCAATCATTATCAAAAGGCTCTTGCTTGGGATGGCTCTGCGGCACGCCTAAGGGCTAGTGAGCAACTGGGTTGGACCGTGTCAATTCAAACGGACGAAGCTGCCGACGAGCTCGGTCGACGGCGACTGACTTGCCGCATCAGAGACAAGGACGGCATTGCTGTGGTCGGCGCCACGGTGCGGCTAATCATGTTCCATCACGCCCGCGCCGCCGATCGGCTTGAAGTGAGTCTAAGCCCAGAAAAAGACGGATCTTACGCAACGTTGGTCCCCATGAAGCGCAAGGGCCTCTGGGAATGCCGAGTCACTGCGCGCCGCGGTGATGCGCTGTTCAACGCCGTCGTGATGCAAGAGGTGGGAGGCGGGTGACGGCGCCGACCGGCCACATTTTGCGACAAATTGGCCCCTGTGGTGCCTGGGCCCCGTAGGATTCGCGGGTCGCGGCGCCCCGAGCTGATTCGCTGTACAATGCCGGCCCTGATGCAGAACATCGGAGCGAATCGATGACGGCACTACTGCTGGCCGTATTTCTCGCAAGCTTACTCGGGAGCTTGCATTGCGCTGGCATGTGCGGCCCCTTCGTCGCGTTCGCGACTTTGCGTATTAAGGGAACATCGCCTCGTCCGCAGAGCGGCGGCTTTACGTTGCAGTTCGCGTATCACACAGGGCGTCTATTGGCTTACGCGGTCCTGGGAGCATTGGCGGGTGTGCTCGGTGCAACGCTTAACCTCGGGGGCTCATTGGTGGGTATCGGCAGGCTCGCAGGTTTCACTGCCGGGATCTTGCTGGTGCTCGTGGGCACGACTCGCATTCTTAGTCTGCTGGGCGTGCGGTTCCCCAACGTCCCGGGTTCCTCGCTACTTCGACGCGCAATTGCGCGGGGCCAGGCCACGGCGTCGCGCTACACGCCCCTGCATCGCGCCTGGGCAATTGGACTTCTCACGGCTGTGTTGCCCTGTGGCTGGCTTTACGCTTTCGTTGCCGTCGCAGCCGGTACCGGAAACGCGTTTTGGGGCCTAGCGACGATGATCGTATTCTGGTCGGGCACCGTGCCGATTCTCGCGGGCATCGGCGCGGGCCTGGGTCAATTCTTGCTGCGCGCAGGCCGCTCGTTTCAGGTGGCTATCGCGGTCGTCGTGATTGGACTCGGGCTCAACTCGATTGTGGGCCGCTGGACGATTCCCGCAGAGCACAGAGCTTCGCCCACCTCGTCTCTGCAGGGAGCTTTGCAGCGCGTCGCGGCGATCATGGGGCGGGGTCCGCACCAGTGTCATTGATGAG
>PMCK01000669.1 GCA_003154095.1 Myxococcales bacterium | reverse complement strand
ACAGTGCTCGAATCTAACGAGTCCGAGCGCAGCCCGGTATTGGAGTCCGCTTAGTCTGGGCCCGACAGAAGCAAACTGGACACTTGGCTATCAGCGTTCAGCTTTCAGCACTCAGACTGAGATCAGAAGAACCTGATGGCTGATAGCTGACACCTGATAGCTGGTCCCAGTCGTCGCGTTGGATCGGACGCCGGCGCAAGGCGAGCAATGGGATATCGCCTGGTTTTCAGACTGTGCGAGCCAGGCCAGGCGTCTGGCCTTGTCGCGCGAGATATCGACTGGCAGGATGCGGCCGATGATCACTCGGTCTTCAATACTGCGGGGCTCGTTCGTTGCGACTTGTTTTGTGTTGTGGTGTCCCCATGAGGCGAGTGCCGTCGCGCCGCAGCCGCCTTCACCCGCGCCAGCCGCCAAAGCGGGCGACGCGAGTCCACGTGCCGTCACGCCACAAAATTCGGAGCCCGTGCCAACTGGAGTCGCAAGGACTCATGCAGGGGGCGGACAGAGTGAGTTGGCGGTAGGCTTTGACAGCAAAGGGGCGCTGCGTGCGGCGGTGTGTAGCGTGCCCAAATGTGACGTAAGTGCGGGCTTGGATCTCGAATTTCCGACTGCGCTTGCGTCGCAACGCGCCTCGACGCAGCTAACCAACGTGCCGATTGGTAGTGACCGCTCGGCAATTGTCGTTAAGGCCCAGACGGCATCACCCGAGCAATTTTGGCAAACGGTCGTTGTCGCGGTGCCCGGCCAGACGAAACCCAAAGTTATTTTCAAGGGCCCGACGGGGTATGTTTCCGGTGAACACGGGCTGCGACAGGGCACGCAGGTTCAAATCTCGGAGGCGATCGACGACACCGGCGCGCGACGAATATTGATGGGAGATCTTCATGAGGATCTCACGCTCTGTCACAGAGAGGCGTTGTTAAGCCCACAGCTTTTGGACCCGCATTCCTTGGAGTGGAAGCCGGCCAAGGTGCAGCGGCTAAGCGCGCAGGAGCGGGACAAGGCGCCGGAAATAATTGCTCAACCGATCCGCGAGGAGCAAAAGGATCAGCCTTCGGACGCCGCAAAAGCGCCTGGTTTCATCGGCAAGGATGCGCGCTTGCTGCGCGCGGTAGGGGCATCGAGCGCAGTAGGTTGGCCGAGCGCGCTCACCGACGGCGATCCGGAAACGACTTGGGCGGAAAATCGCGGCGGCGCGGGCCGTGGTGAATTCGTCGTAATGCGGGCGCTGAGCGACGTTCCGATCAATGCATTCGACTTGCTGGTGAGGCCGCCCCATCGGAGCGTTCCGAATGCGGTGGGTGCCGAGTTAATTTGGGTCATTACGACACGGGAGACCTATAAGATTCGGTTCGCCGAAGATCCCTGGAAGTCCCCGGGGGTACATTGGCGGATCGCTTTGCCGCACCCTGTCGTAACGGACTGCGTCGCGCTAGTCACCGACACGGCCTACGGTGAATCGCCGAAGTCCGAAGTTACGTTTGCCGAACTCGGCGTTCTTACCGAATTCGAATCGGCAAGCATCGACAATCTCATTGGTGCGTTAGCGGGAGGCGGCCCACGCGCAGAAGCCGCCGGTAGCGTGCTCGCGAGCTTAGGCGAACCTGCGTTCAAAGCCGTGGAGGTGAAATTCGATGGGCTCGATGAGGGTGGGCGTCGGGTCGCGCTCGATATCGTCGACCATGCCCCCTGTTCACTGTCCGCTTCCGTGTACGTCAAGGCGCTGCTCGGCTCGCACGTGGAGCAACATAAACATGCTGTCGATCGCTTGCGACGTTGTGGCGCAGAGGCCAAGACTACATTGGTAGTAACGGCCGAAAAGGTGCACGGTCAAGCGCTAGTGGCAATTGCGGAGGCACTGACTGAAGTCTCGCCCGATGCGGCGATCGGTGCCATCATGATGCGGCTCGGTGGTGCGACTCGCGAACGCAGGCAATTGCGTGAGGTACTTGCTCGGGCCGCGCAGAGCGAACGCGCGAACGATACGATACGCGTGTATTTAGCAAGGCAGGACCTACCCCTGGACGTGAGCATCGATCTATTGCATGCCCTCGATAAACGCATCGCTGACTTTGCACCTGCTTCAGTTCAGAAGCTGATGCAGGCGACGCAGGCTGGCGTTGACTGGCGGCATCGGTTTAGGTTGATCGGTCCGGCCGAGAATTTGGCGGCCAGCAATCCCAATGTGCGCGATTGGTTAGCGCGCGTCATGAATTCAGACGAAAGTCCGTTCGTGCGCATGCAGGCAGCCGGAGCAGTCGCATCACCGGGGCTTTTTCGTGCGGAATTGCTGAAAGCGCTCACGGATTCGGAGGTGCGAGTGCGCGAGGCCGCAGCGCAGGCGCTCACCTCGCGTGCGGCGGACTTCGCCCGAGGAGCTTTGTATGAGCGGCTGCGCCAAGATGATTGGCCCCTTGTGCGATCGGCGGCGGCCGATGCGCTGGGAGCGCAATTACCCGATATTGAGGCCGATATCCAGTTGGCGAACGCTTTGAGTGACTCGGCGCCGTTGGTACGGAGTCATGCAATAGACGCGCTCGGCCGCCGCCAGGCCCACGCTCAGGCCTCCAAAATCCTAGACCGATTCCAGGCGCGAGACGAACACTTGACGGTGCGACTTTCGGCAGCCAGAGCCCTCGGGTGGTTGTGTCACAGCAACGCCGTTTCAGCTCTCACCGATCGCGCAAGAACGTTGAAGGATCCGATGCTCGACGCAGAGCAGCGGTCCCTAGCGGGGGTCTCGTTGGCGGCACTAAGTCGAATACACCCCAGCAATCTCAAGGATCTTCTGGCACCCTTGTTGGCTGAAAAGGGGATCGCTCCCAGTGTGAGGCGTGTTGCACAGACAGCGCTCGAATCCAAGGAACATTGCGCTCAACTGCATTAGAGAATCCCGGCATGACCCCTTTTTCAGTTACCAAGTCGACCCGTCGCTATCGCATCGTTGGGCTCAAGTCGCAGCGGCCATCGCTGCCGCTTTCAGTCTGGGCCGCTTGGCGCGAAGCGGGTCTGTTTGGATTGCCTTCGGGAGCGTTGCTGGCACTACCTGTGGCATTGCGCGTAGGCGGACCTGCCTCTTTGAAGTTTCTCGTGTGGCTCGCAGCAACGGGTTTGCTCGGACTTGCGATCGCGTTTTGCGCTGGCCTGCTCCGCATGGGTCGCCCTTTGCCTAGTGCAGTCGCGTTGGTACCGCTGACCATGCTTTTTGCCGCTGGGCCGCTCACTTTCCTCGGTAGTTCGATTCACGCGAACACCCACCACCGGCCGCTGGGTGCGGCGACTTTTTCCGTACTCGCCGTGGGTCTGTTGCTGATGAGTATGGCTTTCGCTGCCCGGACGCGCACATCACTCAATTCAAGCGATGTGGGGAAACGACGGTATGGTCAAATATTGCTGTGCTTGGGGCTGTGTCTGTCATTGGCATTGGGTCTGCGCGGCTTCTTGAAGGTAATGCTCGCGGCCAACGCTCACCCGGCTTACATCTCTTCGATATTGGACGGCCTCATGGGTTTGTCAGTATCGCTCGTGGGCGGCTTTTTGCGCTTCTCTCCCCGACTCGAACAAGTTGCGAAAATTGCTGGACCACTAGCGATTGCCGCCTGTGTGTTGGCAATTCTTGTGGCTATGAAGTATCCGAACACTTCGACGGCACTAGCTCACAACTTTGCGCTTTGGGCTGTGTTGAAACCAAGTTAATTTCGGCGAATCGTTCACTCGCGGGACTGCTCTGCACTCAGGTTGTGCGAGCTGCGGATGACCCGCCCGTGCTCCGCGAGCCGCCCGTTGCCGGCGCAGCCCCGCCGGTAGGCGCTACTCCGCCGGTGGGCGCCGCTCCGCCAGTAGGCGCAACTCCACCAGTGGCTGGTGCACCTCCAGTAGGTGGCCTGCCACCCGTTGGTGGATTGCCTCCCGTGGCGCGACCTCCGGTTGCGGCTCCGCCAGTGTTGTTTCGACGGCCTCCCGTGGCGACGAAGCCGCCCGTCGCTCTTCCGCCCGTGGCGACAAA
>PMCK01000455.1 GCA_003154095.1 Myxococcales bacterium | reverse complement strand
GTAATTTCATGCTTGAAAGATGCGCTGGAGCAATTTGGGGCTCCAGCCGAGGATATCACGGAAGAGTCGACTATTGTCGGCCCCTCCGCGGTTCTCGATTCGATCAGCGCGGTGTCGCTCATTGTTGACATAGAACAGCGTTTGGAAATGGATCACAATATCTACGTTACGCTCGCAAGTGAAAAGGCCATGTCCCAAAAGAGCAGCCCGTTTCGCACCGCGGGCGTTTTGGCAGATCACATCTGCGAATCGATAAAAGAAGGGCAGGCGGCGTGAGCGAGCAAAGAGTCATGCTTATTACCGGGACGCGTAAGGGTATCGGCCGATACCTCGCCGAGACCTACGCGCGTAGAGGCTATCTAGTCGAGGGCTGCAGTCGAGGCGAGGCCGGTTGGGAAGCAGAGAATTACAGTCACCACCAAGTTGACGTGTCCGATGAGCACCAAGTCAAGTCGATGATAGCCACCGTGGCCCGGCGCCACGGTCGCATCGACGTAGTTTTGAACAACGCGGCAGTGGCATCCATGAACCACGTACTGCTTACACCTGCGAAAGCCTCCAACCGGATGCTCCAGGTCAACGTAACCGGTACAATGCTCGTTTGTCGCGATGCGGCACGAGTAATGATGCGACGCCGTTTCGGTCGTATCGTCAATTTTACCACGATTGTCGCGCCAATAGCCCTAGCTGGCGAGGCTATCTATGCGGCGTCGAAAAGCGCCGTCGTGACATTTACCCGAATTTTGGCGTACGAACTTGGACAGTGGGGAATCACCTGCAATTCTTTTGGTGCCACACCGATCATGACCGACATGATTCGCGGCGTTCCGCAGGACAAAATTGACGCAGTCGTCAACAATCTTGCGATCAAACGTCTAGGTAATTACGAAGACTGCATCAACGTCTGCGATTTCTTCATAAGCCCCGCCAGCGACAATATAACCGGTCAAGTAATTTACTTGGGCGGAGTTACCTAGATTGGTACGAAAGTAGCGCAAGCATGACTGCCAGTTGGCTTTTTGAGCGGATTGAAGGGTACGATGGCGACCTGGCCATCGTCTTTCGCGGTAAACCAAGTAGTTTTTCGGAATTGCTCGAACGGACCACATTTTGGAAGCAAGAACTTTCGCGCAACGAGATTGGCCCTGGGAATGTTGTGGTTATTGATGGCGGGTTCTCGCCGAACGCAATTGGTCTACTGCTCGCGCTCATACAATTTGGAGCAATAGCGGTCCCGCTAACCCCGCTATCTCGCGTTCAGCGACCCCAATTTGAGGCTATCACTGAAGCCCAGTTCTCAGTTGTATTCGACGAATTCGATCAATGGACTCTGGCGCGGCATGAGCGCAATGTAGCGAATCCACTGACCCAGAAACTGATTGGCATGGGCCACCCGGGCTTGGTGATATTTTCGTCCGGTTCTACCGGCGAACCAAAGGCCGTATTGCACGATTTCGTCCCATTGCTCGAGAAATTCCGTCGACCCGGAATCAAGAAGACGACGCTTTCGTTCTTACTATTTGATCACATTGGCGGAATGGATACCCTGTTCAATTCCCTCGCCAACGGAGGTGCTCTTGTGACAACCGTTAGCAGGGATGCGGCGGTTGTTTGTCAAGCGATTGAGGAGTTTCGAGTACACACCCTGCCGACTTCCCCCACATTCTTGAATCTGTTGCTGATATCCGAGGCCTGGAAGGATCATGATCTCTCCTCACTTCAAGTGATTGCTTACGGCACCGAACCGATGCCAGAATCCACGTTATCGCGATTGCGCGAGGCATTTCCACACGCCAAGTTCGTCCAGACATACGGAATGTCCGAGCTGGGCGTGTTGCGAACGCGCTCGCGCGAGGCTGGATCCCTTTGGATGAAGTTCAGTGGCGAGGGCTTCGAAACGAAGATTGTCGACGGCGTTCTTTGGGTGCGAAGCCCAACGGCAATGCTTGGTTATATGAACGCCCCTGACCTTTTCGATGAGGAGGGCTGGCTAAATACCGAGGATGCAGTTGAGGTCGATGGGGAATACGTTCGCATTTTGGGACGAGTTACGGATCTGGTCAACGTCGGTGGTCAAAAGGTGTATCCCGCAGAGGTCGAAAATGTATTGATGGAGATGGACAACGTGCGGGACGTTGCAGTTTTTGGCGAACGAAGCCCACTAGTCGGCAACATCCTCGTCGCAAGAGTCAATCTGATCGAACCGGAGCAATTTGATGCATTCAAGCGCAGGCTGCGCGCGTTTTGTCGTGAGCGTCTGCCCAATTTCAAGATACCGGCTCGAATTGAGGTGACTGACCAAGAACAATTCGGACACCGGTTGAAGAAGATGCGACGCATGAGTCCAAGCGAAAACAAGGGTCAGCCGTGAGTGAGTTCAATGTGCATTTGCATCATTGGACGGACAAGATTCTCGCGGTTCTAAAGGAAGAAGCTGGACAAATCCGTCCCCGACAGCACGTCTTTAGTCTCGCCTCTCGCGCCATTCCCCCTCGAATAGGCAACAAGCTTCGCGCGACATTTTTGCGCCTTCGTGGCATTGAAGTTGGAACCGGGACCATCCTCTATGATACCCCAGAGCTCAGCGGTGGTGAGGCGCGCGGATTTAGCAATCTTACGATCGGCTGCAATTGCACAATTGAAATGGGGTGTAAGTTTGAACTTGGCGACAAAATTACCATTGGTGATTCTGTCACGCTCGGTTATCAGGTACTGATCATTACCTCAACCCACGAACTTGGACCTCGTGAACACAGGGCGGGTCAACTAGTCCGAAATCCCGTAAAAATCGACGAGGGAGCGTGGATTGGTTCGCGCTGCGTAATATTGCCCGGCGTTACCATCGGCGCGGGAGCAATCGTGGAGCCCTGCTCGGTTGTGAATCGTGAAATTGCTCCACACACTCGAGTGCGCGGAATTCCAGCGCGCCGGGTTGATGCGTAGTGCCCGCTCCCAGCGAGACTAGAGCCATCAGCATAGGTTGAGTCACCACCCGTCGACTCTCAAACGAGGGAATGAACGGGCTCCGCGGCCAATTGCGTCTTACCTGAAAATAGCTGGACCAGTAGGCATCGACCTGGGGAGTCTAGCCCACGGACTTTCTGGCTTCGCTCACCTTGGGCTTTCGCGGATGTGCCGCCCGTCGCGCCCAAAACCCGCACGCTTCACGCGTCGACAAAATCGCCTGCGCTAGCGCGAGATACGCCTGGGCCCGCCGACCGCTGGTGCATATAATCTAGGTTTGGACGAGGCTGCCAAGTGGGCTAGCTGCTAAGCTCGGATAGAGCCGAATGCTTGTCGCAAACTCGCAATGCTGGGAAGACTTTATCTAGAATGACTGCGTAGCACGCAAGCCAAAGGTACCCTTGAGTAACGCATCCTCGTTCAATGATAGCAATACCGGCAACTTGGGGGACACGCGCGTTCACGACATCCTCTCAGGTCTTGAAAAGTCCGCCCAGGACGCTCGGGTCTGGTTCGAAACCGAATATGGAATGGGCGAAGTCCTGTTTCAAAATGGAAAGATAGTGAAGGCGCGACTCGGCGGGGCTCGCGGGCAAACGGCACTCTTGCGATTGCTCGCCGTAAACGATGGTAAGTATGGAATCGAAAGTTGCTCAGTTGCGGCTGGTGTTGCCATCGTGCCGGATGTTCAAAGTCTTGCCGAATTGCACAGTTCACGCAAAGCGGAGTGGAATGAATTATGCGGTAATGCGCCACCACTCAGTAGTGTATTGCGGCTAACTGCCAGCGGAGCCGATGTTCGCGATTCTTCTCGAGGCATCCAGCGCGTAATTCTCGTGCTGATTGATGGACGACGCAACTTGATGCAGGTTCTCGAGGAGAGCTCGTTCGAGCCGGTTGAGACTCTAAAAGTCGTGACCAAAGCTATTGACGACGGTCTGGTGCAGCAAGCAGCTCAACTAAGTACATTGTTCCCGCTCGCAACCGCTGGAGACGCATCGGGCATATTACCTCGCTTTGCTACGCCAGCGCCGCTCCCGAGGCTCGACCCGACCTCTCCGGGGCCAACAGGCGGATCCGCGTCCTGGCGCCATGCAACATTGGTCGGACTAGGCACGCACCGCTCAGTGACCGCGGAATCTGCACGAAGCCTCTCCCCCTCGCCTATCATCGATCTCGGCCACGGGTCACCGGCATCGGCAAAGTCAGGCGCGCCGGAAGTTTCGTCGCTCGTCAAGACGGTAATTCATGGGTTCGGATTGGGTCGACGTGCAAGTTCCGCTCGCGCTCTGGCCGCAGCGACGACGAAGTCCATTGAAAGCAATCCCGCTATCCAGGCTCGTGTTGCGAACGCGGGAGCTCTTCCACGAACTGACATCGAAGATGCTCCACGCCCCATCGTGGACGTCACGGCGAGCCCGTCGATCGAAGTGGACAAGGGCTCCAATGACGAGCCAGGGCAGGCATTGGAAGAGGTTCCAACTGGCGCCGCTTCGCCACAAGATGACGGCCAGAAACGATACATTGACCGATATGAAATACTGCTGCGAATTGGGCGCGGNNGCGCCTTTTTGCGTTGAAACTCTTGCGGAGTCATCTCAGCAGCGACACTCAGGCTGCCAAGGATTTTCTAGAAGAAGCCCGAGTCGCCGGACACTTGCACCACTCAAACGTCGTGGCCGTCTATGACGCGGGATTCCACCGAAAACAACCGTATCTTGTAATGGATTACGTGGAAGGCTGCAGCTTCAAGGAGCTGATGAGAAGTCTCCCGAGTCGGTCCCCGTATCTGCTTCTGCCAATCGTCATCGATGCCCTCAGAGGTTTACACGCCGCCCACAGACTACAGGACGAGACTGGAAACGACCTGCGGCTCGTACATTGCGATGTCTCGCCGGAGAATATGCTGGTTGGCGTCGATGGTACCTGTCGCCTTACGGATTTTGGCGTGGCTCGCAAAGCTGACCGTGCACTTGGCGCTACCACTCGCGGCAAGCCTGGCTACGTATCACCCGAGCAAATTGCGGGTCAATCACTCGATCACCGCGCAGACATATTTTCAATGGGCGTCGTGCTCTGGGCGGCGTTGACGGGTAAACGACTTTTTACCGGGGAGACAGTGGAAGAAATACTCCAGCAGGTATGCAACAAGCCAATTCCGCCACCCAGCACGCTCGGCGCCCAGTCCACGCCTACGCTCGATGCTATTATTTTGCGAGCATTGTCGCGCGATCCCAAAGGTCGTTTCGATTCAGCTGAGGAAATGCTTACGGCGTTGAGCCAGGCCGCAATATCCCAAGACGGGTTGGCGACTTCAAAGGAAATCGCCTCATGGGTACGGGAGGCCGCGGGGACTGAATTGACGCAACGTCGCCTCGCGATTCTCGACGCGTCCCGCAGCACGCCGACCATTCCGCCCCCTGCGGGAGCAACCGAGGAGATGGGACCTGATGAGTCCGGCGGTCCTGAATCGACTCACGTAGTGCTAACCCGAGAGATTCTTCCGCCTCTCGATCATCAAGGTGTGGCTTTGCGAGCCATCCCGATAGACGATAGTACGTCAAAATACCAAAGGCATGCTTCTAACGCGGAGGAACAGAATAAGGCGACGTCGCCCCGACCAGCGCAAGCCGGCATGTTCTTCGAGACTGACGTAAATTCGCTATTTTACGGCGCTGAAAGTGGGACATCCAAGATTCCACGCTCGATAAGTCCCAAGAGTTTCCCGGCAGTGACTCAGCCAACGCAAATAAAACAAACGCGGATGCCTAAGGCTCGAAAACAGTTGATAGTGCTAGCGTTGCTCGTTCTAATTGTCGGAGTGGGTGTCGTATTTTTGGTGCATGCCAGAGCTCACGGCTCAAAATCGTCTTCTGATGGCGCGCACGACCCGAACGTAACGGCAGCGGATCGCTAGAATGGCGATGATGTTTCAGGCATCAACTAGCAGCTCATGTTCGACGAGAAGATTTGCGGCGGTACGGACACTGTGAAAGCTAATGCCTGCGCGTCGGGCAATATCGAGCAGTGAGTTTTGTCCGTCGGACAAGTTCAATGTCCATAACATGGCAAGTTGTAGATTCGGAATACTTGTGCCGCCCAACGCACGGTAAAGGCCGCGAGCACCAAGTTGCGGTTCGCCATAGGGCGCAGTATTTCGGTAAGTTCGATTGCCATCGAGCGTTTCAAGTATTGAAAGTATTAGTTCATAGGATTCCCTCATGCGTTCGTCCGAGATGAAGTCCAGATTGTCACCTGACGTGTGATACTCAGGGAATTGGCCGTGCCTACCGCGCATCAATGACCCGACGGCTAGACGAAAACCGGGGGAGTTGTATTGTCGTTCGTCATAGCCGTAAGGGAAGAATTCGATAATCTGGTGAGGGAGTCCGCAGTGGGCGAGGACATGCTCGACGACATGATCGATCTCGGCTTTCCCCGTGACGGTGCGCTTATAAGTAAATGGGTGGTTGTCGCCCAGGCAAGTAAGCGTCAATCCGTGTTTAATTCGATGGGCCGTATCACGGTTTTGGTGAAGCCAAGTAATGGCACCAATTGTGCCTGGCGCGTATAGGAATCTCAGTGTGTGCCGCCGGTCCGTGCGCCCGAGCATTTCGCGTGCCAGATTCACGGAAATTGAAATGCCGGTCAAATTGTCGTCGCAAAGTGAAGGGTGGCATACATGCGTAGAAATTAAGATTTCATCGTCGGACGTTCCGGGCAATACCAATTCTCCATAGACGAGCGCACCGACTTTCAATTCCGAGTCGATGACGACTTCATACTCTCCAGGTAGCAGGGCTTCGAGCTGCCGTTGGCTGAGACAAAAGCCCCAAGCCTCGTCATAGTAAGTCGTCCGGTAGGGTATCCAGTCTGGGTTATCTGGGAGTGTGTGCAGGTGCGGTAAGAGCTCATCCAGAGTGAGGCGCGCGTTAACTGGAACGCTATAATTCACAACATGAAGATTGTGGGCGCGAAAGTCGACGACCCGCCGCCCTTGAGCGTCCTTGATCCACGCATCGCGAATATTCCATTCCCGCGGCACGGTCCAGTCAAGCACATGCGTGCCTGATGGGACTTCTTTGATCTCGATTGGGATTTCGCGAGCAATTGTTCGAAGTGTAGCTCGCACGCCATCGCCCGTAATGCTGCGGCAAATAGGGTAGAGCTCCTCAACGAATTCATACAGAGCGCGCTGCGAGCCGTTGGAATTTTCACTATTGTTGAGCATCGAAACCTGCGGGGTCAAAGTCCAAGTAATCACGGTCACGCTCGGACATGATTTTGGGGTCAATAGGCCAGCGAATGCCGAAGAACCTATCATTGTAGCGCAGCCCTCGCGACGAGGCGGGCCGGTACACGTCACCCATTTGGTAAAGCACGTCCGTTCGGTCCGCGAGCGTAATAAAGCCGTGAGCGAAACCTGGCGGGATAAACAACGCAGCGCCAGTCTCGCCAGTCAGTTCGATGCCGAACCACTGCCAGCGGGTTGTCGATTCACGCCGAAGGTCAATGATTACGTCGTAGATTGAGCCAGAGACACAGCGAACGACCTTGCTCTCTTTGCTTGGAAGAGCATCATAATGCATTCCGCGTAGCGTACCTTTGGTAACATTACGCGACAGGTTGGCTTGCGGGAAATGAGTGGGCAAACCCATTCGCTCGAACTCTTTCTCACAAAAACTGCGCGCAAAGAAGCCTCGCTCATCGACGTGAGGCTCGAGCTCGACCACGAACGCGCCCAGAAGAGGAGACTGCTTGAAGTTCATTTGCCGTAGCCTAGCCGACAAGACCACAATTGTGTAAGTTCCAGCTGCCCAGTCTGGAAACCCTTAGACCCGAACTCGGCGCTTCACAATCCCAGTAGATTCGGGTACTTCGCGCCCCGCAGTTGTGAGACCTCATTTACAAGTGGAGGCTCTGAAACGGCCGCCCCGTGGGCGATTCGTTGGCTCCGCGGTGCCGTTAAACCCCACGACCGCCGGACAATCACTCGCGGCCGATCCCTTCGCTCCCCAATTGCGAGGACGGGCCCACCCTACTACCTTTGAGAAGAATTCTGACTCCACTTGCATTGTGAGTCCAACATCTATATCGTGTGTCACCGTGAAATCATTCAAGTGTCGGTTTTGTGGAACGGAACTTCATGATCGAGTCGTGGATCTCGGGATGTCACCGCTCTGTGAGAGCTACGTCCCCGAAGAACGGCTCGATGCAATGGAACCGTTCTATCCACTCAATGTTTGGGTTTGCAGAGAATGCCTACTCGTACAGCTCAACCAGTATGTGCGAGCGGATGAGATCTTTACTGAGTATGCGTACTTCTCGTCGTTTTCAACCGCCTGGCTAAAGCACGCCGAAGATTATGTGTCTATGATTACGGAGCGGCTCAAGCTCGGTAGCAAGAGCCTTGTTATCGAGCTGGCGAGTAACGACGGGTATCTTCTGCAATATTTCGTAAAGCGGGGCGTCCCGTGCCTTGGCATAGAGCCGGCCGCCAACGTCGCCGAAGCAGCTCGTAAATTGGGGGTCCAGACGGAAGTCGCATTTTTCGACGAAACTACTGCCAAGCGGTTACGAGCCGAAGGTCGGGTCGCGGACTTGGTGCTCGGTAACAACGTCCTTGCGCAAGTACCTGACGTGAACTCATTTGTTGCCGGAATTCCCCACGTTCTGAACACGACAGGTGTAGTTACCATCGAGTTTCCGCACTTGATGCGGCTATTTGAAGAAAATCAGTTCGATACGATCTACCATGA
>PMCK01000560.1 GCA_003154095.1 Myxococcales bacterium | reverse complement strand
GAAGCGGACCGCATGCTCGATATGGGGTTTCAGGAGGATCTGGGCGCCATTTTGGAGAGCCTGCCGAAAGACCGCCATACGCACATGGCGTCGGCGACGTTCTGCAACGAAGTGGGTAGACTTGCGGATCGGTATCAGCGCAATGCAGTTCACGTTCAAGGTACACCACTTGGCGAAGTCAATACCGATATCGATCATGTCGTTCATCTGGTCAATTCGGGAGATAAGTTTGATGCCATCGTAAACTTGTTGTTGGCTAGTCCCGACGAGCAATCGATCATATTCGCTCGCACAAGGGTGGATGTGACAACGATGACGCGGGAACTCGCCAAGGCAGGATTTGCAGTAATTTCGTTGTCCGGTGAAATGGAACAGCCCGCGCGTGACCGAGCCCTTGCTACGTTTCGCAGCGGCTCGTTCAAAGTGCTCGTGGCTACGGATGTCGCGGCGCGCGGCCTCGATATACAGGGAGTAAGGCAGATTATTCATCTGGACGCGCCTAGTGACCCGGACAGCTACGTGCATCGCAGCGGCCGAACTGGACGCGCCGGTCTCAAAGGAACGAGTCGGGTACTCGTAATTCCCAAGGGCATGGGTCACGTAAAAATGTTGATGCGTCGAGCGGGGATAGACTTTCGGGTGATGCCGATTCCCACCGCGGAAAGCTTACTGGCAGCACAAGATGATAGGCTGTTTTCCGAGCTCAGCAATCCCGTCAATGCCAATTCATTGCCGGAGAAAAATCATTCTGTTTTGGCAATGCGTTTATGTGCTGAGTGCGACAGCGTTGAATTGGTGACACGGTTACTGGCGCGCATCAATAGAGTCGAGATCGCTCCACGCCACGTTACCTCACCGTGTATTAACATAGCGAGTTCTGGAGCTAATCGGAAGTTTGCCGAATCAAACAAGGGTAAGATCAAGGGCGCGCCATTTCGCGAAACGCCCTGGCGCGCGAGCCTTACGGGAACCAAGCCGAACGCTGAAACTCCGGGTGCCAACGCCCGACCGGTTCGGAATGAAAATTATGGCGCTTTTCACGTGAGTTGGGGACAAGATCAGGGAGCCGATGCGCGAAGGCTGTTAGCGATCGTGTGTCGACGAGGCCGGATTCGGAGTAATGACGTTGGTGAAATTCGCATTGGGCCGACGTCGTCTATAATCGAAGTGCGCACGCAAGTTGCAGCTGCATTTGCCAAGGCCGCCCAGGCACCCGATCGGCGCGACCCTCGCGTTCACATCGCGCCACTTCGTGGAGCCAGGACTCTGCGCGCACAATCATAGCTCGACAAATCCGAGTGCACGCACGCTCGGAATTACGCTTTGAGGCTGCTTTGGTGGCGATCTCTGAGGGGTGTCGACCAATCGTCGATTAGTTACAATATTTCGTGGCTCAGGCGAAAGTGCTTCCTGGAACGGATCGGGGCTGGGGCGCGAGCTACTCGTGCCGATCCCCATCAAGGCGGCGAAACGTCCCGTGCAACCTGTGCACGTACTTCCCGATGGGTTGCCACAGGCGCAACCCCCAGGGATATGCGTTGTTTGCGTCTGGGGGGACGGGTGAAGCCGCCACCTTGTAAGTGAAATAGAGACCCACGATCATAGATGCAGCGATGCCCTGACCGCCGTGCCGCCGCCTGGGGCAGCCCCACCCGTGCCGAGGACCCCGCCAGTGCTTGCGTCGGCTACGCCTGCCAAGACATGGCAACCCCGCTTTTTGTGTGAGGCTCAATCAAACGAGACGTCAACCCACACAAGGACTCGTGAGGCTTCATACCTTCAATCAATTCAATGTTGCGGAGGTGTCCCCGTGCGCCATCCCCGGTAGCGCCAACGAGAACGGCCAGTTAGAAATCTCACTAACTGGCCGCTATTCTTTGCTTATTTTTGAGCGGGAGNNCGACGTCGACCTTGGCAAGGTCGCACTCTACCGCTGAGTTACTCCCGCAAAGTGCGCGGATTTCTAGCTTGGGGCTGTTTGAGTGTCAAGCCGAATTGAGGGCTCGATGAACAGCTTCGGCCGCAAGACCCGGAACGGTTATCCGCTCTGAATTTGACGGTGTCCAACGCGTTCCGCTTTAGCTAGGCCCGTTCGACATCCACGACGCCGGAGATCTTCGTGATTTCGCGCATGACCATCTTGAGTTGGTTCAAATCCGACACGGTGAAAGTGAACGTATTGCACGCTCGGCCGTCGTCGCCAGCCCGGCAATTGGCTTCATTGATGCTGAGTTTTTGAGCACTAAAAACTTGGCTTATGACAGCGAGTAGGCTGGGGGAGCCAGTCGTTGTTACCCGCAATTGCACTGGGCGATTGATTTTGGCCTTGGTATCCCAAGTGACATCGATACGTCGTTCCGGATCCATGTCGAATGTCTTCATGCATTGCCGACGATGAACGGTGACCCCTCGGCCTCGCGTGATGAATCCAACGATTGGATCACCCGGAAGCGGATTGCAACATTTTGCGAATCTAACCAGCACGTCGTCTTCGCCGCTTACACGAATACCACTCTGATCCTTACCGGTGAGTCGCCGTGCGAGCTGCTGAAGCTTGCCTTCGCGCAATTCAGGTGGCGGTGCGCTTGCGACGGGACCTTCGCGGGATTTGAGCGCTGCGGTAATGTCATCCGCCGCAGCCTTTCCATAACCAATGCTGAGCAACATGTCGTCGAGGCTATTGGCCTTGAACTGAGTCACGAGTCGTCGCACTTCCGCGTCGTTCTTGATGAACTTCGAGTAACTCATCCCTGCAGCGCGGAGTTCGTGTTCCAGTAGCTCTCTTCCTAAATTGATGCTCTTTTCTCGCTGTTCAGCGCGCAGAAAATTACGAACCCGACCTATCGCGCGAGATGTCGTACAAAAGCCGAGCCAGTCTTTCGTGGGCTGGGCCGAAGTGGAGGTAAGAATCTCCACCACATCGCCGCTGCGCAACTTGTAGCGTAACGGTACGATTTGACCATTTGCTCGCGCACCTGAACAATGATGTCCGACTTCCGAATGAATTGCGTANNTCAACCGGATCTTTGACTTGGCGCTGATAGTCAGCAAGCTCGCGCAGCCAACTGAATCGTTCCGCATCCTTGGGATCGACGCCGCCCGAGATTCTTTCCTTGTACTTCCAATGCGCAGCAACGCCATGTTCTGCCGCACGATGCATTTCATGCGTGCGGATCTGGATCTCGATTCTTTGCCTTCCGGGTCCAATCACCGCCGTATGCAAGGATTGGTACATGTTGGGCTTGGGCAGTGCTATGTAGTCTCGAAAGCGGCCTGGAATTGGTGTCCAACGTGAGTGCATGACCCCCAAAACGGCATAACAGTCAGACACAGTTTCAACGCAAATCCGAAAGGCAATCAGGTCATAGAGTTGCTCGAAGTCGCAAAGTTGCTCCTTGAGCTTTCGCTGAATCGAATAAAGGTGTTTGGCTCGACCTGCAACGTCGGCGGCAAAACCCTGCTCAGCCAGACGCGACGTAATAGTTCGACAAACCGTGTCGATGTAACGCGCGCGGTCTTTGCGCGTTTTGTCCATTTTTTCTTCGAGGTATTGAAATGCCTTCGGGTCGAGATTCCGAAATGCAAGATCCTCAAGCTCAGCCTTCAAAGTCTGAATACCAAGACGCCCCGCCAGCGGCGCGTAGATGTCCATTGTCTCTCGAGCAATGCGTTCCTGAGACTCGGGCTTCATGAACTCGAGGGAACGCATATTGTCGAGTCGGTCGCACAGCTTTATGAGGAGCACGCGAATGTCGCGCGCCATCGCAACGACCATTTTCCGAAAGCTCTCAGCTTGACGGTCGACGCGGTTTGAAAAATCAATTTTACCGAGCTTGGTGACCCCATCTACGATTGATGCTATTTCATCGCCAAAGTCTTGCCGAATATCATCAACGGTGGAAAGCGTGTCCTCGACGACGTCGTGGAGCAGAGCCGCACAGATGCTGGCCGTGTCCAGGCGCAATTCCGTAATTATTCCGGCGACTCGCGCAGGGTGGACAAAATATGGCTCGCCGCTACGGCGGGTCTGTTCGCGATGAGCCAGTTCGGAATATCGATAGGCTCGTTCCAGGAGTTCCACGTCCGCTGCGGGGTGGTATCCCTTCACTCGCTGCACGATTACATCTAGTCCGAGCACGGTTTTGTTGGCCTGGCACCGGTCTTATGGCGACCTAGCCACTATGGAAAGTAACACCCGAAATGAGTATCGCAAAGCCCCCCGAAATTGAGTTAGAGAAACCATCTCAAGGCCGGCCACTCGGAGTATACATTCATTTTCCATGGTGTTTATCGAAGTGTCCTTACTGCGACTTTTTTAGTGTTGCGACTCACTCAACTATTCCTCATCAGGTTTATGCGGACGCTGTGATATCGGAATTTGATCGGCGTTTTGATGCAATCAAACCAGGCTCACTCAAGAGCTTGTACATTGGAGGCGGGACACCATCGCTATGGGACATCGATGTACTCGGTCGAGTCATCAAGCACATCCTTGGCGCGTTTGGTGTCGCATCATCTGCAATTGAAGTTACTTTAGAATGCAATCCCAGCAGCTTTGATCCCGTAAAATGTTTCAAGTGGCAAGAGCTGGGCGTCAACCGTTTGAGCTTGGGGCTGCAAAGCCTCAATGATTCCGATCTGCAATATCTGGGAAGGGCTCACAATGCCCGCGAAGGACTTGCGACACTCGACGCTGCACTGGCATCCGGCATGCCCCGTGTTTGCGCGGACCTAATTTTCGGCTTGCCCGGTCGCTCGCCAGACGATGCCGTTGCCGAAATCAAACGCTTACCCCTCGATGCCTTGTCACATATGTCGGTATACGCGCTGACAATCGAGCAAAATACTCCTTTTGGCGCATTGGCGCGGGCAGGGCGACTCGCACTTGCTCCCGATGACTCGGTGGCTGACTCCTTCGTGGCATTGCATGAGGAACTCACGGCGGCAAAATTCGAGCATTACGAGATAAGCAATTACGCTCGTCGTGGAAAGCGGTCAGTGCACAACATGGGCTATTGGCAGGGAAACGACTACTTGGGACTTGGCGTGGCGGCTTTTGGAACTGTGAACGTAAATACCAGCCAATCATTCGCCCGCCAAGAAGGCGAGCGTATTCGCTACCGAAACACGACGCGTATTCAACAGTACTTGGATCTCTGCAGCGGCGAGGAGGGAGAGCTCGTATGGCAAATGCACCCTGCGGGTTTGCTAACTGAGTTCGAGTTGATAGACCAAGGCATTGGCTTCACCGAAAGGCTCATGCTGGGTCTGCGTACCAGTGATGGAATCGACTTAAACGAATTGTCGCAGGAATTCGATATCAACCCCTGGCTGACCAAGCGGCGACATTCAATCGAGCGGTTGGTTCGGCAAGGTCGGCTAAATCAGGACGGTGCAAGACTCAGAATCCCCTTCAAGACCTGGTTTCTAGCGGATGGCACGATATCCGAGCTTATTTGGACTCAGTCGAAACAGGCCGCATCGTGAGTCAACAGGGGCAGCTTCGGTGACCTCGAAGCAATCACGAACCCAACACTTCATCGGGATAGCCCTGGATAGACGCGCCAGCACTAGGGAAATTTGCACGTTGATTCCACCAAATCTGGAGCGCATCAATTGCTCGCGCGGCCATCGCCTCACTGCGTTCCGCGCGCTTGCGTCGACTTGATGATGACTCGAGCGGTGGAAATAATGCAAATGTCACGTTCGTAGGCTGGAAATCGCGCCGCGGCACGGAAAGATAACGTATGAGACTTCCGAGCGCAGTCGTATCTGGTGGAAGATTGGGCGTTCGATTGTTGTAGACGTCATCAATCAAAAGCGCGGCAATTAGACCGCAAGCGGAGCTTTCGACGTAGCCTTCTACACCGGTAATTTGACCTGCAAACCAGAGATCGGGGTCAACCTTGCAACGCAAGGTCGTGTCAAGAACATTGGGGCTATCGATGAACGTGTTGCGATGTACGGAACCATAGCGTTCAATGTGAGCTTGCTCCAGGCCGGGGATGGATTGAATTATGCGGAGCTGATCGCGCTGCACCATTCGCGTTTGAAACCCGACGATGTTGTAAGCCGTTGCGGAGGCATTTTCTGCGCGGAGCTGGACGACCGCGTAAGGCCTTTTCGACGTACGCGGGTTCACCAAGCCCACTGGCTTGAGTGGACCAAAAGCCAATGTTCGTTCGCCACGATCGACCATGACTTCGATGGGTAGGCAACCCTCGAAATATTTTGGATCTTCGAATTCGCGAGGTGGCACTTTTTCTGCGCACCGGATATCCGAGATTAACTGGTAATATTCGTCACGCGCGAGCGGACAATTGACATACGCGCGGCGATCCTGGTCGTTTTCACCCTTGTCCCAACGCGAGGCTAGAAATACACGTTCCCAATTGATTGAGTCAGCAGATATTATCGGGGATATTGCGTCGTAATAGGCAATGCTGTCCTTTCCGAGGTTTCGCTGCAGATCCGCGGCGAACGCTTCACCCGTCAAAGGTCCGGTCGCGACAACGAGTGGACGCTCTTGTGGCAAGGCTTCAACGTGTTGGCTGATTGATTCAATATTGGGATGGTCCTTCACCCACATGGTCATCGTGTTGCTAAACAAATCGCGATCAACGGCCAGGGCTCCGCCAGCGGGGACGCGTGCTGCCTGTGCGGCTCGCATCACGTATGAACCGAGGATTCGCATCTCCTCCTTGATTAGACCCACGGCGTTGGTGAGAGAAGCCCCCCGAAATGAATTGGAACAGACCAATTCACACAAGCTTTCGCTATTTTGTGCCGGATTTCGCTGCACAGGCTTCTGATCGATGAGTCTGACCTTAAAAGAACGAGCCGCCAATTGAAGGGCTAACTCGCAACCAGCCAGTCCGGCACCAATGACAGTAATTCCCAGATTATTCATCAACTCGAAGCGACGTACTACCCAACCGTATCAACCGCAACCGACGGTGCATGACTTCGGTGCGTGACGCCTTCACGAGGAACTGCTTTTTGCTCTTCATCGGGGGCAATGTCGTCACTTTCGACCGCGACTACTTTGCGGGAATAGCCGCAAGCCTTGTCCGGGCAAACCAACTTGGGGTTCTTCTCCCCCCCCATACTGAGCAGATACGGTGATTTGCAATCGGGGCAGGCTTCCGCCACCGGCTTTTGCCACAGTTTGAAATCGCACTCAGGATAACCCGCGCATCCATAGAAGGACTTCTTTCCGCGCTTCTTGCCGCGTACCTCTATGACGTCGCGCCCGCACTTGGGGCATGCAATTCCAAGCGGCATGGGGCGAGCGTTTTTGCATTCTGGGTAGCCGCTACAAGCGAGAAACTCNNCCCGAACATCCAATGAACCATCCGTTCTTGCTCCAGCGCCGATGCAGTGGCTCATTGCACTTGGGACAATTCTCGCCGGTCGGGACAGGTTCGGGTGTCCACCGCTTTTGTTTTTTGGCGGCATCGAGCGTTGCGCGAAAACGCTCATAAAAGCGTTCGAGCAGCGATACTCGATTGAGCTTGCCGGCTTCGACTTCGTCGAGTTCTTCCTCCATTTTGGCGGTAAAACTCGGATCGATGAAATCTAGGGACGTGGCCACAAGGCCATCGACGACGACCTTGCCTAAATCCGTGGCCTTCATCTGGCCGCCCGACAGCTTCTCCACATAGTCGCGTGCCTGCACTTTGCTAATTATTTCGGAGTATGTGCTCGGTCGTCCAATACCACGACGTTCCAGTTCACGAACGAGCGAGCCTTCATTGTATCGAGCCGGAGGTTGCGTAAATTTCTGTTCTGCAAGCACGCCGGGCGGACTTACCAACGTCAAGGCATCCCCGTCGTTCATGTCTGGCAGAGTTGCATCAACATCGTCCTCGGAAGATTTCGTGGTCGCTGAAGGTGCAACCGCTTCGCGAGCGCCCGATTCGAGCTCGCTGCTCTCGTCCTCGCCGGCAAGCTCTCGTGGGGCATCGTCTCCGAAAGGCTTGTCGCTCTTGCCATGCTGATACTCCTCGAGCCAACCGGAAAACGCCAAGGTGCGCCCGCTCGCCCTGAGCGTAAGCCGCTTGGCACTGGGCGATGCGCGACCTGGTAAGGCCTCGACTTCCAACGCCGTCTGATTGTAGATCGCAGCAGCCATCTGCGATGCCACGAACCGGTCCCAGATAAGCTTATAAACCCGATACTGCTCATCCGTTAGATGCTTTTGAACTACTTCGGGCGGATACTCGAGAGATGTAGGTCGAATCGCCTCATGTGCTTCCTGGGCGCTTTTTCGAGATTTGAACTGATTGGGTTTGGCGGGGACGTACTCCGAGCCGAATTGAGCAGCGATGTGTTCGCGCACCTGGTCGATGGCGTCGGTACTCACGCGTACACTATCTGTACGCATATATGTAATGAGGCCCACAGGGCCGCCGTCTTTCTTGAGATCGATACCTTCATAGAGACGTTGCGCCACGCTCATGGTGCGCCTCGTTGGGTAGCGAAGGTACGCCGAGGCATCCTGCTGAAGCTTGCTGGTAGTGTAGGGCGCCGGCGCGTTGCGACGCTGCTCGCGACGTGTAAGTGACTGAACTCGGTATTTGGCCGAATCGAGATCAGCCTTTAGCTGGTTTGCGGTTTCGCCATCGCCGATGTCGGTTTTCACCCCGTCAATGGCGGTAAGGCGGGCGCGAAATGTACCGCCTTTCGGGGCGCGTAATGGAACGGAAACGTTCCAATATTCTTCCGCTATGAATGCCTCAATTTCGCGTTCACGATCCACGACGAGGCGTAACGCAACTGATTGAACTCGACCCGCAGAAAGTCCAAACGCAAGTTTCGACCAAACCAACGCGGACACATCATATCCGACGATTCGGTCCAGGACCCGACGGGCCCTTTGCGCATCATAGAGGTCAGCGTCCAGCGCTCGTGGCTTCGCCAATCCGCCACTTACGCCTTTCTTTGTAATTTCGTGAAACTCCACGCGCAGTACTTCAAGGCCAGGGCGCGTCAGCTCCTCGGCCAGGTGCCACGCAATCGCCTCGCCCTCTCGATCAGGGTCTGTTGCAAGTAGCAAGGTGTCAGCTTGCTTAACCTTGGATTTCAATTCCGACAGAACTTTTGCCTTGGCTTCAATGACCTCATAGGTCTCAAGGAATCCCGCCGTGACGTCTATTCCCATCCGCTTGGGTAGATCTTTAACGTGGCCCTTGCTGGCCAGTACCTCGTAACCGTTTCCAAGATACTTCTTTATCGTCTTCGCCTTGGCTGGCGATTCTACGACGACGAGGGTTTTACCCATGCGTATGAGCGTCCTTTCCGTCCCCTGAATGCGATTTCAAATCGATGTGCGCAAGCTGGGCCGTTTGGCCAAATATTAAAGTCATGTATTTTCAATTATTTACAAGCTCGATCTGACCTGCGGAGCTCATGCGTATGCACCCAATCAGGGTAAGGTGCAACAGAGCTGACTGAACTTTGGGGGTACTTAGCCCCGAATTCTGGCAGACACTGTCAAGTGAACGGGCGCCCTTGGACAGGGCCGCGATCACTGGTGCCAAATCCAAATTCTGTTTGACGTCGAGATTGATGGCTTTTGTAAGCCGAAAATCACTATGAACTTTGCCTGACTGAGGTGCTCCTGCAGGCGTCCGCGTAAGTGGAAGTTCCAATTGCAGCGGATCTCTACTGCCGTGCACTCCGATTTCAGCTAGCCCCGACAACAAGTCGCCCAGAGATCCGAGAGGTCGCGCGCCCAAGCGAAGCTCCAATATGCACCCCGCGCCATTCTCAATCCAAGGTGCGGACGGGACCGTGTACAACAAACGGCCTAATTTTCTTGCTGCGTGAGCCGCGTTTCGAGCGCCGCTTCGCACTGGGGCTTGCACGACGACCGTGGCCTTAGCAAGCGCAACCAACACAGCGTTTCGGGCGAAAAAGTTAGCCCGCAACGGTCGCATGTCGGGGTCTACGAGGGAGATGTAACCGCCACCTTGCGCAACGATGCTTTCGAACAATTGGCGATTACTCTCAGGAAAGGGATTGCGCCATCCCGCCGGTGCGACAACCAACGTCTGGCCACCGCCAGCCAATGCTCCGCGGTGCGCTGCCGAGTCAATTCCCGCCGCGCCGCCGGAGACCACCGCAAAGCCTTGACCAACAATACCTTTGGCCAGATCCTCGGTAAATTTCACCGCTTCAGGCGTCGGTTGCCGTGTGCCGACAATTGCCACCATCGCTAGCGTCGGAATCGAGCCAGTGAGATAGACCTGCTGCGGCGGCCGCGGCAAATCCGCCATACCATTGGGGATCCGTGACCCTTGGATAATTTGGGGGTGCATTGCCACTATCACCTTCATCGACCGGCAACGCCGACGAGTTGCCCCAAATTTGCACTTGAAATGCAAATTCCAGTGTCCAGGCCGCATCGCATCGGACCCGCTAGTCCCCCAAGGTGCCGAGTACGGATAACGCTTGTTGGCTCGCAGCCTGGCCAGTCCGTGATAACCCACGAGCATGCGAATTACCGTCGCAACCCACGGCAACTGCCTGGACGGACTTTCAAGCGCCGCCTTATTTACTCACTTGATGAGACACTTGGAACCCAAGACCGCCGAGATTAGCTACCGAACGTGCATATACGGTCCAGCCCCGGCCCCCTTCGGGCCGCAATTCCTCAACGGCAACATCAACGCAATACTCGACTACAGATTCTACTCCGGGCCCGAACTAAGTTGGTATTTCGATCATCATTCTACTGCCTTCTCGGGCCCCGAAGAGGAAGAACTATTCAAGAGCCGAGTGAACTCCGGACAATACTACTACGACCCAAGGTCAGCGTCATGCGCGGGTCTAATTGGTCGAGTGATCAAGGAGCGGTTTCTTCTTCCACTTGGCCACCTGGAATCACTCGTCGATTTTGCAGATATCGTGGATTCGGCCCATTATGAATCGGCGGTCGCGGCTCTCGATCGTTCAACTGCAAAGGCTAAGTTTTTGGCTGTAGTGGAGCATAACGGAAATGATGCCTTCTTTGAAAACATGGTAGGCAAACTTCTGGAATTGCCGGTACAAGAAGTGGCTGAATTACCTGAAATCACCCAAGCTTATGCCGCCATAGAGAGGGAACAGCAGGATTTCCTAGAACACGTAATGCAATGTACCGAGGACCGCGGAGCTGTCGTCATTACTGACATTACCGATCGAGAGCATAACACGTTCGCGAAGTTTGCGAGTTACCTATTGTATCCGCAATCAACATACTCAGTGTTGCTGGGTCGAATACCTGGCGCTCTCAAGATTTCACTCGGCTTCAACCCATGGGGACCCAGAGCTAGACATCATGATCTGGGGTCCATTTGTAGAAGATTTGGCGGTGGCGGACATCTCGTAGTTGGGGGTGTAGCTTTCCCCCCCGACGACATTCACAATGCAAAGACGGTGCTTTCGGAAATCGTTCAATTGTTGGAGAGGCCTTGACGGGTTGGCCAAACCGTTCGGGGCGTCCTTGGGTTTACGGACACCGTGGAGTGCGCGATTCATTCCCGGAAAATACGATTCTTGCGTTCGAGCAGTCCCTGAAGTTGGGCGCTGATGGTATTGAATTCGACGTCCAAATCTGCAGAGATGGTACACTCGTCGTTTTTCACGATCCAACGCTGGAGCGAATGACCGGAGGCAATGATCGCCGGCGAATCGCTGATACTACCTGGAGCGATTTGTACCGGGTTGAGTTGGGTCAGGGCGCCACAATCCCCCAATTCAGCGATGTATTGAATTGGGCCAACCGCCGCCAATTGTACTTGAACATAGAGTTGAAGACCGATGGCGACAACGCGCTTGAATTGGTGACTGCGGTCGAAATCGAAATAGCGGAGTCAGGCAGCGCCTCGCTGCAGTCTCGGCTGCTGATCTCTTCATTCGACACAGGGGTCATATCGCTCGCCAATTCGCACAACTGGGTTTGGCCGTTTGCGCGACTGTTGGGTCCTGATGACCAAGATCAAACTCACACGGAGGATCTTGCTCGATATGGTTTGCACGCCCATTATTCGCTCATTGAGTTGTTAGAACTGGCACGTTGGACGAATGCGGGAAAATTCATCAATGTCTGGACGGTCAACACTCACAGTTTGGCGAGGCAGCTGGGTAGCTTAACTATTGACGGGATAATCACCGACTGTCCGGAGCTTGTCAGAAACGCTCTTGAATAGGACCGTCCCGGCTTTCGTTTGCCTTTTCGATTCCCGCCGAGGGCGCGTCGGCCTGACCGTTCCGATGCCGTCTAGCGTAGGATTCGTTTTGGATCGCCGAGAAATTCAAAATGCATTGTGTCCTCCAGAGTGTCGCGCCCCAGCCAGTAGAAGCCGAAATGGTCAAATGCATCCACCCAGCAATGCGTGAGCGCGGCTCTTTCGAAAGGACTCTTGACGGTTTTCGCGCACTTGGGGTCTTTCTTCCAATCTCCGACGCAGTGACAACAAGGGTTGCGGTCGGGATCGATATCAATGGCAATCCCGAACAGGTGATTTGATATTTCTCCACCTCGGATTGTATTCGACAGCCGTATCCCCCCGATGTTCTTGGGGTAGTAAGCGTCTCTTGGCTTGCTGCATTGATGTTCAATACGTTCCTCGACACATTGCAGCGCCGGCACGATGCGTCGGTTCACGCGTATTGCGTGGCCGAAAAACTCGGTGCGAGTCGCCATGGATTCGGCACTGATGCGGTTGAGTCCCTCCTGCCCCATACCATTGATGAATCCGTAGTTGGCAACGCGATAGCGAATTGACTTAGCGTGGGCTTCCCCCACGATTGCGCCGTTTCGGACGTATGTTGGACGTTCCAGAAACGCCTGCGGGCGTTGCGACCGACACTTGTGGCGGTTTGTGGCCGCCAGCGACGGCATTGCGACGGCAAGCAGCAACGTAGCAATCGTCACCAACATCGGCCAAACGATTCGGACCACACTCGACCGGATGGCGACTAGTCCCCTCGTTATCCAAGGCAGTTGCGCCCATTGAACCCACGACGAGAAAGGCATTAGTCAGAACATTCCGAGTGCAATACGCGAACGCCACCTGGTATGGCTTGACGAAAAACCGACGGAAGTAGTGGTGGATTGTGCTGCACGCTACTGTAGCTCAGGACAAAGTCCGTTTCACTATTGGCCGAAATAAATCGGATCCGGCGTGGTACTTCTGCGCGACATTGGGGACCACTCGGTAAGATGGCTGGCTCGAGACCATCGGGGTCCTCGCGCGGGAGCGCCGTTGGCGCAGGTGCGTGGCCTTCAAGCATGACCTGGTAGAGCTCTCGTCCGTTTTGTGAGACCGTTACTTCTTCGACCCGGAGCCTCTGCTGGTACCAGGGAAGTGACCAATCCTCTGGCGCCGGCACGAGCGAGATTTTTTCGAGCGACTCGTACTTGCCGCGTATCTCCAGCGTGTAGTGGCCCGTCCCCAGCCAACTGGAGTCCCAAACGATCGAAGCCTGTTCGGGAGTATGAATTAGTACGGGCGCTTCGCCTCGCAAAAATTGCACCAATACGAAAGGTGGAAGTGATACTTTGGTAAATCGTGCCAGATTGCACGATGACGCTGAACCCATCAAATATTGGCGCTCCTGAGCTTGGTACAGCGCAAACTGATTACCATCGGATGTCAACGTTGATAGGTTCAAGCCGAAGGGACTAAAGACGTCAATTCGAATACTGTCGGGAATTGCGCTGAGGACTGCGACATTTCCTCGCACTCGGCGATTCTTCTCGAAGTAGTCGACTTTAGCCTCAATTTGGAGACCTCGACTGCAAGTCAAAGCCTGGCGCATTTGGCTCAGGGCCTTTGTCGCATCCGGAATTCTCGAGATGGGAGCACCCCCGCAACCTGAGAAAAATGCGACCGATAGTCCAATCGCCCAGCAACGCTTTGAGTAACCTGCCACTGGAATTGGCCCGAGGCGCAAGGAACTAAGTCCCAGCGCGGAGAGATTCGAACAAGTCGACGTCAGGCAGCGGTAGGGTAATCGTCGTTCGAACGACTCCAATGCCCTCTTGCTCGCATAGACGTACGAGAGCAAGCCCATCAATCAAGTTGACAGGCGTTGCGTTCGGCGCAGCTGCCTCATCACGCGCTCCGCTTAATGCTTGTCCCGTCGTTATGAGGCATCCCATCTGGGCGCCGCCATAGTGGTGCAAAGCGCCACGGAGTTCCGTGACCCGTTCGCGGCCAATTTCCCTGCCATCGCGTCGAATCACTATGGCCGCACGGTATTCCCCATGCGGGAGACTCAGACGCGCGGACAAGTGGAGCTCGGCCCCGTGAGTGCCCGGGCGGCGCACGATTTGAAGGTCCGAATACCCGACGCGCTCGAGCAGGACGAGTATGAGCTCCCCGACTGACCGCTGCGGCAACTCCTGCAATCGACGCAATAGATTTCTGCGCACCTGCTCGCGATAGCGGTCAGCGAGCTGCTGCAAATCCCGCTCCAGGCGCAGCATTTCATTGTCAACGTACCAGTCAGCCAGTGCCAGCCGACGATCGACAAGCTTGAATCGAGGTCGCAGACCAGCTGCTTGACGGCGAGCATTGTCGGCGCGAATCGATGCTTCAACCAGTGCTTGTCCCTGTGCAAGGTCAGCTGATATTCGACCCCGGCGCTTGCCGGTTTCAACCAGCCGTTGCAGCGGAATCGCACCATCTTTTCGATCGTAACCGGAGAGAATTTGCAGGATCGAGTCGGCCAGGTCTTTGCCGTTCAAGTCATCCAGCAACGCGGAGGATCGGCCGCGCTCGCCGTTGGTTGCAGGACTGCCTGTGTTGGCTCGCAGTTCAGGTCGTGGCTCAGGGCGGGGCTCGAAACGTGTGGCACCACCTCGTTCGGGCTCACGAGCTTCGCGCGCCTTCAACTCGGCATCAACGACCTTGAGCATTTCGTTGGAGGGTTCGGATACCGTGTAAGTCGGCAGATCATCTTCCCCAGCGACTCGTGGCTCGTCGCCGGTTCGGCCGCGCTTGCGGCGCCGCCTGCGACGGCGCGCCACACCATTACGATCTACGTCGTCCGCTTCTTCTTCCTCCCATTCATCGTCCGCAGCAGCTCCAAAAATCGGCTGATCGTCATCGGCCTCGGCGGCAAATAAGTCGGTCGCACCTGCGGCAATTTCTGCTCGTTTGCGATCGTCCTCATTCGTGATGAGAACAGGGGCGTCATCGACTTTCTCGATGACGGCGTTTGCTGGTTCGGACCGATATGCTTCGGGGCTGGACTCTTCGTCGTCAGCGAAGTCCACCAATGTCTCACCGGACTCAGCCATCGCTGCCGCTAGCCGCTCGAGAGCCGGAGTGCGGTCCGCAAGTCCCTTTGCGATTGTATCTGCACTCCACTCGCGCAGCGCAAATACACCAGGCTTCACCCGAATCAGGGGATTCTCCTTGTCGCCCTTTTTGACCAGAGCCGCCAAGCGGGCGCCCATGGTTACTTCCGGACTCTTCCCGACGTGACTCAGGAGGTTCTTCTCGATTGCCACGTCAGTAATTTCTTTATAATGAAGTGGCTTACCAACAAGGCGCAGAACATGCGCCGCTGCTTCAGTAAATGTCATGGACATTCTTATTTTCTCGATTCGCATTCAGGATGGGCCCTAACCCAACCAGGCTCGCACGTTGCCTGGGGAGCGTTTTGCGCTCCCGCCACCGGCGATCACGTCCGACTGCAGGACCGGCATAGCACGTGTGCGCTCAAATCTCCAAGCATTCCGTACGGGGCAACGTCAACAGCGGGGCAGATTAGGCGAATTGGGGCAGTCCAGATGAGAGGACACCGGCGGGCAATCGATGGAACTTTGCGGTGCCGATTGAGACACCCTGTTGCGCGGACGATTCGGCTTGGAAGCGCTAGAGTGTCGGGTCCGAGGCGAAACAGCACCGGAAGCCCGTGTCGAATAGTCGGAATCCTTGTACGACTGAATAGTAGGAAAAATCACAAGCGGCGCCTGCTTCGATGTCGGTATTGAACGCCCCACCCATGAGCCTGTAATCGTTCGATGCGTTTTTGGCAATTTCGCGTAGGTTTCCAGTTATATCGTAGATACCCGTAGCAGCGGGGTTACCCAAGAGGTTGCTCCAATCCGCCGAGCAATGTTTCAGATTGCTTGATGCCGTTGCTAGCAGGCCGCTTTGGGCACCAGCAGTGCTCGTATCGAAATCATACGACACGCCAAGATTACAGAATGTGCTTGCCGTGTAGGCCGTCGTGCAAGAGCTGCGCGGGTCATAGCCCCAAGTACATGCAGAATTCGCACGACAGGCTGTTTGCCAATCCGCCACGGTACATACATGCCCGCCGAGGGTACCGCAAACTTGCTCAGATTCGATGGGCGTGACGTTGAACCAGGGCAAATGGGAGGCTACCGAGCATGCCCGGGTCTTGTCCATCGTCACGCCTGCCGGAGCGGCAGGAATCGCGGCCCCACTGCCGTCCTTGCATCCACTTGCACAGAAGTAACCATCGCCGGTCCCGGAGACGGTCGCGGTTGAACTGGGGCGACTGGCTTCATATTTGAACATCCAAAGGCTGGCTGCGATCTTGACGACCGAGGGGCGAACGAAGTTGTTGTCAATCTGTTCCTCGAACGTCGTTTCGTCAACAGCCCCATCACAGTCGTTGTCGATGCCGTCGCACAGTTCCGTGCAGCCACCAGGCAATGTCGAACAATCAGCCTTAACAGCGTTGCATTTGGTCGCAGAGGGGCCGTTGCAATCAAAAGTGCCAGTCGTTCTGCATGCGCCGTCACCAGGCGCGGGTTTGCCGTCATCACTGGCGCACGGGCGGCCGTAGTTCGATACGTTCTCGTTCAGGACGCCATCGCAATCATTGTCGAGTGCGTCGCATATCTCGTCATCCGGGGAGCAGCCATTCGAGCCGGCGCATACACCAGCGGGGAAGCTGCACTTCCAAGCACCATTTTGGCAAGTCAAGCTAACTAGTGAGGTGCATTCGGGTCGGGTTGCTGAAGGGCTAATTCCACATGTTTGCGTCTTGCTAGGAGCTATGACGCCTTCGTCAATTTGACCGTCACAGTTGTCGTCCTTGCCATTGCATGATTCTTGCGATGACACGTAGGAGCAAGCATATTCGCACGTCTTGGGGTTGAGGTCGTGGTCGTAGAAGCCTGGGGTGCAGCCGGTGAATTTGCAGACGCCGGCGTTACAAGTCCACAGTTCATTTTGAGTATTGGCGAGACAATCATTGCCGCACGCGCCGCAGTTGTGCACGTCGGTCTGCAGATTGGGTTGACTCGTGAGTTGACCGTCGCAATTCGCGTCAACATTGCACGCGTCTAGGGCTCCACTAGCGGCCTTCGTTGATCCAAGACACACGGTCATGCCACTTTGGCAGGCTTTTGAACCGGCTTTGCATAGTGTCGTGGCACCTGTTGGGGGTGGGGTCGGTACGTCACAACTACCGACAGAATCAACAGGTGGCTGCAACACACCTGGGGACGTAATGGTTGCGTCAATTGCGCCGTCGCAATCATCGTCAATTCCGTTGCATGTTTCTGCAATCGGGTCAACGCTTCCGGTACATGTCAACTGTCCATTTTTGCACTGTTTGGTGCCAAATGCGCATGGATAGATGTTGTTGGTACCACAGGGTTGTCCGGCCCCAGTCACGGAGTCATCAATCGTACCATTGCAATTGTTGTCGATTCCATCGCATGTTTCCGGTTGGGGATTGATGGCACCGTTACAGACGAGGTTGCCACCAACACATTGGGTGGTACCTAGCTGACAGGGCGGTGTCGCACTCTGACCGCAGGATTGTCCAACACCCTGGGCATTGTCATCCACGGTACCGTTGCAGTCGTCGTCCTTGCCATTGCAAGATTCCGACGTAGGATTGACGCCGCCGGTGCATACGACCGTACCCAGTTGGCAGACAGTCTTGCCTTTCTTGCACTCACCGACACTGCTGCCGCAATCGGCTCCGACGTCAGTTGGAAGGTCATCGACAATACCGTTACAGTCGTCGTCTTTACCGTTGCACGTCTCCGGGACACGCGGCACGCGGCCGGTGCACGCAATTGAGTACGCATGAGTATTGGGGTCCTGAATGCACTTCATAACCCCAACAACGCAGCTATCCTGCGGCGTTCCGCAGGGATCTCCCGAGCCGGGAACGCTATCATCGACTTGCCCATTACAATTGTTGTCGATACCGTCGCAAACCTCGGCTTGAGGTTCCAGATTGCCCGCGCATGTCATCTTCCCATTTGCGCATTGCCAAGCTCCCAATTGACAGGGGGCCGTATTGGATGATCCGCATGCTGCCCCTACATTAGGCACGTTGTCGTCAACCTGGCCGTTACAATCGTCGTCGATGCCATTACACGTCTCGGGCTTCGGCTCGATACCGCCTGAACACGAAATGGCTCCAGCGTTACACACCTTGATGCCCGATTGACACGCGCCAATCGTCGCATGTCCACAACTTCCTATTGCGTCAACAGCATTGTCATCAACTTTGCCATTACAATCGTCGTCAAGACCGTTGCAATACTCGATACCAGGTTCCACGGCGCCAATGCAGACCTTTTGGCCATTAACGCATTGTTGAGAACCCAAGTTGCACGGATAAATGCTGGAGGAACCGCAAAGGGCTCCAACGTCGGAAAGGTTGTCGTCAATAATGCCGTTGCAATCGTCGTCGAGACCATTGCAAATCTCAGTGACTTCGCCGGGTAGAATTACCGTCGCACCCACGCATACTACCTTTTGACCCACGCAGGCAGTCTTGCCCTCGTGACCGGTTGTTGCGCAAACCCCCTGGGTCGAGCCGCTACAAGACAGGCCCAATTGCTTGTCACCTGATAGGTCATCATCCGCGGCATCGACCTTTCCGTCGCAATCATTGTCGATGCCGTCACCACAAATTTCGACGCCATTGTTCGTTAAGGTGCAGTGATATTCACAACCCGTAACGTATGATTTGTCCAAATCCCACCAATCTGGGGACCCATCCCCGTTGTCATCATCGCATTTATCGATTGCGCAATGCGTGTTGGTGGCGTCACAAGTGCCCGTTCCTTCGTGGATGCACGCGGCCGCGCCGTGGATGACCACGCACGCACCGCCGCAACGGCCGCAGTCTGTCGTGCTAGTACACATGTTCACGTCTTCATCGCGCAAGCCGTCACAGTCATCGTCGCGATTATCACAAGTCTTGTCGTCGTCGGCGACCTTGGTACAAGGGTATTCGCAGCCATTGCCTGCGTTCTTATCAAGGTCGAACCAATCCTGGGCGCAACCCGTGAAACTACAGGTACCATCTTCGCCAGCAGTTCCGCTCCACTGGCATTTGACTGACTGAGGATCAACGTTGGCCAATTGTGTGTAGCAATTGTTGCTGCATGAACCGCAATGGTAAGGGTCGTGAAAGTCGAAACCTTCGTCCACCTTGCCGTCGCAATTATTGTCCAGACCATCGCAGATTTCGTTGCCTCCGTTCGTGGGAGAGCACTGCGCAGGCGTCGAACCGTCCAGATGCGGGTTGACGGTTTGTGCGTCGGTGTTGAATTGATTCTGCTGATGTCCGGCATCGTAAACACCAGAATCTGCTGACTCATTGCAGAACAGAAGACAGCCCGCACTAGTGCCACAGCCCGTGAGCAATGTGAGGCTGACTCCGAGTAGGATAGCTTTGATTCCCGTCTTTCGAATATGGAGGAGCGCTTTCATGATGCACCTCCCGAACGGCGCGTGGCCGAGTTGGTGCGCCGTTTCCTTCTGCCAAACGCCGCGCCAAGCAGCCCCACTAGTAGCGCGGCCACCGCGGATTTCGCTCGTTGTGATTGGTCCACGCGGCAGTCACATCCGCCGCCACCGGTAGGACGTCCCCAAGCCCTGTGGTCAGGCAACGTGTTAGAGACGATGCTAGAGCTTCCGCCCGGCGATTGACTGCCAGCTTGGCCGGCGTCGATTACCGAGCTAGACCCACCGGTACCAGTGGGTTTGGGCCCAACGCATTCGCCACTCGCACACAATTGTCCCGTTGGACATACGACGCCATCGCAAAGACAAGCTCCGCAAGTCCCCGTGGACGGATTGCAGCATTGATTACCCGGACAGCTCGTGCTGTTGGACAGGCATTGATTGGGCATGCACTTCTGTGCCGATGTGTCGCAGAACTGTTGCGGCGTACAATTTCCGCCGCAATTCTTGATGCAAGCGCCATCGTGGCAGGTTTCACCCGACCCGCAGACTACGGATGCGCACGTCGGTTTGCACTCAGTCGTCGTCAGATCGCTGCTGGGGCGGCAGACCTGAACTGCGGTGCAGCTCGTGCTGGTGCAGGGGTTGTTCACGCATTGTGACGACCGACAAATTAGGTTGCAACCTTCACAGCCGGTTTCGTCGCAAGAATTGGCTACGCACTTTCCAGCCTTTGACCCGAAGCGCGCGCATACCTCGCCGGACGCGCACTTCACGTTGTAGCAGGGATCCTCGCAGCCAGACTTGGGGAAGCACTTACACGCAGGTGTATTTAGGCAGCCAGGTGTATCGCTCCCAGTCGGGGCGCACAACGCACGACCGCTGGAGTCCTTTACCGTCTTCGCGGAGCAGTCTCCTTGGCAGAGATTGATTTGCGGAACACACACAGCCACGGGGCTGGTGCTTGACCCGCTGATTTGGGCCGTCTCACAAGCCTGTCCACCGGGGCAAGCAAATTCACCACTTTGGCAAGGCGGTGCGCAGAAACAGCTGCCTCCTGAGTTTACGCAAATCTTTCCAACTCCGCATAATGCGGGGCCTGCATCGGATTGATTGTCGATTATTCCGTCGCAATCATTGTCCAAGCAGTCGCATTGCTCTTGGCTGCGCGCACTTCCCCCCACACAAGCAAACGTGCCATATCGACAGGTCCACTTGCCTTGAGTGCACTGCCCGCTCGCCTCGCCACAGTTGTCTCCAATGCGAGCGCCTGTCGAGCCTGCGGGGTTCAGTGTTCCATCAATGCCGTCCGGTGACGCACCGGATTCGTCAACTTGACCATCACAATCGTTGTCGACACCGTCACAGACTTCGGGTTGGGGCGCCTTGCCGCCGACGCAAATGGTGCCTCCCTGGCTGTTGCACTCGAGGTGACCTAGTTGGCAAGCCCCCTGATTCCTTTGTCCGGGATAAACGCTGGTATCATAATCCGGGCGGCACGGGCCGCCCGTGGGCAGACCCTCGTCGATTGTGCCGTTGCAGTTATTGTCCTTGCCATCGCACGCTTCGTCGATGGGCTGCACACCACCAACGCACGAGAGCACTCCCTTGTTGCATTCAATGTGACCGGTTCGGCACTCGCCTATGTTGCTTCCGCAGACTACATCAACGCCCGTGTTGGGGAGCGTTCCCTCGTCGACTGTTCCATTACAATTATTGTCAAGTCCGTCACAGATTTCGACGCCAGGGTCGCGGGCATTCTTACATTGCCAGCCCAATGTGCCTGCACAAGTCAAGAACCCCGCGTGACACGGTGCGGCTAGCCTATCGGAGCCGTTCCCGTTGTCCGTACAACTGGCACCGGGCGGCATTGACCATGTAAGAGAGCCAAATGAACATCCCGTGCCGGGCAAATCCCAGCATCCAGTTTGATTCGCGGTTGGCGCGTCGGCGAGCGGCGTTTCATCAATAGACCCGTTGCAGTTATTGTCGATGCCGTCGCAGATTTCAATGGACGGTCCAATGCCGCCTTGGCAAGTCAATGTGCCGTTTGCACAAACCATTACGCCCGGTCTGCATGGCGGCTGAGTCGTGCCGCAGGCGACACCGGCCCCAACGGTTTGCTCGTCCACCACTCCGTCGCAATTATTGTCGATACCGTCGCAGAGTTCCGGCGTTGGTCCGACAAAACCCGCACATTGCCCGCAAGTTTGGTGACCGCGTTGGCATTGGCTCTTTGGAAACGTGTCATTGTAGACAAGGTTTCCGGCGGTACCACTGGGTACGCACGCTACCGTTGTGACGTCATCCACCTTTCCATTGCAATCATTGTCGATGCCGTCACATATCTCGTTGCCGGGTGGCGTCGGCGCCATGCAGGACCACGCCCCTGAGTTGCACTGAAGTTTGCCAGCACTGCACGGGTACTGGAGCGTCCCGTTGTCAAAGCAACCTGCCCCGGGTGGAGCGCTCCAAGTCAATGATTTGAAATTGCACTGGGCTCCGGGCAAATTCCAACAGCCTTGTTGATTGGCTGGCGGCGCGTCACTTAGCGGAGTCTCGTCCACTAATGTGTCACAGTCGTTGTCTTTGCCGTCGCAGACTTCGGGCTGGGGGCCCACTGCACCCTGGCATTCCTGTTGACCATTTACGCAGGCGTAAGTACCCTGAACACAGGGAGGAGTCGCAATTCCACAGGATTGTCCGACCCAGCTGATGTGGTCATCCTTTACACCGCTGCAATCGTCGTCAATGCCGTTGCAAGTTTCGACCTTTGGATCGATATTGCCCACGCAGACGACTGAACCGGACTGACATGTCGTCGTTCCCAGCTTGCAGGGCGGCGTAGAAGAGATACCGCAGCCGATTCCGATGTTGGCAAGCGTGCCATTGTCAACTTGGCCGTCGCAATTATTATCGAGGCCATCACAAACTTCGGCGCTTGGCAGGTCGGCACCTTGGCAGAGCCAACCACCGCCACTGCAGACAAGTGTTCCGTGACCGCAGGGCGCAGTTAACGACCCGTTTCCAAAACAGGTTGCGCCGGCGGGAATGCCCCAGTGAAGATTTTCGAAACTACAGTCCGCACCCGGTAGTGACCAGCAGCCGTTGGCGGTAGCGGGTGGTGCGTCGAACAACGGGGTCTCATCGGTTTGACCGTTACAGTTGTTGTCCTTGCCGTCACAAATCTCGTCCGTTGGATTGACGCCACCTTGGCACACCAATGTTCCGCCTACGCAGGCCGTCGTGCCCAGCTTGCATTCACCGGTGTTTTTTCCACACTGAATACCGGTACCGGGAAGTGTGCCCTCATCTGTCTGTCCGTTACAGTCGTTGTCTATGCCGTCACAGATCTCAGTACTTGGCCCGACAAAGCCTTGGCATGTGCCCATGCATTGCTGCTGGCCGCGAGTACATTGACTAAGAGGATATGTATCCTTGTAGACGAGTCCAGCGGGCGTGCCGGTTGGGACGCAAGCTGTCGGCTGCAGACCGTCGTCAATAATTCCATTGCAGTTTTCGTCCGTTCCATCGCAAGTCTCGGTCTTTGGACTGTTGCTACAGGGGCTAAAATTGACTGTGACACAGGCACCCGGGAATGGCACCGCTTGCGCGTTGCAGGTCTGCATGCCGGCACAGTAGGCCGGAGATGGAATACCGCAGGCAACGCCCAGACCAACGCCATTGTCAGCGATTCCATCGCAGTCATTGTCACAGCCGTCGCAGGTCTCGCTGCTAGGAACACACCCCGAACAGACACCATTGTCAACAATGCCGTCACAATCATCGTCTTGGCCATTGCAGGTTTCCACAATCGGACAGTGCAGGGGAGAACCGCAGCGATTCTGAGTCTCATCCACTTGGGAGTTGCAATTGTTGTCTTGGCTGTCGCAGATTTCTCCCGGATTGTAGCAAAGCCACGTGGCCGCTGACGCTGGTGGATTCTGGGACGGCGCAACTTGCGGCAGCGCTTGCGCCGCCGTCGTGCAGGGTAATAAATTGGTGTTGCCAGCGGGAAGGGATGGGGTGATTGAGGCTTGGTAGTTGTTTAGACAGGTCGTTCTCTGGGCTGCAGTAGTCCAGGCGCAACAGGTTTTTCCCGCACCTGTGTTGCAGTAGTGGGTGTACCCCTCATCAACACATCCATTGCAGTTGTTGTCTTGATTGTCACAAGTTTCAGGTAGGAGTGCGCCGGACACGATAGTGGCCAGCGCCTGACTCAGCGCCGTTTCATCCGCTCCCAAGTAGGCTTTAATTGAATTGTCACTCAACCCGTTGTCGCCCGCATCTGCGATCAGATTGGCATTGCCCGCGGTTGCGGCGCTTCCAACGTAAATAACATGCGTTTTAACGTGCCACGTCCAAGTGATGGAAGCATTTGTGAATCCATTGTAAAGGTCCTTGGCAGCGTCGACAGCATCGGCAACCGTATCGCATGTCTCATCCCCATCCGTAACCAGAATCACGTTAACCGAGCGACAGCCATGCTCATTTTGCGCCGCCGTGCGAAGCGGAGAAGGGAAGGTAATCGCGGTACCTGGTCTCGTCCAGCTATTCGAGTAATAGCGGAACATGTCACGCAAAACGCCATTGAGCGGAGTGTTGCCATCAGCGAACAGTTCGGTGCTGCCGGTACAGTTGTTGTCGACCCAAGTCAATAATGAATTTGCGTTGCCGCCAGAGACCGGGGGATCGAGATCTGATAGAAGTGGCTGCAAGATGTTGGCGCCTGCCCGGGAAGCAGAGTTGGGGTAATTGACATTGTCGGCGGGGAATGGTTCAGGCCCGCATCCTGTAGCGGCACCAGCGCCAGGAAAACTTTGATATGTACAACCACCATAACAACTAGTGCATCCCGTCATCACGTTGGCAAAATTGGCCAGCCCCAAGTTGACTTGACCCGAGAAGGCTTTAATCGTGTTCTTGATCGCACAGCGGCCGTGTCCTAACTTATTATTCGGGTAACCACATGAATTCGCAGTGGCGATCGCGTCGGTCATGGATCCGGACGTGTCGAAGGCGATCATGAAGTATGGCTTGGCCGGTGGAGGCCACTTCGAGGGGTCCGACGAACTGCAGTCGTATTGTGCCGACGCAGTTCGTGCAGTGAGAAGCGTTAGGCCGAGGCTGGCAATGCCCAAAAAACCGCCGAAGATACGAACTTTCTGATATTGAAACATGACCGCTCCCAAGACCGCTAACCTNNCGCAGTATCTTTGATACTCGCTCAGCTTTTCCAAACGGCCAAGTACAAAATGCGGTAACCCTACCTTGACGCACATCATTATGCAGTGGACATAATGACATCGCAGGGTCAAAGCATTGATTTGCCACTCAGCACTAAGTCGGTAAGACCCAACGCGAGAGATGACACACACACGCACTCTATCCTTGGCGCGGACGTGCTATGCGGTTTGTGCCCGGGGGGCAATTTTTAGTCAGTCATCGAGTCGCCGGCTAAGCCATGAAAGGTCGAAATAGGACCGCGAAGCAAGGCAGGCCGATGTGCTCGAAACTAGGGGGCCTGGTAGTAGAGGGTGGGCGATCGGCGCGCACCTGTCGCGCTCTGCCGACAAAAGTGGGAAAAAGACAAGGAAAAGGCATCGCCATGTGCCACAAGGCAAGAGGTCTACTATGCTGGCCAACCGTGAATCCCTCGTCCCTCATTGAACAAATAGAGGCCTATTTGTCGTCGCGGGGCGTGCCTGTTTGCTGCAAACCACTACATGCGCAAGGCATAGTTTCTGGCGGACTAGTCAAACTTAATGGCCGAATCCTGGTGGTCGTGGACAGCGCTGCACCCCAGGTCGAACGTTTGATGGTGCTGGCGGACGCGCTCGGTCGTTTGGGAATTGACCCCGGCGCCTTATCAGAGGATGTCCGATGCCTAGTCACCAAGGCGCGTGCCAAACGACTTTGGCGACGCAAACGCTTGCTCGGCAGGCTCGGTGTCGCCAAACCGTTGTGGCTGCAGTCTCGGCTCGTGTCGAGGAGTCCTGGACTCAGGGCGTGTAAGGGCAATGACCGAAATTCATAAGAATGAGTTGAACGTCGAAAAGGACAGGCCGCTTGCAACGCTGACATCAATGGGAGTCGGCGGTCGGGCCCAGTTTTACGCTGTAATTGAAACCAGGCGACAATTGGGCCAGGCGTTGAATTGGTCGCGCTCGCGATCACTACCCATGTGGGTGCTTTCGGGCGGAAGCAATCTCATCGTAGCCGATGAAGGCTTGTCGGGATTGGTCGTCGACCTTCGCCTACGTGGCATTGCCTACGATGTAGGGAGGGACGTGGTGCGAGTCACTGCGGCCGCCGGGGAAGATTGGGATTCATTCGTGTCGCAGACCGTGGCTCGCGGATATTCCGGATTGGAATGTCTCAGCGGCATCCCCGGGCGTGTCGGCGCTACCCCAATACAAAATGTCGGGGCGTATGGACAAGATGTATCCCAGACAATCACTCATGTCGACGTATTCGATCGCGAAACGGGAGATGTCGTCCAAATCGAAGCGGGCGATTGCGACTTTGGCTATCGAAGCAGTCGGTTCAAGGGCCCTCAGTCGAGGCGCTACGTGATTGTGTCCGTGTGCTTCGGATTGAAATTGTCCCCGCCAAGTGTTCCCAGTCACTTGGAACTCAGGAAACAGCTAGGTGTCCAAACGTCGGGTGCGCCAACGGTGAACGATATTCGTCAGGCAGTCCTGCATTTGAGAAGGGCCAAATCGATGCTTCTGGATGCATCTGATCCATGTTCAAGGGGTTGCGGAAGTTTCTTCGTCAATCCCGTAGTGTCTTCGGATGTTGCTCAGGGAATCCGCGATACCTTCGCTTGCGAATCGGTGCCACTGTACCCCCAGTCATTCGGCTGCGCGAAGATTGCCGCCGCATGGCTGATTGAGAAGTCCGGCTTCAAAAAGGGGCACCGACACGGCACGGTCGGAATATCCGAGCGACATAGCCTGGCAATCGTGGCGTACGCTGACGCTAAAGCGCGTGACATCGTCTCATTTGCGAAACGGATTCAAGCCGCCGTTGATCAGAAGTTCGGTGTCGTTCTCGTTCCAGAGCCCGTGTTTTGGGGATTCAGACAAATGCAGTTGGGCCTTCCGCTGATCGATCCGAGTAACTGAGTCGCCCCGAAAGAAACCGCTTAGCGACCAGGTCACCGACGTCTCCGGTAGCCATGGTGAGCATGCGTCAACCCGACGGGAGGAGTCCCGTTATTCATTCATTCGGCCGTACCAGTCGCAGTCGAATCCGAAACACGCTGCCGAGCGAATTTCGGTGGTCATAGTCGAGAACGCCTCCCATGCGCACAACCGCATGGTGAGTAACGGCCAGAAGCAACTCAGTCCTCCCGCTCGACGATATCGCATAAGATGCTTCGAACAAATTCATGATCGTCTCGGCAGACAGTGACGGGCCATTGTCACGCACGCTGACGCGCGCCTCCGATTCCGTCGCATAGACGCGAATCTGAACCACCGGCGTGGAGTTGTTCCGGTCTGCAGAACTCAGGGATCGACGAATAAGTGTCGATACGACTTGACGTAGGAGTTCTTCGTCCGCCCAGCCACGGACAGTCGGGTCACCGGTAAGACTGACGAGCCTGCCATCGGGTCCCAATTCATCAATCACGCCTTGCACGATTTCCCAAAACACGATGCGCCGAGCCTCGGCGATCTCCCTTTTTACAAGAGTTGCCAAGCTTTCGAGCGTGCTCCGAAGGCTCCCTAGGGCCTCCAACGTATCTTCGAGGATATTTCGCTTTTCTTCCGAACTGACGCCCTCCGTGTTGCGGATGTCGATTTCCCGCATGTACTCGACATTGGCCAAAGCCGCCGCTAATGGGTTTCGCAGGTCTTGACACAGGCTAGTCAGTACCCCTTCGACAGACGTGGTTGCAATCCTGCGCCGATCGCGGTCCATCAATTCTTGGAGACTGTGACTTCGTTCGATTCGTGCGCGATTGCGCTTGATACACAAAAGCACGTCCGCTGCTTCAATGGGGAGTTGAAGGGTTGCGTGGGCGCCTGCAGCCAGTGCCGAACCCTCACGCTCGCCGCGCTGGATTAGCGCAATTGGAAATATCTCTTCGTCGCTCTTGCAATATTCGCCCAGCCAATTTAGGGCACCCGGCACGGAAAGATCCAAGAAAATGTGCTGAAATGCCCCTTGCTGTATCGGCACGTCCGATAGACGCTCGATGTGCACGGGCCTGAGATTGTTCGACAATAGCGCCGCGAATACTTGCTTATACTCCGGATAATGGGGTGATATGAATAGGACCTTGGTGTACGCAATGGGCAACGCGGCATTCGAGGGTTCGTCGAAGATCGAAGAATAGCTAGGACCTGCCGCTCCAGATGGGGCCGGCTCGTTGTACTGGATGAAATTGGGCGAGGTCACGAGAGGTCTTGGGGCAGGGCTGCTTATCGTAATTACGACTGCGCTGTCCGTTTACATTAGACCCATTTTGCAGCGACATAGGATCTGTCATGCGAATGCGAACCGAACACCATCCATTAGTAGCGCTCGCGCCACCCGTCCAACGTGCCAAGTCGGGTGCCCGTACCTTTCACGGTCGGGGTGATGTGGCAAATCGTGGTGCTAGTGCCAGACCGCCCTCGCGCGGGTCCGCGTAGCCAAATAGATCAGAATCTCCAAGAAGAATGCAATTCGCGTGACCAAGCTTTGCGGAATTTCCCGATAGATTGTGTCCCATGCGCGTCAATTGCTTTCGCACGGAAGCATTGATGGGTCGCAAAGCTTCGTAGCGCGCCGTGTCCGGAGCAAAGGATTGATAGACTCGGGGAGAATCAACGGCTGCATCGAGTGGCATATTGAAATCGACAAGATTACTCAAGACCTGCATGAGAGTGCTGGCTATGCTGTCTCCGCCCGGTGTGCCCAGCACCAAAACCAGCCCCAATTCGTCAAATACAAACGTGGGTGCCATTGAACTCGTGGTGCGACGCCGAGGCTGCGGCTGATTGCCACCCGATTCAGCAAAGGACGCCAAAGTATTGTTGAGCGTGATTCCGCTTTCCGTAACGACTTTCGAGCCAAAGGCGGCCGAAAGTGTCATTGTGGCCGAAACCGCGGTTTGGTCGGCATCAACCACTGAAAAATGAGTCGTGTTTACCGATTCGCGACTATTTGCAGGCGCCCGGTCGCGTAGGTTTGGAGTGGCCTGCTTAGGATCGATTGGATAGCTATCCCAGGCGTGTGGATCGAGGAATCGAGATTCGAGCGCTTGCAGGCGTGCACCATCGAGCAGATCGGGGTCCGTTGCTAGCGAGATCCGGTCGGAATCACCTCGGCGTTGAATCTCCAATAACAAGTGAATGTGGCTACTCGAGCCGTATTGCATTTTTGCTACATCGTACTCTTGCAGCAAGTTTAGTTCTTCGGTCAGCGCTGCGCCTCCCGCCGATGGCAGTGGCATCATTTCAACTAAGAGGCCGCGATAGTTGATTTGTCGTGGAGCGCGCCAGCGAGCCCGATACTCGGCCAAATCCTTCAATGACAACTGACTCGAGTCTCTCAGGGCCTTCACAATCGATTCAGCAACCGCACCCCGATAGAAACCATCCGGACCTTGATCGCGGATGATCTCCAGAGTGCGTGCCAAAGCGGGCCTTTTTACCCAACTTCCAACAACTGGAACTCGGCCATTTTCGAGTGCAAAGGTCGCTCGCGCCTGGCTTGATACTTTGAGTGCCGGCCATGCCTTGTGCAGGGCAGTGGCTTCGGCAATGCCCACACGGTGACCCTTTTGGGCCAGACCGACAGCGCCCATTACGACGCGATTCCAAGGAAGCCTACCGTAACGCGCATGCGCTTCGAACAATCCCGCAATCGTTCCAGGTACTCCGACGGAATCGCCGCCGACACCTCCGGAACGAACCATTTGGTCGAATCGCGCCCGGTCCAGGATCGCAGGGGTGGTCTCGCGGAAATCGATAGCCGCCGTAGCTTCATTCTTTTTGTGAATTAGCCAAAATCCCCCGCCGCCGATATTTCCAGCGCTGGGGTGAGTGACAGCCAACGCCAGCGCGACCGCCACTGCGGCGTCAACTGCGCTGCCACCTGCCTCGAGAACTTCCACGCCCACGCGCGTAGCCTGCGGCTCCACCGACACGACCATGCCAAATTTTCCCTTAGCGGAGCGGACGCCCGCCTTACCGACGAACCGGACCGTAGGCTTAGCGATCGTTGTCGTACCGGCGGTAATCTCGCGATTATCGCCCTGAATTTTTGGCTGGGGTTGTGACGGCACGGAATCTGCGGGACCCGATAATTTGTACGCCGACGCCGAGGCACGGTCTCGAGTCTGCCCGACTCGATTCGAAGTTCTTGTCGCGCCGCTCGGGTGATCCTGCGTCTGCTGCCGGCAACCTGCCAAATTTGCTCCGAGAATCAGGGTTCCTACCTGAGCAATACCCAGAGAAAAAACAGTGATCTTGTGGAAATACAGTTGGAGTCGCAAGCTCATGGTAGCTGCTCAGACGTCTGCTAGCGAATGGCGCACCGGCACGCCGAATCCGAAAGGGGAAGGCCCGAATGCCCATTTGGTAGCCCACTTTCCCCTGGGTTCAGGGTACCATCGCGCCATGAATCGCGACACGGATATTGCTCGGGGGTGTGCAATCGCCACAATCAGTGACACAAGGACCGCGGAGACAGACAGAAGCGGCATTCTTGCGTCCGACTTGCTGCGCCAGGCGGGGCATGAAGTGCTCCAACAGCGCATCATTACCGAAGACTTGAGCATGCTGCGCCATTTGCTACGAGAATGGACGGATGATTCGCGTATCCACGTAATTATTGGCATTGGCGGCACCGGCCTCGATTCCACGGATATCACGCCCGAAGCGATCTCGCCTTTGATTACTAAACACATGCCCGGATTCGGCGAGATTTTTCGGATGCTCGCATTTCAGGAATTTGGAGTTTCAGCTCTTGAAACGCGCGCTATGGCAGCCGTGTGCCATTCTACGTTGGTTTACCTGGTGCCCGCCGAGCCCACGGCAGTACAATTAGCGGTCGAGCGTTTGATCGTTCCTCAATTAGGGGAGCGATTGCCGACCGAACGCCTGCGCCCGACGATGCTCCCGCCGGTTCACGGCCGGTCAGGCGCCATCATGTAATTTGCGCCGATATCCTTGGGTAAGCTCATGTGAACGGGCGCGACGCTCCAGAAAATGAGTCCAGGGTTGAGCCAATTGCCCGCAATTTGGGGCTGTGGTTACCGCTGGTAGCCCGATGGTTCCGAGCCATTTCGACTCGGCCGAACAATTTGCGCAACCGGCAAGCCTGCCTGGCCGAGATTGTAAATGCGCGGCGCATTCTCCCCAGGCGGAATTCCGCAGTCTGCGCCGCGCCCCTCTCCAACTTGCGAAGTCTCATTCATGCCCCACTTTGACCGTAATCAATTTCGACCCCTTGCGGCCTGCACGATCTCGTTGCTCTCTATCTGCAGTTGTTCAGCGAATCTGGAACCTCCATTGACCCAGGGGAGCCAGCCACTCGATCAAAGTCAGGATGCGGGCGAATCCGATTCCGGATTCTGCCCGTCAACTGCATTGTCAAACACAATTGACGGAGCGACCGAGAATGCTGACACTGCGCCCAATGCATTGGCCAGCGTCAGGCTCAACGAGCTAGTCATCGATCCCCCAGGAGCTGACGGCAACAATGAGTTTATCGAAATCACGGGGCAGCCTTGCGCCAATTTGGCGGGTCTTTACTTAGCTGCCATCGAAGGAGACAGTGAATCCAATCCAGGCAGTGTCGATCGGATACTCAACTTTCTGACATTGTGTGGTAACCAGCCTTGTCAATTGGGTCCTTCAGGGGACTTGGTCGTAACGGCCACTAACGGCTGGCAAAGGCCCAAAGAATCGAACGCCACCTGGGTATTTAGCAATGCGTTGGTCGGAGGTGGGCTCGAGAATGGCACGACCACACTGATGTTGCTCGAGTGCACGGTGCCGCCGATTGCGGGGAGTGATTGGGACCCGGGTGATACTGGCATTTTGCAATTACTATCGACGTGTCGAGCGCTAGACTCCCTAAGTTGGCTCGATCGAACGGCGGGGGACTTTGCGTACTCAACTACGAAGATTGGTCCAAAACCCAGCCCCCAGGGCAGCGTAAGATGCATCGGCCCGGATGCGACCCCTTGGTGGTATTTTGGTGCACTCAGTAATGATCTTCAGGGCATCATCTTCACGGGAACATTGTCAATTGGCTCCAAATCTGCGGCCGCGTTGACTCCCGGTATGCCCAACGACTGTATTGCGGAGGCGCCGCTGGCCGACGCGGCGACATTCTCCGACGCAAGCGACTCCGTCGTGCTGGAAAGTCCCAAGGATAAGCCAATTGACGCATCTACTTCAGATGTCAACCCGCAAGAATCGGCGAATGAGGCGGGTCAACTTTCGGCGACAAGTGTCGATGGTGGCTCTTCCCCAATCCTCAGCGGATCCAGTAAATGGTGGGAGCCCGATACCGTGGGTACTTGGCCCGATTCCGGAGCAACATTTGACGCTTCGCCTCTAACTGGGTCAAGCGATAGCACGGGTTCAAAAGGTGTTCCTGCAATTCCTCAAGCTAGCTGTTCTCTTGCAGAAAGCGGTAGATCCGGGGGATTCAGCTCACGCGCATCGACTGTGATCGGGGCAATTTTGTTGTTCATACTCCGCCTCAGGCGGGTTGAATGACCCGGAAAATTACGCCTCAGCTCAGTGATTTGCTGGAATGGCGCAAGCTGCGCCATCGAGGGAAGTCACTATCGATTCCCCCAAGCGACGATGTCCTTCCTGACCGAAGTGCAACCCATCGCGAAACGGTTTCATAACATCTTCACATAGAAACATCGGGTTTCCACAGGACAATACGGCACCCGATTCCACTACGAAATCGACTTTCCCAAGTTTCCGCTGCTGAGCGATCCAATTGTTGAGCTTAATCGTATTCAAGCCTCGTTCATTGGTGTACCAGCGGTGAAAGCCGCCCCAAGGGGAAACGGTGATGGAAATGACGAGGCTACCGTGCTGGTGCCCTAGCGTATAAATTGCCTCGAGATCTCGTTCAATCTTGCTTGTGGTTCTTTTTGCAGTCAAATCACTATAGAGGTCGTTTACCCCCCCGAATACAACCCAGTGGCTATACTGCTGCTCAGATTCCGCCAAATGCCGCCGTACCTGAGTCAGCATTTGATTCACCATGGCACCGCCTCGCCCAATGTTGGTAAATCGACATTCAGGGCATCGCGAACGCCAGGCTTTCAGATAGCCACCCCCGTTTGATCGCGGGTCCGTCAAAGAATCGCCAATTGCCAGGACGTGGCAGGCTCCGGCACGGACAACACCGCGAGAATACATCGGTCCCGCGTCAATATCACTGGTTGCGTGCGTTTGGTCATTCGCGGAACTTGATGCATCGAGAAAGTTAGAGGACGCGGCAGCTGGGGCCATTGAAGGCACCGACGCGCCAGACGACGCAATTGGCAATGGCGATTCCGCCGGAACCCTTCCGGTTGAGGACAATGATTGATGGCGTTCCAGGGTGTTAGCATCACGCCGGCCACAACTCAGGGCTAGCCCCAAGGTGGCAAGTGCAAACACGACTGTAAGGTGTCTATGGCGCAGCCTCTCCATTTTCTTCGAGAAATGACTCTAGCACAACTGGATCGTCCAGTTTACTCACTTGAGCATCTTTGCCAGACACCGCGTCGGGTGGAAAACTGAATGATACAGAGGGGGCCCTTTCTAATGCAATTGTAGTATCCGGGCGAGGCATATTCGAAACACCCGTCGCGCTTGCAAGGATGAACGACCACTCGCCCAGGGTAGTCATTGCGACGCGGTACGTAAGAGTAAAATACCCAGCATCTCTCACAGTTGCCTGGATTGACGCAAAGGTCCTTGGAGAGCGTAGTGCCGAGGTTGCTTGAATTGCCATCAGTGCGGAAGGGCCCATGCGTTTGCTAAGCTCACGATAAAAGGACCGCGTGTAATACTTTGCATTAATGTAATCATCAGGATCCGGTAAATCTACGATGATCATGTCGAACAAGCTGGTCGGTGCCTCCAATAGCCAAACAGCAGGATCATACTCGACAACTTGANNCGCCAGGCGTCGGCAATTGTCTCCCGCCACCAAGGTTGTCGGCGAGCCGCATTTACGGTCACTCGATCTCTGACTACACTCGTTATGGATTGAATGCATGATTCCTTTAGCAGCTCGCGTTCGGCGAGACCTTCTCCTTGACTTAACACGAGCGCCCGTCGGGGGCATCGAGAACGCGCAAGCGCCGGTTGAGTCAATGCCTGCGCCCAGCGATTCTGATCCAAAGTCGAAAATCGCAGCCGCCCCCCGACGAATACGTGAAATGCTTCCTGTGAAGAAGTTATGCGAAGTTCGAGATGTCGTCCCCGCTCATAGTGTACAATTGCGTGAGTCGATGAGCGAACGACTGCGGTCGGAAGCTGGCGACTTGCCAGCACCGCATTGGCAATGGTCGTACCCATCGCGATTGCAAGGACTGACCCAAAAGCGCGTCGATATTGGGCACCTCCGCTAGGCGACACCCCCTCTAGGGGCCTCATCGCTGCAAGTCCGAGAAAGACCGCTCCTGTGATTGCTGCGTATAGGAATGAACCAGTCCAAATTGAGAGGGCGGCCAGCGCGACCAGAACCAACGCACAGACAATTGGCCAACCCGGCGATAGCAGTTCCCTCAATAACCTTCCAGGAGTTGCTGCGTGTATAGCGTGGGCAATGGTCCACACGAAGAGAAGTGACAGCCCCGCGCCGCCGATAAACGGCAATACCACCAGCACCGTTTGAGTGCGAATGCGCCCGTCAAAAGTCAGCCAATATAGCCACGGGCATATCTGAATGGACAGCGACGCGACGGCGTAGCCCGGGGAAAGTCCGCCGCGACTACGGCTCGATGTTAGCATTCCGATAACAGTGCCCGTCACCAAGCCCCCAACAGCAAAGAAAATTATCGTGCTTGCCAGGTGATTGATGTCGGAGCTGCAGTATGAAATTGGCCAGCGAAACACAAGTGCGTCGCTGGCCATTATGATTGTACAGAGCGCAATGATCACTCTTGCATACAATGTCCAATCGAGGGCCGACCTATCGACGCGAACAAAGGCGACGGTTGATTGACGCTCAACGCTGGATGTAAGGCTATTTGCCTCCACTGTATGAGCCACCACCCCGATAACTGCTTCCGCCTCCGATAAAAACTGGTCCTGTCGAACCTCCGCCGCCGCTCGACGCCGCGACGGCCAACACAACGACAAGGATTACGATCAAGACGACGATTACGGCGATAGTACCGCAACCGACGGCCCCGCGGATTACTCCTCCACCCGCGGGAATCCCAGTACCTCCAGGTCCTGAAACCGGTAGCTCGAATGCTGCAGCAATCTTTGGCCAACTCACGATTCTCGACTGGCTATAGTTGACCTCTTCCGTGTCCAGCTCACGCGATATTACTTCATTTCCGCACGCGAAATCCATGACGGAAACAGTCTCTCCAATCGAGCATTTCCAGTAAACCTCACCGAGGACGTAGTCCACCCGGGCGAGACTACGATTCCTTTGAACATACGTTTGATTTGCATGTCGGATTCGGTCGGGGAGAATCGAACGATCGATATCGGCGGGGTTTACGAACGTTGTCCAGGACCACCCGGTTTCTGGGTCCTTCACGAGCCAGCGGTAACCTTCGCTAGGATTGAATAGAAGATATTCCTCCCATTGGTAGAGTTCGTCTTCACTATGGGTGCTTCTTCGAATGTAAGCCAAACACGTGTATGAAATTGATTCGAATATCCCGGTATTCCCTATGGGAATGTCTGGCATTTGCAGGAGCTTCTCCTGCTGAGCAACGACGGTTCTGGTAGGGATGTCGCTTATTGCGCCGCAGTACGGACAGCCCAATCGCTCAGACCTTCCATCGTGAAGTTTGGGAACCTCACCACCGCAATTTGGACATTGAAGCAGTGAAGTCTTGACCTTTCTTGCAGTTCGCGGCCCAAGCTTTGTCACCGATAGCTGAGCATCGGAAAAGATCCATCCCGAATAGACGCTGGAGGGGCCCGTGCCGTCATCGTAGTCGAATGTTGCAAACGCGCCTCGGGGCCCATAAGCATCGGCATAGTAACGCAGAGTGCCCGCTTTTATTGGATTCGGGAGCTCGCCCTCCGCCGATACTATCTTGGCGCTTCGGACTTCAACTACGGAAAAGGTTCCAATTGAAAGTGCATAGTCCCTGTCTACGGACAGATCTTGGCGCGGTGGCGCAGTTAGATTCGGAACAAGTGTTGTCGCGTACCAACGACCTTGTGCGTACGCAAGCCAGCCCCATTGCATGCCAGAGTCGAATGAAACATAGTATTCGTCCCAAGGCCCAAGTCCATAATCGAGCTGAACACGACCCAGTACTTCCAGTGGCCGCCCGGCGAGCGTGCCCTGATCGCCAACTGCAATCGGCGAGGGGGTGTCAGCTAGAGCAGCGACTTTACCGAGGTCCTGCAGGCCTCGGTCCGATCGTACTACTGTGGTATGGCAAGTGTCGCAGACCCTGGCCATTGACGCGCCCAAGCCAAATTCGATCAGGGTACCACAACCCGGACAGCTGCCTTGAGCTATTGGCATGACGCCCCATAATAACGATTTGGCACAATTTTCAAACTGCTTAGCTCGATATAATTTCGATCAGGTATCCAGAAGCACGAGCGGTGGCCCCTGATTTTACATTTTGTAGGCAATACCTGGTCACTCCGGTGGTGCCGGCCCGGCTGGGTACCTAGTGCAGCCAGATTTTGCTAGTGGCTGGGATTAATCGGAAATATCCGTATTCGCAAGTACGCAAAGTGTAGGGAACTCGTGCGTCTTCGTTTGCTGGTAGCTGGCTACACATCCTTCGAGCTTTCGGCGAATGCGTCATCCACGAGGGCCCTTAGTTCCTCGTGGACGACGTCGGGGGCACGAGGCTTTCGGCGCCTGACCGGGCTCGGTTCGATTTCAAGCATGGCTTCGAGTTCATGAACGTCGAAGTCTCCATCGGAAATAGCACTGTTCGAATTCGAACGCTTATCGCCAAACAGACGATCCCAAAGGCTGGTTGAAGTTCTCAGCGAGAAATTGCCACAGGCCAGTTTCCCCGGATCCGACGTAAGCATATCCACGATATTCCGACTAGCTAGGAGCAGGGCTTCCGCCTCGCGGTATGCCGACGCTTGAGTTGTCCCGAGGTGTCGCTTTAGGGCACGTGATTTGTGCTTGCCGCGCGCAACGAATAGAGCCGTCAAAATTGCAAGTTCACCGCAACTCAGTCGAGTGATCCGCCCAATTTTGGGCCCGCCACAACTCTTGGAATATAGGTATGAGCCTTCCAGCAAGAGTGCACCGAATCCAAGCGCGGTACCCGCAATTTCAGCGGATACGTCGACGGGTTCGTCTATAGTGGCGCCTTTTGGCAGGGTATCGAGAAGAAGTATTAGGCCCAGAGTTTTTGCGATGTTGGTAGTAAGGACTACGTCGTGGCCGAACTCACTCGTGGGTATTTGAATTAGCCACGAGTCGCCAAGATCCACCAACCGGGGTTCGGACATTTCCGAATCAGGGATGGGTCCACAGCTCCCACAGGAGCCTGAACTGCAACTGCCAGCATTGGACTGTGCTTTTGCAGCCTGCCCTTCCGCATGATGCGCCGCTTCGGCATCGGTTGTTGACTCGGAATGACAACCGCCACCACAACAATTGGCGCCCTTTTCACAACTACCCGCAAGCTCGTTGCCAATACCTTTAACTCTTATCGGAACGTCTGCCATTCCTGCGTGCAAGGCCATACGACGTACGAGTTTTCGCACGGACTTTTCATCGGACGTAAAAGGATCAGGAAAGTAAGTGCTGTCGGGCAACACCAAGGGCCGAGTACCGATTTCACGATCAAGCCTGTGATACAGGGCACCCATTCGCCGAATCAACAGACTGGTAGTAGTGTCGGGAGGTAAGATCATGCAGCACCTCATTTTACGACGTTTCGAGGTGCTGCCAAGCGTGATTCTCAAACCGATGCTCAGCCCCAGCAAGCAACAGGCTCCTTTTGCCGCGATTGTGCGACATTCGGCGCCAAAGCGTGAATGGTCGGTAATGGTTGCCCAAGCAGGTCTCCTGCTCGCATGCAAGTGGCGGCCGGCCCCGCCAGCGCCCATGAATGGCGAATGAATCCAGTCGCCCGCCGGTGGGTCACGACAATGTATTCAATGGCGCCCGACGATGCGGTCCCCCGTCAATCCGCGGCACACTTCGAGCAGCGGAAATATCGGGTGTTGGGCATCGCTATTTCCAAAACGCTTGACCTGGTGTCGGCAGGAAAACCCGGCCACGACGACGTTTTCGTCCCGAGACGCAGCCAAATCAAGCCGAGGTTTCCAGCTCAGGTCGTAGATTCCTCGAGATTCAT
>PMCK01000323.1 GCA_003154095.1 Myxococcales bacterium | reverse complement strand
TTCGGGCTTTCAGCGGATTTCCGACGGTGCTGTGCGGCTTGTTCATGGCCCTGCTATGCGCTTTCCAAGCGGGGCGAATGGCACTGGCCGGTTGGCTATCAACACGCGCCGAGCGGCGTAATTGGCCGTTTCGGTTAGCTTTTGCGTTTGCGTTTGCAGCCAGTGAATTCATCTTCCCCTTGCTGTTTCCTTGGTATTTTGGGGCCACCGTGCATGGGCAGCCCCCGATGCTGCAACTTGCAGAACTCGGAGGACCGATAGCAGTCGGCCTTGTTTTGGTCGCCTTCAACTTGGCCTTGGCTGAGCCGATCATTGCACGACTCGAACGCCGAGCAACCGAGTGGCGCCGGGTGTTGCCCTTGGCAATTGTCCCCGGATTTGCAGCTATTTATGGCGCCATCCGGATAGTCTCGGTCCACTCAATCATGCACGCGGCACCTCGGGCCCGTGTTGGCATCGTGCAGGCGAACATGAGCCTGTACGGGAAGCGGCACGAAATCGAGGAGGGGCTACGACGTCATCTGGCACTCACTCAGAAAGAGCGTGAACAAGACCACGTCGATTTCGTCGTTTGGAGTGAGACGAGCGTGATGCGGCCGGTCGACGAAACCAGCGTCGCGACTGCCCTACCCCGCGCTTTTTCGAGAAATTTAGGTGTTCCGGCACTGGTTGGCTCGGTTTTAGTTCGACCGGTCGACGACGCCCGCGAGTACGTCTTCTTCAATTCGGCTCTGTCTACGGACCAGTCCGGCGAAGTGACGGGACGCTATGATAAGACCTACCTGTTAGCTTTCGGCGAGTATTTGCCGCTGGGCGAGACATTCCCGATTCTCTACGAATGGTCGCCCAACTCGGGCCATTTTTCCCAAGGAACGTCGCTTGAACCCCTACAAATTGGGTCGCACCGAGTGTCCACGAACATCTGTTATGAGGACTTGATCCCAGGATTCGTGAACAAGATGTTCCGCCATCGTGACGCGGAACTTATCGTAAATATGACCAACGATGCTTGGTTCGGAAATACCCTCGAACCGTGGCAGCATTTGGCGCTGGCCAAATTCCGGGCCATCGAGCAACGAAGATTCCTCATTCGTTCGACGAACAGCGGTATCAGTGCCTTTGTCGATCCAACGGGCAAAGTCTTGGCACATACCGGCCTCTTTGAGTCCGCAGCAATGGCTCAGTCGATCTCGTGGATGAAGGGCAAGACCGTTTACCGAGTCGTTGGCGACATTCCCTGGTGGTTGGTGACGCTGGCGAGTTTCGTAGCGGCATTCGTGCGGCGTCGGTCGACAGGAGTGGCCCCGGTAATTCGACTGTCTGAATAGGCCGGCGGGTAAAGATCGCAGTCGACGGTTGCCCAGGGCCACCGAACCATGTAGAGCTAGGGAAGTATCGGCGTGGTTCTGCGTAGGATTGGACGAGTACGGTACGTACCATTGATAACGCGTGGAGACGATTTTAGCGTCACCACCAGGGAGATTGACGATGATACCTTGGCGTAATGTTGGAGTGATGGGGTTCGTGGCCACTTGTCTGTTCGCTGGTTGCACTGTGACTACGTCGGACGGCAACTTCGACAGCGGAATTACGGAGACTGGCGGTGCTGGTAATCAAGGGGGTTCTGGATCAACCGGTGGTACCGCGGCGGGTGGGACATCTACGGTAATTCAATGTAACCCGGCGGTCGAAACTGGAAACCCGTGCGGTCAGTGCCTTCAGACAGCCGACCCGAATGGTCTCTGCAACGAATATTTGGTTTGCGCAGCTGTCGCCGGCTGCGCCCCGATCGTCAATGACATGTCAAACTGCATGGCTGCCAAGGCCCAGGCGAACGGTGGAGACGTACCCGCGACCGCCGATGGTGAGTGCAGAGCCTCGACTCCCGGCATGAGGACAACGGACACTGACGCGGTCTCACTGGCAGCCCAACATTTCTGGGATCAGATCTCGCTAAACGTGAACCTAACATGCGGTCACGAATGCTGGGCCTTCTGAGCCTTGCGCCAGTCAGTTCTCGGCCCCCTACAGCTCAAGGCATGTTATTGTACGCCCCGAGATGATTACGGTTGGCTGTGCCGGTTTTGCGGTCCCTGCGACGCGGTATTTCAAGGAATACCGCTTCGTAGAGATCCAAGAGACGCACCTGGCCGTTCCGGGTCAGGGAACGCTGCGGCGCTGGCAACGCGAGGCTCCCACAGGTTTTGACTTTGCGTTACTCGGACCCCGTGAGGTGGGCCAGGAGGCCTTCCGCGACGGGAGTGTCCTCGATGCTGCCCTAGAAGGACTCAAGGGCGTTGCAGGGGAGTTGAAGGCGGGCACGGTGGTCTTCCTGGCTCCCCAAGATTTTGCTCAGAACCGGGCCAATAAGTCAGCTCTAAAGGCATTCCTGGGCACCGCCAAGAGTCTTTTCGGGGGAGTCGTCTTTGACGCTGGTCCCGGATGGAAGCCCGACGATGCGGACTCTCTCGCCGAAGACACCGGAACGATCGCCGCGCGTGATCCGCTCCAACAAGGGTTGTCGAAGCGCAAGGTGGCTTACTACCGCCTGCCGGGACCCGCAGGTCATAAGTCCCGGTATGAGGACCCGGCCATCGACAAGCTGGCGGAAATTGTCGGTGCCGGTCCCAAGCAAGAGGCTACCTACGTGTTCGCAAACGTTGACATGTTCACGGATGCAAAGCGGTTCCGCAAAGCCGCTGGGCTACAATAAGTCTAGGGGGTGTCCTGGGTTTTTCCTGAGCCGTCCTCTCATTTGGATGGCACCACCTTCCGACCTTCCGCTCTAGGAAGAAACTCGGCAGCATTTCCTGAGACATTATCCAAGTTCCTGGCGAGATTTCTGAGTTGTGTTGCACAGGAAGCGCGGAAGGCGCGGAAGGATTTGTCCTCAAAAATATCAAATCTTCCGATCTTCCTGTGCCACTGTTTGGGGATGAAACCGGGCCGTGTTTCATGATTCAGAGTGGCAGGAAATCCGCCATTGCCGGACTTCCTGTGACATTATTCGAGTTCGTCGGACAATTACCAAGAGAGACCCCCCTAGAGTGGTTCCAACGTGGGTTCCACTTCTCCGAGGAGGCGGCGGCCAATGGCTTGCCCCGCGGCAAGCCCCGCTTGTTCGACTGCGGTGTCGTGAGCCAATGCGTCCATCGCCAAGGTGGTTCCAGTAGCAACCGTAGACACTCGGCGGACATCCCCAGTGTCGTGATAGGGTTTTGCGCTCGGCGAGTCCTCTATCCAGGCGCGAGCCATGACCCCTACCGTAGAGCCCCGGGCCAAGGGCGTGGCCCGAGGTTGGCCTAGCTGCACCGCCACTCCCACGCCGCGCTCATCCACTCGAAGCAGCTCCACCATCGCGCGCGGGTAGCCCGTTCCGGCTCGAAGTGCCCCTGCTCGGGATAGTTCGCCGCGCAATCCGCTCAACAGGGCCGCCAATGCTCCGCTCTCTGGCGAAAGACTAGGCGCCGCCGCTACCGTTAGCTGTTGATTTGGACGAAGCCCCCCATAAGCTGGCGAGTACCCACAAGCCGTCAACCCAACTGCCAACACGCTGAGTATCGGTCGCATGCAGTGACCCAAGAGCCCCGCGCCGGACGTTCGCAGTCGCGTGCGCCCTCTCGGCTTCCTTCTTTTGGAATCAACCACGGATTGTGTCTCCTGTGTCGCACGATGACGCTCGCCCTACGGCGCGCGCGGAGTCGGGGCTGTCCAGGCCCTGTGCGCCAACGAGATAAGCTGTCCCGGCATATGCACGGAAACAAGCGCGTTTTCGGAAGGGGTAGAGCTCGCTGACTCGTAACATGAAGACCGTGGATGCTTGCGTGAAGGTCGCTTGCGGAGGAACCGAATACCCCAAGGCACGATTCAAATAGAATGGCCAAGTTTCACGGGAAACAACAGGTTATTCACACCGCTGCGCTTGTTCATGCATAGGCTGTTGTTCAGCATAATTCGGGCAGTTGAGTCCAGTGCACATTCGAGCAGGGGATGCTGTCTATTCTATGATAATGTTGAGGATTTTGCCAGGTACGTAAATGGTCTTTTTCACTGATCGTTCACCAATGAAACGCTGAACGCCTGCATCAGCCAGCGCTGCAGTTTCCACAGCCTTGGTTTCAGCGTCTTTGGCAATGGTGACGCGCCCCCTCACCTTGCCATTGACTTGCACCGCCATCTCAACGAGCGCGTCCTCACAGAGGCGTAGGTCATATTCTGGCCAGGATAATTGAGCGATGCTCGCGCTATAGCCGAGGGAAGACCAAATCTCCTCGGCAATATGTGGGGCAAAGGGGGATAGGCAGAGCACCAGCCGCTCAACGGCCTCACGCGGCGGACTCTTGATTGAGACCAGATGATTCGAAAGGATCATCATGCTGCTGATCGCCGTGTTCAGGTGCAGCGCCTCGATATCCTCGCCCACCTTCCTAATCGTCCTGTGCACGAGCCGCGCGGTTTCATCCGACATCGCCTCCGACGAAAGGTCGCGCATTGCCAAACCGTGTACCCGATCCAAAAATCGGCGGACGCCCTGAATAGCACTAGTTTGCCAGGGCTTCGATTGCTCGAGGGGACCCATGAACATCTCGTAAAGACGCAGACTATCAGCCCCGAACTCCTCGACTATGGCATCCGGATTGACCACATTTCCACGGCTTTTGCTCATTTTTTCGGCCACGCCCACCAGGCGCACGCCCAATTCTTGGTGCGTAGGCTGGCCATCGCGCAGGGCAACATCGCCCTCGAGCACCCAGCGAGCTTCCACTACTTCGCCCGTGTCGCTCAGTCGCAGCAATCCGTCCGCGTCGCCCTTGACGACTCGCGCGTCGTCGCCATCGATTGCCCGAAGTATTTGTCCCTCGGGACCCACTACGGCATACCAGCGAAAAGCCATGCCTAGAATCGTGCCCTGGTGTATCAGCTTACTAAAGGGTTCCTTGTGCTTGACGACACCGATGTCGTACAGAACTTTGTGCCAAAAACGCGCATAAAGCAGGTGTAATACTGCGTGCTCGCCGCCGCCGATGTACAAGTCAACCGGCATCCAGTCGTCGTAGGCACGTTCGCTGACGAGCTGACTCGAGTTTGTTGGATCTAGATACCTCAAGTAGTACCAGCAGGAGCCGGCCCATTGGGGCATCGTGTTGGTTTCTCGCGCAAACCACTGACCGTCTCTCTGAAAGAATCTCCACTTGAGCGCCTTTACGAGCGGCCCTTGAGGATCACCGGGGAGATAGTCATCCAGTTCGGGTAATCGCAGCGGCAAGTCAGCATCATCGACGGCAATTGGGTGAGTATAGTCGATCTCGAAATCGCCGCCTTCTTGCGGATTTCCCTGGGCTTTTACCGGGAAATAGATGGGGATTGGTTCCCCCCAATAGCGCTGCCGCGAAAATACCCAATCGCGGAGGCGGTAATTGACTTTGCTAACTCCAATCCCTTTCGCCTCGAGACGCTCAACGATGGCCACCCGCATTTCAGCCGAAGGCATGCCGTCGAAATCACCCGAGCGCACTGCGATGCCGTCAGATACGAAAGCCTCAGTGAGTTGCTCGTGCAGCTGCCCATCGGGACTTACAACCTCGACGATCGGCAGTTCGAACTTTCGCGCAAACTCGAAGTCGCGCTCGTCGTGTGCCGGCACGGCCATAATCGCACCGGTGCCGTAGGCCCCGAGGACGTAGTCCGCGGTGTACACGGGGATGGGGCTCAGGGTGAGCGGATTCGTAGCGTAAGCCCCTGTAAATACTCCTGTTTTTTCCTTGCCAAGCGCCGTTCGCTCGAGGTCGCTTTTCCGTGCCGCTGCTGCAGCATAGGCCTTCACCTGATCCGCCCGTTCGACCGTGCAGATGGACGACATCAAGGGATGGTCAGGAGCAATGACCATGTAGGTCGCGCCAAACAGCGTGTCAGGTCGGGTTGTAAAGCATCGAAGGGAGTCGCTGCGATTCACGAGCGGGAAGTCAACTTCAGCCCCTTCGCTTTTGCCGATCCAGTCGCGCTGCTTTTGCCTGGTCTCTGGCCAATCTAAGCCCTCGAGTTCATCCGCCAAACGATCCGCGTAGGCCGTGATCCGAAGTTGCCATTGACGCAATGGTTGGCGCACGACCGGGTGATTGCCGCGTTCGCTTCGGCCATCGATGATCTCCTCGTTCGCGAGAACCGTCCCCAAGGTCGGACACCAGTTCACTGGGGTTTTTGCCTGAAACGCCAAGCCTCGCTCGAACAGCCGCAGGAAGATCCACTGCGTCCAGCGGTAGTACTCCACGTC
>PMCK01000628.1 GCA_003154095.1 Myxococcales bacterium | reverse complement strand
CCGTTGGTGGTGCCTAGGCCACCTGTTCCGCCTGTACCGGAAGCTACTCCAGTGTTGCTATCGCTCGACCCGCAGCCGGCGACGACCGCAAGAACCCCTAGTACTGAAAATAGTCCGGATTTACTCATGATAGTCCCTTCACTACTTGTTGCAGCTCTTGTAACCAAGGACGAGAATATCCCACGAAATACGATCAAAGTGTGCAGATACGTCAAGGCGCGGGGCGATTTGAATATTTTGCCGAGTAATTTCTGACTAGAAATACGCTGAAACTGAAAATGGCAGGGACCGAGAGCCGCGCTTCTGTAAGGTCGACTCGACGGATCACTCAGGGTAGACGTATTGCGTGAAGTTGCTCGGATCAGGAGCGTTAGGCTTCGTTGGCTGCCTAATGGTGGCGGTCCAATCTCAATCGTGTTCCAGGTCCGAACGGCGCGCGGCCGAGGCTTCGCAGGTTAGCCCCGAATCCAAACGTGATCGCGAAGCAAGTACTGCTAGTTCAAATTTGCCAGCCGAAGTCCCCACAGTCGACGCTGCGACCGCCGAACGCACACTCACGTTTTCTTGGAAACCTGCTCATGCCAGCACTCGAGAATATGAAATGAGCGATCCCGAGGATCAGCATAAGATCCTTTTGACGCGTGGAGTAAGAGAGGGCAACGCGTACCGTGTCGTCGTGGCGCTGCATGGCCAGCCGCGCCGCGGTCAGGCGCCGCGAAGTTACGTTTTTCCGCGGGTCGTGGCGGACGTGGTTCGGCAGTTGGTGAATTCAAATCGAATCGAACCGCTCATTTTAGTGACGCCAGTGTTTCGTTTCGAGGGGCAAAACTGGCCCCAGTTCGAGCTTGCGCAATTCATGCTCGAGGTGCGAAAGGTACTGGCTGAACATGGTTTGAGCATCAAAGGTGCGTATGCGGTGGGTCATTCCGGAGCGGCTGGCTGCGGTGGTGGCGGGCTCAATACAGTCTCGGATGCTTCGCTCAATGCGGTTGGATTCTTCGATACCTGCATTGGAGCCGGGCTTCTGCAGCAAGTCAGGGCGCTCGAAAAGAATCGGACTGTAACCCTTATCATTCACAGCGTCGAGACCGCTGGATTTCAGCCGCGCCAACCCGTCGAGTACGATGCGCATTTCGACTTTGGCAGAGTCTACTCTTCGGTTGGCCTGCATCGGGCGACCTGTCCACTGCATTTGCCCGAGGCACCGCTGCGAGACTTGAACTTTCGTTGTGCCGTCAACGACGCCGGCACGACGCTAGCGTTGGTGGTGGATACCGGGCAGGGTGAGAAGGCCCACGAGGCCTTGGTGCCCGTAGCGTTGCGTTACTTCTTGCAAGAATACTTGGCGAAGTGATCGTATTGATATCTGCTATAGGAGTGTCCACGTGCCGTCACGCCATCAAGATGCGGCTAGGGAGTTACCGGTAATGTCTCTGCGAGGAACGCGCTCATGTCGGCAAAGAATTCGGCGGGTTGGTAGACCGTTACTGGGTGGGCCGAGTTGATATAGGTAGGAAAGCGCACCGTTCGCGTCGTCCCTGCCGCGACTCCGAATGACGGGACATCGCGATATGTAAAAATCATCTCCCCGGGACGATCCACACCTGCCGGCTCCGTGTCGTCGATTGTCACGGATGAAACGACCGGAGTTGTTGCGTCGATGGCCATAAATGACTTTGGAATGACCTCGGGAATAATTATGAAGTCGAGAGCGGCCCGGGTGATGAACGTGTGAACGTCCAATAGGTTTTGCAGAAAGTACCAGCCAATCAGTTGCGTAAGTGAGGACGTAATCTGAAAATACGGGTAGGCAACATTGTTCTGCTCTATGTAGTACCGATCATAAGTGGGTAAGATCCCCTGAGTCGTGGTCCAACTGCTGGGCGCATACGGATACGAGCTTGAGTCATCAGTTATCAATCGATAAGCGCCAGAACGCGTCGAACTGTTCAGGCCCGCAATTGTGGCCGGATCGATACCGCCCAGCAGTTTCTGAAATGAAGCCGGTGTCATGAGCGCCGGAGTCGAGGTGCCGTCGATTCGCGCATTGGTTAGAATTCCTGCTTGTGCCTGACCGGCGGTAGTCGGTGGGCAAGGTATGCCCATCGCCTGCATGCGCTGCGTGCTCAAGTAACTGGGATCGCAGGCGGTGCTATTTTGAATTGCATATTGATCGGAGAAATCGAGCCCCGGTTGTATCAATATCTGCCAACCGAACTGGCGAACGATTCGCGCACGGCTGAGCGGCACGTTGCCTTCATTCTTGAACACGGTGGCAAAGTGGTTCTGAATTTCCTGAGACAGAGCGGTGTCAACGAAATACGGCTGCGTCGATTGCCCAATCGAGACTGGATCCAGCAACATGGGCAGCATCATTGAGGTGCGCATGCCACCGTAACTCTCACCCACGATAACGACCGGATTATTCTGCAACGCGGGCTGTGATTTGAGGACTCGCAAGATCACTCGCGCAAAATCCGCCGCGTCTCCGAAAAAATTGAAGTTGTCCTGCGAGTAGCCTAGCGACCGTTGACTCTGATTGGTAGGGTCGGCGGCTATTCCGTAGGAGAAGCCTGCCTGCCGTGAGTCGATGTAGAGTAAGTTCGCGAGCTTAGCCCAATTATAAGGGTTTGGTTTGGGTGAACTATCTTGCGTCGAGGGATCTACGTGCAGCGTCATTGGGCCCGTGCCGAACGAGAACAGCACGCCCGTCGTGCTACCCGCGGGACCGCCATTGAAGATAACGAAGACGGGACTATCCTTCGGATTGTTGATGGCGGGAATGAATGAGTAAAAGATTCTCGTTGGTGTACTCGTTGCCGTAACGCGGCTAAGCGAAGGACTCGTGTAAGTATATGTGATGGATTCGAGATCGATGAACCCCGCCGCCGTTGTCGGCGTTGGCATGCACGACTCATCCACAAGGTAATAAGTTGGATTGAGAGGATTCGACGCGTCTTGTCCCGCAAGTGGCGCGCCACAAGTGCCCGTTGCGCCGCCAGCGCCTCCGGCACCACCGGTAGCCAGTGCTCCTGCCGTGCCTCCGGTGGCGCGTGTGCCGCCCGTGCCGTTGGAGCCACCGGTGCTCGAGCTAATTACGCTCGTACCTCCGGTGCCCGTACCGCCGATACTCGTGGTGCCACCTGTTGGTCTAGAGCCGCCGGTTGCGACGCCACCGCCTGTGCTCGTTTTTCCGCCAGTAGCACTAGAACCGCCGTTACCCTGAGCGCCTCCGGTGGCCGAGTTACCGCCTGCGGCATTTGAACCTCCAGTGGGCAATGCTCCGCCGGTATTCACATTACCGCCCGTTGCCGTTGAGCCGCCAGTCATCGAGCCGCCGGTCGACGATTGGCCGCCGGTTGACGCAAAGCCCCCGGTACCCTGCGACTTGCCGCCGGTTGACGATTGGCCGCCAGTTGTCGACGAACCTCCGACCGTCGCCGAACCCCCTGTACTCTGGAAGCCTCCAGTTGCCTTTACGCCACCGGTGTTGGCGAAGCCGGCCGTGGAAAACGTGCCGCCTGACGCTGACGCGCCTCCACTGCCGCAATCCTGGCTGCTATTGCCTGCAACGCTATTCGTATCACAGACGATGTTGGACGGTTGCCCGCTACAGGCTGCGACGATGCTCGCCAAAGCGGCAGCGGTGAAAGCGTAAAGTACACATGAGCCTGAAAAAATTACTTGTCGATAAGCCATTCAATCGTAACCCCAGTAAGAACTGGACCGAATTATAGGAGATCTAGCTCCATTTATTCAAGCCCCGGCGATTTCCGGCCTGAAGTCACATCGTCCTTGCAAGCTGGCATTCCTTGGACATCAATGCTGAATCCGGCTGGCGACGCTGTAGGTGAATGAAGTCATGCTCCGAAAAATGCGCTAGCGCTGATCCCTAATTTGAGGTGCAGCGTGTGCCGTAGCAGCGGGTAGTCTTGAACGTCGTGCATACGAGCCGCCCCCCTCGCATAATCCCGGACGAAATCGTCGGCGGCCGGTATCGCGTTATCGCGGAGCTCGGTCGCGGTGGCATGAGCGTAGTTTACCGGGCCGAGGATTGCCTGCTCCATCAAGATGTCGCGCTAAAGCTACTGAGGCTTTCGGACGAAGATCCGCGCAACCTGCTCTACTTGCAACAAGAATTTCGCGCGATGGCGCGACTGCGACACCCAAGGTTGGTGCAAGTATTCGATTATGGTGTGCTCGACACGGGTGCTTCCTATTTTACAATGGAGCTCTTGGCGGGCGCGGACCTCTCGAGTTTTCGCGAGTTGCCGCTCGTATCGATCTTCCACGTGCTGCTGTCGATTGCGGACGCGCTTGGTTTCATGCACGCGCGCGGCTATGTACACCGAGACGTCAAACCCTCCAATGTCCGTGTATTGCCGACTGAGCCTGGGTGTCCGCTTGAAGTGAAGTTGATGGACTGTGGCCTGACCGAACGGCTCGAGCGCGAAGACAATAACGTCGCAGGCACGCTCGCTTACTTGGCGCCCGAGGCCTGGCTTGGGTCTCGGATGGGAGTTCGCGGTGACTTATACGCGCTCGGGGTACTGGCTTATGAAATAACCGCGGGGCAACTGCCGTTCGATACCTCGACGGGTGTTCGATTGCTGAAGGCCAAGACCGAGCGGCCCCGGGATTTGCGGGAATTGCGCGCCGATGTACCCGCCGAGTATGCGCGCCTCGTGCGGGACCTACTGATGCCGGAGCCTGCAAGCCGCCCCGCCAGCGCCATTGAGGTTGCCGCGCGATTGTCAGAATTCGCCGATATCGATTTTCACCCTGATCCAACAGTCTACCTTCGCACACCCGCACTCGTGGGTCGTAACCGCGAGCTGGAAGAATTGCGTGATGCAATCACCAAGGCGTGTTCGGGGAAGCCTATTCCCACAATTGTGGTGGGTCCGGCTGGCGCGGGAAAGACGCGACTCCTAGACGAAGTGTTGCTCGAGATGGGGCTCAAGAGTGCCGTCATTGCGCGCGCCACTGGCCGCGGTTTTGCAGGTAGGCCCTATGAGGTCTTACAGGAGCTAATCGCGCCGCTCGTACACTTACCGGCGGCCCAAGCCGTTTTGGCCCGCATCGGAGGCAAGCGGGCGCTCGTGCCTGCGAGTGACGATTCTGCGGAACAGGACGAACGTCACGTGGACCCCGTGGAGGCACGCCGTTCGCTACAGAATTCCTTTGCCACGTTCGTGGACGGCATTTCGAAACATCGCAGGGTGATCCTTGCGATTGACGATATTCACCTGGCGGACGCGGCCAGCCTCGATGTGCTGGCGGGTTTGATGAGCGCGGGTATTTACGGCAATATTGCGATTGTGGCGACCGAACGGGCCGGTGAACCCATTTCGGCGTCGCTCCTGCATTTGCGTGCCAGTTCGCGCCTACTCGAGCTCGAGCGTATGACGAGCGTGCAGATCAGTGAGCTGATAGTCGCCGCGCTCGGACCCGCAACACCAAGCGCAGCGCTCGTCGAGGACCTCGAGCGTGCCAGCTCAGGCAATGTCTACTTCGTTCTCGAAATACTTCGAAGCCTTGCCGCGCGTGGCTTGATTGAGCGAAAGCGCACGCGCGTCTCGTTGCCGGATTCCCTCGACGCTGTGGTGTTGCCAGCCAGCCTCTCGGAGGCTCTCGATCGCCGCCTGGTTACGCTGTCGCCGATTGCTTTTGCCCTTTTGCGGGCCGTTGCGGTCGTTGGGCGCGCAATCGATCTTAAATTCGGGCGAACCCTGGTGGACTCGACGGACCTGGAGTTTCTAGACGCAATCGACGACCTGCGACAGGAAGAACTAATCCAAGTCCAAGACCGACTGCTGTGCATTCATCATCCGAGATTACGAGAGGTCCTGTACCAGGGCCTAAGCGCGGAAAACCGCAAGGTTTTGCATAGAAATATCGCCGAGCATATTCAGGCGTATCGGTTCGATGACGAGCGCGATCGCGCAGCCGAGCTCGGCTATCATTTTGCCGAAGGCGGCGATGAAATTCGGGCTCTCGAGTACCTCATCAAGGCGGGCGATGCGCGTTACCAGGGCTTTGCATACTTCGATGCGCGTGAGGCCTATCAAAGGGCCTTTGAGTTGTTACCTTGTGTGCCGTGGTGGCGCCGCCGCGAGCTCGAGCGAAAGCTCAACGACCGGCTGGGTCGAATTTGTTTTTACCACGACCACCGAAATGGGCCACAGTACCTTGAGCGGGCTCGCCTTTATCACCTTCGATATGGCTTGCTCTGGGCAATTGGCCCAATGAGTAGATTGTTGGGAGCTGCCGTGGCAGTCACGATTGCCGTTGCGATTACCGCGCTCATCAATGTCCTGCGGCTGCGCCGCCGGCCACTGTATCTCACGCTCGAACGGTTGCTCGACTCCTTTGCAACGACCACCTATCTTTCGAATTGCTACAACTACTCAGGACATTCGCAGTCCGCCCTACTGGCAGCCGAGCGACTTGTTCCATTCGTGTATTCGCGTCGACGGATGCCGCGCGTGGGCTACTTGATGGCGCGCGTATATGCGCTGTTCTTGATGAACAGGTTCGACGAGTCGGCCGCAGGTTGTGAGGAAGCTCTTGCCGTCATCAAGCATGACCGAAAGACGCCCGTTTCCGAACATGACCGCGTCCACGCAACGGGTGGCGCTTTGATCACGCTACTCTGGATCGATTTGGTCCGGGGCTATGCTGGGCGCTCACGCTGGTGGCGACCCTTCGAACAATATGTAGTTGAGCATCCGACCGCATTGCTCGAGTCATGGCTGATGGAAGTGCGCGTCTTTGCCGCTTATCGCCGGGGCAGTCTTGCAGAAACCGAGGCTGCCTGGAAGCAATTCGGTGAGAAAGCCGCCCAAGCGGAGGTAATGTTCGTGCGGAACAAGACGAAGGTCTGGGTCGGTATGGCCTATCTCGACGTCGGCCGCACTAGCGAGGCTCAAGACATGGCCGACGAGGTGATTCGTGTCGCTAGGTCGCCGCAGAACCCATTTATCCTGGCCCTCGGGCTGCAGCTGCGGGCCATGGCACTACACGCTTGGGAACAGTTCGATGATGCCGAAAGCTGCCTGGAAGAAGCGGCGCAATTGACGCAAAAGGCCGACGTCGCGACCTGGGAACTATACCATTCAATTCTCCTCTGCCTGGGATTATTGATGTTGGATCGCGGAAACGTCGATCGCGCAAGAGACCTTGCCCATCTCGTAGAATCGAGGAATGCGTCATTGACGTTGAGGCATGACCTGCATTGCTGCCGCGCGAACCGGATTCTCGGTAGAGTGGCGCTTGCGGAGGGCTTCACTGAAGAGGCCGTTGACCGGTTAGAGAACGCCGTGTCGCTGGCATCTGAAATGGACGACAAGCTGGAGCGGGCCCGATCCTACCATTTTCTTGCTCAGGCCCTATCTGCGAGGAGCGAGACGCAATACGCAGAGCGATGCAGGCTCGAGTGCAGCCAACTGCTGGGCGAACTCGGCAATACCTACCAGTTGCGTCGCCTCGGCTATATCTCAGCCGATGTTCCCGAAAGTGGCGACAGCGTGACACTGCTATCGCGTTCGCTCCAGTTTTCTACCGATTCGGATTTGAAGTCGACACTACGGCAAGCCGGCGCGCCCACGGGCTCCGGCGCCGCACAATCTTTGCCGAGTTCCTTGCTCGATCTATCCGAGTCAGCCCTCCGCGAGGATACGCTCGTAGCGGCAAGTCAAAACGAGCCATTCCCGAACAAGTCCGTTCAGTGAGACACGCTAAGCGAGACCGCCGATCTCGCGGGCAAACTGAGCCGCGTATAGCGCAACTTCCCCGCGGCGGCGCAATACAGATTGCCCGCGTACAAAAACGTGAGATCATACGCTTCGGGCCAGAAGCGGTTGAGCCAGTCAACCGCGAACTCGAGCCCTCCCACTTTGCCGTCGAAACGCGTGGCCACGTCGCTAAACTCCGCCTGCCAGCGCCGCTTCTTTTCGCGACGATGTGACAAATACAACCAGAACCCTCTACCGGGAATCAGACTAACCTGTCAGAACGTCTGGGTGTCGCAGCCAAACACGACCTTTACTTGGGCACTGGCATCTTGCTGAAGGGCACTACATGTCGAGGGACATAGATTTATCGCCTCGTAATACCAACCGAGCGTGCTCCCGCTACAAGTGGAGGAAGTCCCATTAGACGTGCGACGCAGGTCTTGAACCGTCCCATTGCCAGCCTGATAAGTTACGTTGAGTTTCGTGTAATCGATGCCCCCGGGCCCGCTGGGCGCTGGGATTGCGAAGCTGCAACTTACGGCACTGGTTCGAATTCCATCAAGCGCTGCCCGGAGTGTTGCTGCAGCCTGGGTCGGGGTCATCGAAACCAGGCTGATTGCGGGATTGCCACTGGCGGCCGCCCATTGATCCATTGTTCCCGCCGACAAATCGCCTACTCCAACGATATAGACGGACTTAGCTGGCGCACTCTGAATCACCGCGGCAACCTTTGCCACCTCAGTGATAGCACTAAACAGTCGAGAGACGAAACACAACACGAATCTATTCAAGGATATCGTACACCACTCGCAAATTCATTCGAAACGCGCACCGCGCAGACCAAACCCGAACTCCGCCATGGGTACCAGAAGGGGTCTCGTCAGTAAGGTAACCGACGAGCCGTCCGCCAAGGTGCCGAAAAACTCGTTTTGCACCAAAGGTAAACCCAAGCCCAGCCCCAGGTGCAATCCAAATGCCGCACTGGCCCACCAAGTGGTTCTTACCCGGAATGTCAGATCGTAAAGTATCGTGGACTTCCTTTGATTGACGTCAAACCCAAAGGCGCGTGAATCGAGCCAGCCGACTTGTTGTCCAACGCAAAGTGAATGTTCGAAATGCCCGCTCGATTCAGCCGCACCGCAAAGACTCAAATCAGCGGATGCGAGTGTGAACCTCGCCCCTGAGTTAGCCTCACTCACTTGTGTGGGAGCCCAACCCGTTGCACTCACCAATACGAACCACCCATGCGGCGGTCCCAATTCGCCAGCCACGGAAATGCCTCTGCCCAATCCTGGCAGTTGCCCAACACGTGCGCTTCCAAGAATGAACAAACTCTCGTGTAGTGAATTTGTGTGATTTGTCGCGGGTCCCTTCGCAATGCTCTCGCTTTCAGCCTGGACAACTTGTTGAATAGTCGCCGGCTTAGGTCTTACGCTTTCGCGCGTTACATCGACCATCAGTGATACAACCGACGCCAATGATTCCTCAATGGCAGAGCATTGTGGGGCATGCGTCTTGAGCTCTCGATGACCCAGCTTTTTGCCATTCGGATCCTCGAGATCGATTGCGGCCGTCCATTGGTCTTGCTCAGGCCGGTCCAGATAAACCTTGATTCTGAGGTCCGCCCTCTCCGCTGGAACGAACACAGTTCGATTCAGTCCCGCTTCAACTGTGGCAGAAAGTGCGGCGCCGTCGAGGCACTCAGCAGCCTCTGCGGAGCGGTTCCACTCAAGCCAGGCGCTGGCGCGCTCGTTCACTGACCGTATTTAGCGGCCTGGACATTGGCTAAGACGAGCGCGTCGGTCGCATCTGACGGTCGACCGGCTGTAATGACGCCTTCGAAGAAGGTTCCCGCCGACGAATTGCTGTTGTCACCGCCTATGCCCAGGATGATGCCGCCAGGATGGTTAAGCGTCTTGGGTAAGGCACCGTCATAACCAGTTGTCAGACTCCCGGAGACCGCGTTGCCGACCCTGATTGCATAGTTCGACGAGTTGGTCTTGAGTATGCCGAAGGCGAAAGGCACATTCGAGGACGGTAAGTTGGGATTCGGTGTATTCGATTGTCCTGTGCCTCCGGCCCAAACACCGCCCTCGAGGTCGGCCAAGAACCACGGGCCGTTGCCCGCGCCTTTACCCCAATAGCCGGTTCCGAAGAAGAGGGCATTCATTGTGCCTTGGTTGCAATTGTTCGTCGATGCATTTCCAAAGTCCCAGCAACACGCAGCCCCAACCGGATTGCCAGTGGTACCCGTACGCGCGCCGTCTGCTACCTCATAAATACCCTGCGCCGCGCTACCGGTTGGCATGCCCGAGGGAGTGTTATTGCGATAACCATCCTGAGGTATCATGTAGAGTGCGTAAACCTTGTGACCGCTAATCATTATCGATTTTTTGCCAGCGCCTGACTCATAATCTGGTTGAGATGCGGTTCCCGTGTAACAACCTGCAGGCGCCACCTTGAGATTGTTGCCCCTGCCGGACTGGTCATATAGGAGCGAGATTGAGCATGCCGTTGTGGAAGTGGTACCGCAGAACGTATCCTGCGCGTTCCCGTCGGCGAAGCCATCCGTTGTGGTCCCAATATCCTGGAGCGTGCCGCCGGTACCAAGCGCCGAACCCCCTTTTCTGACTTGGTAGAGTTTCCCCGGATACGTGCTCGAGAGACGCCGAGTCGTACTGTAGGCAGCAACACAAGGGGTTGCTGGGCTTGCGGCTGCATAGATGTCGCAGGGCCCGGTAATGGGGGAGCCTCCGCCCACGGACGTTTGTCCGCCCGTTGCGGCACCGCCCGTTGCGGAACCACCCTGAG
>PMCK01000440.1:17200-27627 GCA_003154095.1 Myxococcales bacterium | reverse complement strand
CAACGGAGCGAAGCGGAGAGAGCACGGCTTTGGGGTCCCCGCACGCGCGCAACGCAGTGAGCACGTGCGGCCGTCACTCGAGACACCTCGCGGGGGCAACAAATCTACCCGCCGGGCACGGTGATCACTGAAGCGGCCGTCGACTTGCTCGGCAAGCTCGAGCATGCGCTCGGCATTAGCTGACGCGAGTCACGCGAAGCGCAAACCATCGGTGCCAGATGCGTTCAACTCTTTGGTGCAGCCGCTGTAGAGCCCGGTAGTTCCCGGTAACTCCGTAGTAGGAGTAATGGCCCTTCAGCTTCTTATTGAGAGCTTCGCTTTGCTCCTTCACTGTCAAGTGCCGGTGCTGCTGACACCACATTGTGATGCGGTGTAGCGCGCGCTGAAAGCGGGATTTCATCGTCTTTCGCTTCACCACCGGTGCGCCTGCTGTGGACCGACCCCAGTAGAGCGTTAGACCCAGCAGGTCGAAACTCCGCGAAGTCGTCAGCGAATCGCGTCAGATGTCCGCACCCGCGCCCCGGTCGAAAGCCGTACGAGCAGTCCAGAAAGTCCTGCTCATATACCGCTTCCAAAACCATAGACACTGCCCGCTGTAGGACCTTGTCCTCGAAGCAAGGAATCCCGATGGGCCTGGTTTTTCCAGTGTTGCCCTTCGGGATGTTCACTCGCCTCACCGGTGGCGCTCGGTAGTGCTCGCCGGATTTTGCCCTGTCGAGCAACGTCCTCAAGTTTGCCTCGAGGTTCGTTTCGTACTCGGCTGCCGTCTGGCCATCCACTCCTACCGCCGCATCCTTTCGGGTACGTCGATAGGCTTCGCGTAACCATTGAGGAGGGATGCCAGTTTCGGTGCAATTCCGCTCGACCTACAGGTTGTTGGTGGAAAGCAGGATGGCTGGCTCACGTCATTTCTCGTTCCGGCTGCAACTCCGTTGGATTGAAGTGACCTTGCGAGTGGCTCCGCACAGTGCCGCTAAGAGGCAGTGATGCAAACGAATTGCCTGTGCCTGTCTAAGAGTAGCTGCTGGTGCAGGTTCTGAAACCCACTCGAAGTCATCATGTCCGCGATATCCTGAGGTTCGTACAGTCTGATGTGCTCAGCAAACCGCTTGCGCTGCAAAGAGGACCTGCAGGTAAAGCACATCACAAAGGTACCAGAAACTTCCAGCAGCCGCCGGAATTCGGCGAGAGCGTCGAAGACATTGGGCCAATAGAACACAGAGTTGACGGTGCAGATCTTGTTGAAGTGGCAATCGGGGTATGGGATGGCGTCGGCACTTGCACAGGCCAGTGCGAGTCTGCCGGAATCGATGAGGGGTCGGTGGCGTCGTGTGCAGTAGCTAATCATTGCCGGGGATATGTCGACGCCTACGACGACTCCTTCGGTGGTGACTGAGGCAATCCTGCCCAGAAGCGAACCACCGCCGGACCCAACTTCGAGCACTCGATCATTGATGTCTAACGCCAGGGATGCGAAAGTCGCATCATGCAGCGCTTGATTTCGCTTGTTCCACATGGGGGCCAAGAAGCGCCCAACCACCTTGGAGGGGTTACCGAGCTGCCGAGCGAGAAATTGACTGGATGACATCGGAATTGCTTTGGTGCCGGGTTGGACTGGTTCGGAACGGTTCCGGTGCGCGCGACCTAACGGCTGTGGCTTCAGTTGCAAGCGCATCACGAAACGAGGCTGCAGGTCAAGGCGAACCCTTCCGGCGCTTGACAACTGCAAGCCGGAGTTATGCAGCTCCACTCCATACGCGTATCCTACGGCGCGCGTCTTTTTTGACGTAAAGCGTCATGTGCTTGCATTGAGCGCTACGACGCCGAACGCGCTTTGCGCATGCGAGTGCGCCCAGATCTGGACGGGCGAGTCTCTTTACACTGAATTGAGCACGCTTTGGACATTAATGATCCTTCCAGGCGCTTGATTGTCCGATCGCACCATTCAATGAGCCCTTCTTGCACCACGACCCCGTAGTCCACGGTAGCGCTCCACGCAGGAAGCGATGGGGCACCTGCAAGGCTCTTCGAAAGGTCACCCAACATCTGCCTAAGTCGGGCGAGTTCGACCTCGGCTCCAGCCCGGGCACTCTGGACATGTTGCAAGACCACGCGGGGATCAAGGTCGGAAAGGAACAGTTTGAGTAGAAGTTCGTTGCGCTCCGGCTCTACACGGGGTGGGCGGCGAACCCAGTCTCGAAGGACCCGAGTGCCTTGGGTAGTGATCGAGAATTCTTCAGCGGCGCGTCGTCCAACTGACGCCGGACGTGCCCTTAAGAGCCCCCGCGCAGTCAAACCTCGAAGGGCCGGATAGAGCTGACCGAAACTTTCTTGCCAGAAATTTCCGACCGATGACGCGATGCGCTTGCGCACGCCGTAGCCGGTTGCCGGCCCTAGCTGGAGTACCGCTAGTACCACGTAGTCGGTTCGGCGTTCACGACCGGCGCCATCGGCACCTTGCACTGTAGACATATACCTAGTAGATATATCTGCAAGGTATATCTATGCGCAAGACCTTTCCTACTCTGGGATTAATTCTGCTTCCCCCCGCGTTGTTTATTCCCGTCGGAATGGCGTTTGGCATCGCGCTCAGGGGTGCGCCAAGCGCCTCGACGGTCCCGTGGATTCTCCTCGTCACCGAGGTGTTGTTAGCCGTGCTCGCCGCGGTGTGGCTCCGCCGCTTTCGCTACTCTGTGAGCGATATCGGTTTTGGTCCTGTCCAACCTCGCCTTCTCCTCTTGGGTTTCGTCGTAGGCATCAGCGTGGCATGCGCATTCGAATTCGCCGTGGCGCCGACAATCGACTGGTTCAGGAGAGTAGTGGGGGACGTTATTCCGACCGCCGAAACGAGGCGTGCGCTCGGAAGCGCTCGCGTTCCGTTCGCCGTCGCCAACATTGCCTTGGCACCCGTCATTGAGGAGCTAACGTATCGGGGCATTCTTGAGCGGCGTATCTCGTCGACCTGGAGCAAACGGGCCTCGTTCTTCTGGGGTGCGCTCGCGTTTGGTTTGCTTCACTGGGCTGGCGGAATCTCTTTTGTGATTGGAACAGGCGGTTTGGGTGCAATGCTGCTCTACCTCCGCCGTCGCACGGGGTCCTTGTGGCCCGCAATCTTGGCTCATTTCGCGTTCAACACCTTGGAGGTTGCTCTATCCCTCGCTCGCTGAGCGCGGGGGTGCCAACCTTTGCACCACTCGCAGTTGGCAATTGGCCCGTCTGCATAACGGCCTTTGCATAACTCGCAGCCCAGACAGTAACGCCGAATCGCGTCAGGTCGCAAGACAGCCGGGCGCTGTAAAATTGAAGCGCGTTCGACGCGCCACAGCGCCCGGCGGCAACAACGTAGCAGCCAACAAAGCTGCCGAGTTCATGCAAGAGTTAGCCAGCGGTTGGCAATATCGCTGCAGTTCGAAATCGTTACGCTGCGTTCTTTAGGTTTTCTCGGAGAATTCGAGGATGACGGGCCGCAATCTTCAGGAGTGCAAGTGCTGGTCCTTCGGGCGAACGGCGCCCTTGCTCCCAGTTCCGAAGAGTGTGGACACTTATCCCCATGGCAGTGGCGAATCTTGCTTGCGTGAGACCAACGAAGCGCCTCAGTGCAACAATATCCTCACCGGATTCGATTTCCCCTGCCAAAATTCTCTTTCGCGTACGAGCTGGGATGGCTCTTGCGAATTGCTGCGCTGTCAATTCAGGAATATCGGTCATTGGCCTTCCTCCAAGTACTCGCGATAAAGTTCTTGCTCGGGTCGCGTTGCCCAGCGAGCACCAATAATTCGCACGGTATCCTCGCTACGCTCGGTCCAAACAACCAAGACAAGACCACGAGCTATTGGCCCAATTGCAAGGAACCGGTCTTCGTCGACGGAGTGTTGCTCATCGAAGATTTCAAGATAGTCTACGCTGGACGTAAAGAGTGCCTTAGCTTCTTGGAACGAGATCCCATGCTTGCGCTTGTTCGCGGCATCTTTCGCTCGATCCCAAGTGAACTTCACCAGATAAGTATAAGCCATTGGCTTAGTCCGTCAATGACTTAGCAGTTCAAGGAAACCCCCGTCATCCAGCAGGCCTAGAAGCTAGCTGGAAGCCTGGTGATCGAATCAATCTCCCCCTCGAAGTTAGGGCCCGGGTAACTTTCCAGAACCTCGATCTTGCCAACGATGTGGCGATTGAACTCTCCCAACTCGTCCGCCGGAATCCAAAGTTCCTCGTGAGTACGTCCGCCCGCAACTTGAACGGGGTACCCGGCAGCAAAGGCGTCTTGGACTTCGAAACGTGTTACGAAGCCGATGGAAGTGGAAGAGGCACTCTTCACATTCCAAACGCGCGCAATCTTGCGGGCGTACTCCAGCGAAAGAACTGGGTAGAAGATCGGCTGCTCGGGAAGCCGTGGTGGCCACGCGGTCCAACCTGTAGCCGCCACCAGGCGCAGCTCGGTGAGTCCAGTTGGGCGGTAGAGGATCATGGCGTCTGAAAGTCTGGCTAACGAGTTTGCGCTTCAGTTGCGGCCCATCAAGTCGGCTTCAACTCATCATAGCGCAACAACAAGCGGCGGCAGTACAATTGTCGCGCAGCCACTGCCGCCGCTGAGCTCGACCTTCCAGAAGGCAAAGCCGCCAACTGCAAGCGCTTGTTGGGCAGGCCCGTCGACAGCTTCGAAACTCATGCTGCGTAGATTTCTACTGATAATCGGGCTCACTTGGTCCTCTAGGGCAAGACGCACGAACAGAGCCTGATGGTGCTTGAGAGCCTCAGCAAACTGAGCGACCTGTTCTGAACTAACGATCTCAGAACTACCCACGTCAATTAGCGGCGAAGTGTGCGCATTGCTCAACACGTAACAGTGGGATCAACGCTTGCTGCACAGCGTCTCCGACCTGTCCGGGCACAACACCTGACGTGCCGCGAGAAGAGCCAGCGTGTCAGCAAACCGCACGTCGAGTTTGCCGTGACCGACGAGCATGCGATACCACATCGCGCCAAAAATCATGTCGACGGTCACCTCGCTGGCCTTCGAAGCGTAGCGCAGGAGCAACTGGCGCAGGATTTGGCGCCGCTCCTCGATGAACACGCGAAAGTGGGGCAAAAATGCTGGATCGAGCTGAGCCTCCGCCATGAGCCCGCGCAACACAGGAGCTGTGCTCTCTTTTCCGCTGGCATAGCGAAACGTGGCCCTGAGAAATGCACGCAGATCAGCTTCGAGATTCCCCTTTTCATCCCAAGGGATTGTCCGGGCGTTCTCGCGTAGCGCCTCGAGCACGACCTCCGCGCGCGAGCGCCACCAGCGATAAACCGTCTGCTTGCCCACGCCCGCCTCGGCAGCTATCGCATCGATCGTGAGCTTCCCGTAGCCTTCGGCCCGGGCGCGTCGCAACGCCGCGTCCAGGATTCTTTGCCTGGCGTCCTCGCTTCTTGTCCGAGCCATAGTTGCCGTCAGTGCATCGCAAGATGGCCGCCACCGTCAACGACAAATGTGGACCCAGTAGTGAATCCTGAGGTCATGAGAAAGACGATAGCGCGTCCGATTTCGTCCGGGTTGCCGACGCGCCCCACGGGCAGCGCCGCACTCGCCTGTCGAAAGAACCCGTCCTTTTGCTCACGAGGCATGCCGTCCCACCAAGGCGTGTCCACGATACCTGGGCTTACCGCATTGACTCGAATTGGCGCCAGTTCGAGGGCCAAGATGGGGACGACCGCTTCGAGTGCCCCATTTACCGCCGCCAGCCCGGCAGTTCCCCGAATCGTCGAACGCGCGGAGGCAGCTGTTACCAACGTGATCGAGCCCGACTTCATCGAGCGTGCAGCCACTTGGATGACCGTAAGCTGGGCCAGCGTCTTCGCTGCGAACGCATCACGCACTGCCTGAAGATCCAGCTCGCGAAACGCACCCGCGCCTTTGCCGCCACTGACGCAGACGACCACATGGTCGAACGGTGGAGCACCTTCGAACACGCGAGCGACCGCTTCGGGATCTGTGCCATCCGCTGTCTTTCCACTGGCGCCCGGCAATCGTGAGAGTGCCGCCTCGAGTCGGCCGGGGTTTCTACCCACGATCACGACCTTGGCACCTTGGGACGATGCTAGCCGCGCCGTGGCTTCTCCAATTCCCGAAGTTCCACCAAATATCACTACCCTTTTGTTGTTCATTTTCGGTCTCCTTATAACGAGACGTATAGTTTCGTTTAGAAGCATAACGAAACTGTTCGTCTCGTCAAGCAAGCTTTCGAACGACCGAAACGCCGCACCGGTTCCGCATGTCAGTACGAAGCCCCTCGACCCGGTGGACAACTCAAGGCACGATCGCTAGGTCTGCCCAACGGGTATGGTTTCACCTGCAAGCGCATCACGACAAGATGCGTCGGGTCAAGGCAAAACATTTCAGGCGCTTGGCAGGTGCAAACCAGAGTTGAACGGCTCTTCGACTACACCTTCAGTTCACCGGAGGTCCACCATTCGAAGTAGCGTGTCAGGAACGGAGCGACCCATGTTCTGCTGTCGTCCTCGTGGTTCCAAACGAATATGTCGGCGCGGGAAATCACACCTCCGCAGATCGAATACGCGAATTGGTCGCCGTTAAAAGCATCTGCGCAGAAGAGCAAAGGATCGAACGGCACGTAAAGGTGGCGGAAGTCAGGATTTGAGCGAAAGGTGAGGTTGTCCTCAGCAATCCGCTCGGAGGGCCAGAAGAGCCCTAGACCGTGTTCCCCAACTGCACCGTCAGACTCGGCAAGCGCTTCGCGGAGCTCAGGCGGCAGCGAAATGCCGAGAGATTCTAGCCAGGGGAGGCACGCACTTGTCAAGGCACACACTGCCGCGCGTACTGGGCGTTTCTCAAGGGAAGGCACGCACTTGTCAAGGCACGCACTGCCACGCGTACTGGGCGTTATGTCCACTCCCCGCGACGTGCTTCTGGCCTTTAGATTTCCTAGACGCCGCGAGATGGCCGGTGGCCGCCGGGGCTAATCGTCCAGCTCGGGGAAGCACCACCTTGCGAGGTACACGAGTTCCGTGGCCGAGCCGACAGGTGTCCGGTCAGGCGCGGCGAGTTTGGTGGCGGGTCCAGGCAGCCCTTGTGCCACAAGCGCGATGCCGGACGTCTCGTCGAGGCGATGGGCAACCATCTGCCAGCGTCCTTCCTTGCGGCCACGGACACCGAGCGGCGGCAATTCGTTCGGCGCGGGCACGCTTGCTCCGAACCAATCGAGGTACTCGACGAGTGCTTGTGAGCGTTGACTTTTGCGCTCAACCTTCCACACGTACACCAACACGAAGCCGTCTTCGCGCAGCCGAACCACCCAGGCATCCCCGACGAGAGGCGCACGCCGCTTCAGTGAGGTCTTCAGGGGAGTGGAACGCGGTTTGTGCGGACGGGGCCGGCACCGTGTTCGTGCCTGTAGCCGCGGAATCTGCGTATCCTTATCGAACCCGAAAAGCTTCTTTACGGCAGCCCAGTTGACCCCGTGGGCTCCCTTCCAGAATCCGAGGGGTGCGTCGCATTCGGTGCGGACGGTGGGACGAGCGTCGCGTTCGGCGTAGCTCACAAAACGGGTTGCGAATCCGACGTGTGGGGGGGCCTCTAGGATGCCAGAGAACGCCAGAGTCTCCACGACACCGCGCGAACACTCGTGACGTTTGCCTTCATCGAAGTATCCGAGGGCGGAAACGGCCGCGACGGCCGCCCCGACTCGCGCGGTACCGGGCAGAGTATCTAGTGTGTGTAGAATCGTCAAGAGCCGTCCGCGTGCAGTTTCGCTCGGTATTCGCTGCAACCAGGACGTCAGCTCACCAAGCGCGACGCATGCCCACGGTACCGATCCCGGGATCCCGGTCCCCCAAGTATGCCAGCGCAGAAAATCCTTGGCGGCGTCGACGTCCGTGACCTGTTCGAGACCGCAAACCCGGCACAGCTTTGAGCGACTTTCGAACTCGTGCATCGGCGTGAGGTGCGCCAGCAACACGGCCTCCAGAAAGGCCCCGTGCGGAGGATCGTCAGAATCAAGACTCGCTGTGAAGGCCTGTGCACCGGCTTCGATCGACCATTGTTGTTTCGCGGACAATACGGCTGTGAGCAGTGAGGCGTGAGTCAGTCGAACGGCTGAGCCAGGCAGAAGACAACGCGCCTGCAACCAATCCACATCTTCGGGCAGAAAAGTGGCAGGGACGTGAACCTTGTGAAGGGGGGCCCGGTAATACAGTCGAGTCAGAAGCTCGCATGCCCGTGCAATTTCGTCGGCCGCGAGTGACGGGAGTGGCATCGAGCAAACATTAGCCTAACGCCCTGGCCCTTTCCAGCCCGCGAGGTTGCGTAGCTCTGCTGCCGGCCGAACCCACGCATCACTAACGTCTATTGCCGCAGGCACAACTGTGCGGGCCCCTAGGGTGCTGCTTGCGCGACATGCACTGCGGTTAGCAGTCGCGAAGGGACAATGGCATCACGATGACGCTGAACCAAGCCACGAGTGAAAACGCCAACCCGAAGCCCCCCGGTACCGGGTAGCCCAGCCGCGCGCAACGCAGCGAAGCGGAGAGAGCACGGCTTTGGGGTCCCCGCACGCGCGGAACGCAGTGAGCACGTGCGGCCGTCACTCAAGACACCTCGCGGGGGCACCAAATCTACCCGCCAGGCACGGTGATCACCGAAGCGGCAATGGACCTTTTGGATAAGTTGGGTCGCTCTCTGGGCATTGGTTGAACGATTGGGGACGTGCACGGAGGCACGCCCCTACCGGGCGTTTCGTCGTGTCGCGTCGCGATGGGGCGTGCACGGAGGCACGCCCCTACCTCCGGGTGTGCTACAGATCCCGCCAGACCACCTATCTACCATGCCCCACCCGACAATCACTTCGCCCCTTATCGCACTTCGGCGTGAACTCACTGTCGCCGAATACGCAGAAGGCGTTCTCACCGGCGACCGGGTTACCCTTGGACGCGCAATAACGCTTGTCGAAAGTACATTGCCGGCGCACGAAGCCATGGCTCAGGAGCTACTGCTGCAATTGCTCCCGCACACGGGCAAGGCCCTGCGGCTCGGTATCACGGGGATCCCGGGCGCTGGCAAGAGCACGTTCATCGAGGCACTCGGCGGGCGATTGACCGCGGCTGGGCACAAGGTCGCCGTGTTGGCCATAGATCCTTCGAGCACGATCTCGGGCGGCAGCATATTGGGCGACAAGACGCGCATGCAGGAACTATCTGCCAATCCGAATGCCTTCATTCGGCCTTCACCGAGTTCGGGAACTCTGGGCGGCGTTACACGCAAGACGCGTGAAACACTGTTCGTCTGCGAAGCCTTTGGGTTCGACGTTGTAATCATCGAAACAGTCGGGACGGGTCAATCCGAGACAGTCGTGGACGACATGGTTGATTGCTTCTTGTTACTGATGGTGGCAGGGGCAGGGGACGAGCTACAGGGCATCAAGCGAGGTGTGCTAGAATTGGCCGACATCGTGGCCGTAAATAAGGCGGACGGCGACAATGTGCAGCGGGCTGAACTCGCGTGCAGACAATACGCAACGGGCCTACACTTCATGCGACCCAAAGTCCAAAGCTGGACACCTCAGGCAGTCGTGTGCAGTGCCAGAACCGGCAGGGGGCTCGACGAATTGTGGACGTTGGTCGAGGCTCACCGCCGGGCGCTAACACACGCTGGCGATTTTACGACGCACAGGCAGCAGCAACTCGTGCGTTGGATGTGGAGCATGATAAACGAACGCCTGCTTGCAGCCATGCGCGCTCATCCGGCCGTGAAGGAACGCATATTGCCGCTCGAATTGGCCGTTACCGAAGGAAAAGTCACGGCATCCCAAGCTGCGGCTGCGTTGCTTGAGGCATTTGGAGTTGATACAATGTAGGAGCAAGGCACGCGTACCTCGCCCCGCGCGCTAGAGCTTGCGGGCGACCTCGACGACATGCTCCGCCGTGATGCCGAGCTCTTTCATTACCGTGCCGCCGGGTGCCGAAATGCCGAAGCGATCGATTCCGATCGTCGCGCCGTCGAGACCGACGTAGCGGTCCCAGGTGGTGGACACGGAAGCTTCGATCGCGACACGCTTGCGACAGCTTTTCGGCAGAACCTCTTCCTTGTACGCCGCTGGCTGGCGCTCAAAGCGAGCAAAGCACGGCATGCTCACCACGCGCACGCCCGCGCCAAGCGTCTCGGCCGCCTTCAACGCGTGCTGCAGCTCGCTGCCCGCCGAGAGCAGGATGAGATCGAGCTTGCCGCTCTCGCGCTTGGCGACATAGCCGCCCTGCAGCGCGCCCTGGCGCCGCGTCTCGACCGGGATCTGATCGAGCAGCGGCACCGCCTGGCGTGAGAGCGCAAGCAGCGTCGGCCCGTCCATGCGCTCGAGCGCCGCGACGAACGCGCCCGCGGTCTCTTCCGGATCTGCTGGACGGATTACGTCGAGATTCGGGATCAAGCGCAAGCC
>PMCK01000440.1:15113-17134 GCA_003154095.1 Myxococcales bacterium | reverse complement strand
CGCGGTGCTCGGGCTTGAAGTCGTCGTTGCCCGCCTTCAGATCCCCGATGTAGTTCAGCGTCGAACCGTAGAGATCCGCGCTGCCGCCGATCAGGAGCGGCAGCTTGGCCGCGAGCGGCTGCAGCACGTCCTGGCCTGCTTTGCGTGTCGCGACCTTCGTGTCCTTGCCGAACGCCGGGACCGCGGCCAGGGCGGCGGCCGTGTCGAACGGGATGTCCTTGCGATCGCTCGATGGCAGCTGCCGCAAAGCCGGCGTGCTTTCCAGTTGTGCGCGGAGCTGCGGGTTCTCTTTACCCCACTCCACGAAGGTCTTGGCCCAGACGTCGTATTGCGCGCCGAGTGCCTGCGCGTGCTCCGCGAAATAGCTCGAAACTGCCGGATCCACGTAGTAGTGCTCCGCGGGCAGGCCGAGCCTCTCGCGCGCCGCGTCGGCAAACTTGGCGCCGCCCTCGCCGTGTGCCTTTTGCGTGCCCTCGACCTCCGGAATGCCCTTGCCGATGATGGTCTTGGCGATGATCACCTGCGGCTTGCCTTCCCCGGTGCCCTTAGCGTGCTCGAAAGCCTTGTGGACGGCGACCATGTCGTGGCCGTCGACGGTCTGAACGCCGAAACCGTTCGCTGCGAAGCGTGCGGCTACGTCGGCGCTCTGGGTCTCCTTGGCCATCGCATCGAGCGTGACGTCGTTCGAGTCGTAAATCAGGATTAGATTGTCGAGCCGCTGGTGACCGGCAAACTCGATGGCCTCTTTGGCGACACCCTCTTGAAGACAGCCGTCACCGAGCAGCACAACGACGTGATGATCGAAAATCGTATGTTTTGCGGTGTTGAAATGTGCTGCGGCCATTTTTGCCGCCACCGCCATGCCGACGCCGTTCGCGACGCCCTGACCAAGCGGACCCGACGTGGTTTCCACGCCGCTCGGCGCGTGCGTCAGCTCAGGATGACCGGGCGTCTTCGAGCCCAGTTGACGGAAGCGCTTGATCTCGTTGAGCGTCATGTCGCGGTAGCCGCTCAGGTGCAGCCACGAATAGAGGAACATGGAGCCGTGGCCGGCGGAGAGCACGAAGCGATCGCGGTTGAGCCACCCGGGGTGCTCCGGACTGTGAACGAGCGCGTGCCCGAACAACACCGCGCCGATTTCCGCGCAGCCTAGTGGTAAGCCGAGGTGGCCGCTCTGCGATGCTTGCACCGCGTCCATGGCGAGGCCGCGCGCCACATTAGCGGCACGGGCAAGAATGTCTGTACGGAGTGTGGTCATGTGTCGTTCTGTTCCTCTCCGCTCTGATATCACGAGCGGGATTTGACAGGGAACGAGTTCTCGCGGCGCGCGGTGTGCTCGAGCACAAAAGATCCCGATAAATTCCATGCGTTTGGCGACCTCCGACCGGACCGCTAACCGAGCGAGTGCGAAATTCGGTGCCCCTGGCCGCCGAATCGGTGAAAGCCACCACTACCGCCCAGCCTACGTCAGTCGGGTCCGACGTGTTTTGTCGGCTTTTCTTGATGGAACAGCGGCACGGGATGTTCTTTCTGTCTCGGTGCCGGTTCTGTTTCATGAACGTGGTTGAGTTAAGGATCCGTCACGTATGAGTCGATTTTGGATCCGTCGAGTTTTGGAGTCAGTGAACTTTGCCCTGGAGCCGGTGAGTGAGTGGGCGATCCTGAGCCGACTCCGCGCTTCGAAAAGCACTCGCCTGCAGTTCTTTTGAGGCTCTCGAGAGCCGCCAATTGGCTCAAGTCAATGTGGAGTTGGTGCTCTGACTCAAGGATCGGTTCCTCTCCATGGCTGAGCCAGTGTTGATTGAACAATTCTGCGCACTCCCTAGCTTCGTCTTCAGTCGGCAGTTCATCGCTTGGGGCATCCGTCGATTTTGCGCAGTAAAGTCGTGATTGTCGTGTCCTCGTCGACGGCGGTGCTCACCACGCCCGGATGATAGGAAAACCCAACGAGGTGACCGCGTAGATCCATACGGCGTGGTCACCACTGACGATGATCACATTCGGTGGCCGTTCGACGGCGA
>PMCK01000440.1:0-15089 GCA_003154095.1 Myxococcales bacterium | reverse complement strand
CTTGCTGCAGTCTGTGACCTGAAGTAGGTAGCTCATGCGTTCGGCCATCGCACGCCGGCACTCACGCCAGCGCAGCGACTCCGCGGACGTGTGGGGATTAGGCTGGGACAAAGGGGATACTTGCGCCTATTGTCAAAGTGGTCATAATAAATGGTCAAGTGAAGTCGGTCGCCGTTTCTCAGTTCAAGACCCATTGCCTCTCGCTGCTCGACGATGTTGCGCGTACCGGGCAACCTCTGCTGGTGGTCAAGCGAGGAAAACCGTTGGCGCGTGTCTTGCCAAGCAGCTCGGCCGGGACTGACCATCCGCAGAGCACATTACGCGGAACAGTTGCGTATCTCGGCGATGTGATCGAACCCACGGTCCCCATCGGTGCTTGGGCGTCACGACTGCCCAAGACCAAGACCAAGACCAAGACCAAGACCAGGGCCAAGCGGCAGTGACTCCGGCGCTGCTTGATACACATGCGCTTCTCTGGTGGGTAGACGATTCCAAGCGCCTCTCGTCCGCCCAACGCCGCACCGTGCGCAGGGCCAGTGAAGCAGGCCAGCTTTGGGTTTCGGAAATCACATTCTGGGAAGTTGCGTCGCTGGTTGAGCGCGGACGCATTCGTTTGGGGCTTGACATCGATGAATGGCTGGATCGCGCGGCGGCAGAGCCACTCGTCCGGCGCTGCGGAATATCGCCAGCTATCGCGAAAGAACTCGCCAGCCTCGCTATCACACGCGACTGGGATCCAGCAGATCGCATTCTGGTTGCGACAGCGCGCGTGCTCCGAGCGACGTTGGTAACCAACGATACGCGAATCACCGAAGCGGCATTGGTTGCAACGGTTTGAACGCTCTCTTCTATTTTGTTCTCACCGTCACTTTTGTTCCGAGCCGCCGGCTCGCAATGGCCGCCAACGTTTGCGCGACGGAGTCCTCACTGAACCCGACGAGCACCTGGTCCCCAATGACAATCGTGGGTAGACTGGCGCGGGGATTGTATTGGACCAGCTTCAGTTTGGCTTGTGCGTCGTGGTCCACGTCGTAGTCAGTGACGCTCAGTCGTTGCCCGGCAAACCATGCTTTGGCACGCCTACAATGCGGGCACCAATCGGCCTCGTAGAGTGAAATCGGAATGGTGGAGACAACACGTTGCACGTCGGCTTGGTTCGGTGCTGGGGTTGATGACGGCACGGGAGACGGCCTCAGCGCCGTCGAAGTCGAGCCGGCGGTCAACCCGTTTGGACGCGTCGCAGCTCGGGCATCGACCTGTGCAGGTTCGGCAATCGCCGATGAGCCCACCTCAGGCGGTGTGACCGCGAGCGTAGGCTCGACGCTGGCTACCGGTGGTAGCATCGCGGGTTCGGCGGAAACGCCACTAGGCGTGACTGCGACGGCAAGGGGCTTGGGGGCGAGTTCGCGAGGCGAGAAAAAGCCGCTATGGCGCACGACACCGAACGCCGCAAGCCCCAAGATCGCGAGTCCGAGTGGTATCCAGATCCGGTAGGCGACGCTACCGTCTGAGGGCGGTTCCAGCGAGCCACACAATTCACGATGACAGATGGCGCACATCCCGTCGGGACCTGCCCCGAGGCCGTGCTTGGTGCATCGCTGAGCCATCAGAGTTCAGGTTACGCTCCACCCGAACCGGGAAGCAATACTCGATTCGAGCAGGGTGCGCACCAGAAACCCAAATGGTTCTCAGCCTGGGCAGGCACTAGGGTGTAACTTGAAGTTGAACTTCTGCGACCGGTATTTAGAAGCTCAGCCTTGCCTGTAGGTGCGACCAAAGGCTGAGAGCGGTCGAGTCTGGCGTTGGTAGTGAAGCTGCCCTATGTACAATCGTGGGCGAACAAGTGAAGCGCGGCAATTGAATCGGGCGCGTTGATGGCACCTTCTAATTCGTCGCTCGCCTGAGCAGAGCTTGATGAGTACTCACGGCTACACAATGGGACCGTCAGGCGACCAGGGCGGGGCCTATTCTTGCCGTGACGGCCCAGTTGGCTCGCGGCCCTCGCGCTTTGCGAGCGCACTTTGTGTGCGCGGAAACCACTGCGACCAAGATCGATTTGGCTGATCCCCGCGAATACTGGCACACGCTGGCACAACCCTCCCCCTCGAGAATTCCCTGACTTTTCGAGAAGGGGGCGCATTTTGACCGGGTCCTTTACGACTGGCATGAGGTTTGCGAGGATTGGGGCATGCGTATTCATTTTTCCACACCGCAGCCTCTGATAACCGCCGTGTCTCTGTTCCTGTTGAGTGCTTGTGGCGGCACCACTCACATCGAGCCGGGCGACGCCGGCATCTCCGGCGGCGCGGGCCTGGGTGGCAACAACGCCGGCGTTACAGGTGGTGCGCAAAGTGCGGGTGGTAAGTCTTCGGTGGGCGGAACAGGGGTTGGTGGTGACGGCGTGTGTTGCTTGGCAATGCCTGTTTGCAATGCCGGCGATGTTCAGATCTCAAGTCAAAGTAGCTGCCCCGCAAATGCTCAATGCTATCCACTGAGCATTTGCTGCTCGCAAATCTGGTGCGCAAAGACATTGGATGCAGGCGCCTGCAACCCGAGCGCGGAGTATTTTCGCCACTACGTAAGCTCGAGCGCAACGCAGTGCCAGGTCATCGACTACGCATGCCCTGCCAATACGACGATGTTCGGCAACGCTTGCGGTTGCGGTTGCCAACAAGAAACCTCCTGCCCACAGTACGTCGATTGCATGCCTGGCCCAACCACCGCAGACCCGCTTTGTTCCGATACCGCAAGATGCCCCTACTCCATCCGAGCGCTGTAAGCCGGCACACTAGTTTTGCATTAATTGCGTGCCAGTTCGGCGAGGAAACACGCGTCTCTTAGTCGGAAAGCTGGGGATGCCCGAGAATGAATCCAGTCAACGGAAGGGCCCAGACGAAGAAATGATTGTCGACGGAAGGCTCCTCGAATGGCACTATGGCTCACTGGTCAGGTTGGGACTGCGAGTGTTCGATATGTGCCGAGTGAAGCCCGGTGTGACTCGGAAATGAGGCGCAAGCTGCGCGGGTATCTCGTCTTATACGCGGACAACCAATCGTCATGGGTGGAGTATTTTCGGTGGTCCCTAATGATGTTAGCCGGCTGAATTGGCTAATGCTTCTGCACGCACGCGAGGAACTTTTGCTGCTCTGAGTCGCTGAAGCCGTCCTTGATCGCGGCGATGTCTTCGTGGTGCAAACCCGGAATGGCTCGCCTAATGCCAGAAGTCACGACTTTTGGTCGCTCCCGCGGGCAAGGCCGGGCTCCTAAATACCGGTTGCAGAAGTTGAACTTCAAGTTAAACTCTAGTGCATGCCCAGACTGAGAACGATATCAATGCTCGACCTTCGGCAGCAAGCTGAGAAGATAGTGGGCGATGTTACGCGTGGCGAAACGCTCGTATTGACCTACCGTGGTCGCCCAGTTGTTCGCCTTGAGCCAATTCGGGCAGAAACCGTGGATGCTGACGACGCATTCTACAAGCTTACCGAGCTGGCTGATCGGAAGGGCAAGTCGTTAACGAACCGTGAGATAGATGCGATTGTCTATGGCACGTGAGACGTTCATCGACACCAGTGGGTTTTACGCACTGCTCATCAAGCGCGATGAGACGCATGAGAAAGCCGCGCAGGTTCTGGCCAGCGCAGCGAAGCGGCGGGCTCGATTTGTTACTACGGACTATGTGCTCGATGAAACCGTGACGTTGCTCTGTGCGCGCGGCCAGGCACATCTCGTAGCGCCATTTATAGACTCCACGCTGAAGTCACAGGCTTGCATAGTCGAATGGATGAACCCTGACCGGTTCGCTGAGGCCGCCAAATTTCTGAACAAGCATCTCGACCAAGGATATTCGTTCACGGATTGCGTTAGCTTTGTGACCATGAAAGCTCGCGGTCTTCGTGATGCACTTACCAAGGACGAGCACTTCGATAAAGCCGGGTACGTTGCTTTACTTCGAAACGGCTAGTCCGTGCATCGGCCCATGCATGAAAGGCAAAAGCCGGTTATAGTTGGCTTGCCGAATGACCGATCCCGAGCCGTCAAGCATCATCAGAATTCGCCTCCGATTGCGGGGTCGAGTGCAGGGCGTGGGTTTTAGGCCGTTTGTGTATCGCACCGCAAAGTCCCTGGATCTTTCGGGTTGGGTTCGAAATGACAATCAGGGGGCGTTATTGGAGGTGCAGGGGGAGCGGCAATCCGTCGAGGCGTTCGTATCCACGGTCGTTTCCGCGGCGCCTAGTCCTGCCCGCGTCGACACATTCATCGAGGAACCCTGCGTCCTAGTGCCCGAGACAGGCTTTGCAATCCTAGCGAGCCATCAGCGCGGCCCCATTTCCGCAACCATTCTGCCGGAAATTGCAACCTGCGCCGATTGCCTGCGCGAGATCGACGACCCAAGCAACCGCCGGTACCAATACCCGTTTACTAACTGCACTCACTGTGGCCCGCGCTTTACGATCATTCAATCCCTACCCTATGATCGACCGAACACATCGATGTCGATATTTACGATGTGTGAAGACTGCCAACGCGAATACGACGACCCGCTCGATCGACGCTTTCACGCGCAGCCCAATGCCTGCAGAGTGTGTGGTCCTCAGCTGCGTCTCGTAAATCGACACCTTCAAGACGTAATCGACCCTGATCTTGCCCTATCACGGGCCGCTGAATTGATTCAACAGGGGCAGATTGTCGCGGTGCAGGGGCTGGGCGGCTTTCATTTGATTGTCGCTGCGACCCAAAAAGACGCGGTTTCCCTGCTGCGGCAACGCAAGCACCGCTGGGAAAAGCCACTTGCTGTCATGGTCCAAAACCTCGAGCAAGCGCGCGAGCACATCGACGTCAGTTCTGCCGAGGAGGCGCTCCTGCAGAGCCCCGAAGGGCCGATTGTACTCGGTCGCAAACGAAAGGGATCTTCCATCGTAGCAGGGGTAGCGCCCGATACACCGCACCTCGGTGTCATGCTGGCTACTACGCCCCTGCACCATCTCTTGCTCGAGCAGCTAAACCTGCCGATAGTGGCGACGAGCGGCAATTTGAGTGAGGAACCCATTTGCATCGATCCGAGCGAAGCAACCACTCGGCTCGCCGATATAGCCGATGCTTGGCTGGTTCACGATAGGCCAATCGAGCGGCACATGGACGATAGCGTCGTGCACATAGTGTGCGGTGAGCCCCAATTCTTGCGGCGCGCCCGCGGTTACGCCCCGTTGCCCGTGTCGGTTCCAGACTCGAATCGGGTCGTGCTTGCACTCGGTGGTCATCAAAAGAGCACGATTGCTCTGGGCATTGGCGACCGTGTCTTCATCAGTCAGCATATCGGAGATCTCGAGAGCTTCGAGACGAAACAGGCTTTCGAACGAGTAATATTCGATTTTCTGCGTCTTTACGCCGTAACGCCAGACATTATCGCGCATGACTTACACCCCGATTACGCCTCGACACAGCTCGCGGAAAAATTGACTGCCCCCGGCGGTCAACTAGCGGGAATAGAGCGGGTTGCCGTCCAACATCATCACGCGCACCTCGCGGCTTGCCTGGCTGACGCCAATCATTCGGGGGCCGTGCTTGGAGTTGTATGGGACGGTAGCGGACTTGGACCCGATGGAACGATTTGGGGCGGAGAATTCTTGCTGGGAGACTGCGCGAGCTTCGAACGGGTTGCAGCGATAAAGCCTTATCCGCTGCTAGGGGGAGAGGCGGCCGCGCGAGAGCCACGACGTGCAGCAATCGCGTTACTCTGGAACACATTTGGCGCAAAAGTGTTTGATTGGGATGATTTGCCCCCGGTGGAGGACACACCCAAGTCTGAGCGCGCCCTAATATTGAAGATGCTCGAGCGGAACATCGGGACGCCGCTGACATCGAGCGTCGGTCGTCTATTTGACGCTGTGGCAAGCTTGAGCGGTCTGGTTAGGCGCGTAAGTTTCGAAGGCCGGGGCGGGATGCTTCTCGAAAGCCATTGCGGACGGTCCGTAGTTAACCCGTATCCCTTGCGAGTGACTGACGCCGAGCCTGGTAACAAAACTGATCCGAGTAATCCCCGCTGGTGGCTCGACACAGCACCACTTATCGAAGCCGTAGTCTCCGGCGTTCGCAACGGTGTGGCCCACGAAGTCGTAGCAACAAGATTTCATGCCGCCCTAATAGCGGCTACAGTAGAAATCGCGGTGCGCGTGAATGCAAAAGTGGTAGCGTTAACGGGTGGTTGCTTCCAAAATCGTCGTCTAACGGCCGGGTGCGTGGAAGCGCTAGCAAAGCAACAAATTCGTGCCCTCGTGCATAATCAAGTACCGGCGAATGACGGCGGCCTTAGTTTGGGACAGACTCTCATAGCGCGTGCTGGCCTTTGGCCCAGACATTAGCGGGACTCCTCCCGGCCCCAAACGCGACATTCTGAAAAATTGACTCCAGATGCATCTCAAGAAAACTAGTGAGAAAGACACATGTGTTTAGCCGTTCCAGGACTAGTAGTTTCATTGGATGAACCCGGCGAGGGTCTCGTCATGGGTAAGGTTAGTTTTGGAGGTGTTGAGCGGGACGTTTGTTTTGGATACGCCCCGGACGCTAAGGTAGGGAGTTACGTTCTTGTACACGTTGGGTTCGCCATTGCCGTGCTCGATGAAGAGGAAGCGCAGCGCATCTTGGACGACTTTGAAACCATTGCACGGCTGAGCGCGGACGAGGACGCCCTGCAAGCAGCGGAATCCGGAGAGAATCATTCATGAAGTTCGTGGATGAGTATCGTGACCCGACGCGGGCTCGCTCAATTGCCGAGGCACTCAAGCAGAAGGTTACGCGGCCCTGGACTCTCATGGAAATCTGTGGGGGTCAAACCCATTCGATTCTCAAGTACGGCGTCGACCAATTATTGCCCGAACTCGTCACGCTCGTGCACGGCCCAGGTTGTCCCGTTTGCGTTACACCGATATCCCTCATTGATCAGGCAATCGAGATTGCTAAGCTTTCGAGCGTTATCATGACGTCGTTCGGAGACATGCTTCGCGTTCCTGGCAGCCGTGAGGATCTCTTGCGCGCCAAGAGCGCGGGCGCCGATGTTCGTATGGTGTACTCACCGCTCGATGCAGTTGCGCTCGCACAAAGGCATCCCGATCGTCAGGTCGTGTTCTTTGCGGTCGGGTTCGAGACCACTGCGCCACCGAATGCAATGTCGGTCGTGAGAGCCCATCAACTGAACCTGAAGAACTTCACGATTCTGACTTCCCACGTACTGGTGCCGCCAGCCATACGAGCGCTGCTCAGTGCGCCGGACAACGTCGTTCAAGGCTTTCTCGCGGCCGGACACGTTTGCACAATTATGGGAACACAGGAGTACGAGCCGCTCGCCAGCGAATATCGCATCCCCATTGTCGTGACTGGGTTCGAACCGGTGGACATTTTGCAGGGTATCTATTTGGCTATTACGGCACTCGAAGAGGGACGGGCCGGCGTCGAGAACCAATATGCGCGCAGTGTTACGCGCGAAGGGAATCGGCCTGCTCAAGCGGTCATTGCCCGAGTATTTCAGATCTGCGATCGCGCCTGGCGCGGGATCGGCACGATCCCGCAAAGCGGCCTTGAGCTGCGCGCCGAGTTTTCGGACTTCGATGCGGCGCGGCGATTCGGGGTGGAGCACCTGGTCGCCGAAGAATCCCCACTTTGCCACGCCGGAGATGTATTGCGAGGCGTATTGCGGCCACCGGACTGTCCCGCATTTGGCATCAACTGTACCCCCGAAAACCCGCTCGGCGCTCCTATGGTATCGTCGGAAGGAGCGTGCGCGGCCTATATTCGCTATGGTCGACTGAAGCGTGCCGCCACGCCATAAGTGCCATGACTGACATTGCAGATAGCCCACCGTCCTTCGCTGCCAATTGCCCCGTACCACTCACTGACCACCCGACAGTACAAATGGCCCACGGCGGGGGCGGCCGGATGAGCCAACGACTCATTGCCGATGTATTTGCCTCGGCATTCGACAACCCCTGGCTGCGCGAGATGCACGACGGTGCGGTGCTTGAATTTGGCGGCGAACGCCTGGCGTTCACGACCGACGGACATGTAGTAAAGCCCCTATTTTTCCCCGGAGGCGACATCGGAGCACTCGCCGTGCACGGGACGGTCAATGACCTAGCGGTCTGTGGCGCATTGCCAATCGCGCTTTCGACAAGCTTCATTCTCGAGGAGGGTTACTCCTTGGAAGAGCTGCGCCGCGTGGTCGCGTCGATGAGTAAGGCAGCGAGCAGCATACCCGTTCCGATAGTGACGGGAGATACCAAGGTCGTGGATCGGGGCAAGGGCGACGGCGTATTTATCAGTACCGCTGCGGTGGGCCGAGTACATCCGAAGGCACAGATTTCACCGCGTCACGCCAAACCGGGCGATGTTGTTTTGTTGAGTGGCGAGATTGCCGCCCACGGCATTGCGGTCCTGTCAGCGCGAGAAAACCTGGGCCTCGAGGGTGTAATCGCAAGCGATTCAGCGTCGATCCTGGACTTGATTTGGCCGCTATTCGACCGATTCGAGTCTAACTTACACGTATTTCGCGACCCAACACGAGGCGGTGTTGCAGCCGTGTTGAATGAAATTGCGATGGCCGCTCAGGTGGGCATCGAGATCGATGAAGTGGCTATCCCGGTATCAGAGCCCGTGCGTGGCGCGTGTGAGCTATTGGGCCTCGACCCGCTCTACGTTGCCAATGAAGGTAAATGCGTTGCCATCGTGGACGCCACTTGTGCGGACGCCGTTCTTGAGTATTGGCGGTCTCGCCCGTTGGGCAAAATGGCCAGCCGCCTCGGGGTAGTCACCGAGTCTCATCCGGGGGTTGTGACCATGCGTTCAACGATCGGAGCCACTCGAGTCGTCGATCTGTTAAGTGGCGAACAGTTACCCAGAATCTGCTAAGGCGCTTGAATAAGCAGCCTAGTCCATGCAACGCAACCCCTTGGACCACGGGTATGCTCAGGTAGGAGCGTGGTGGTTCCAGTAGCCCCCAGTGCGCCCAAAATCAGTAGAATTTCTTCAATTTCTTGAAAGATATGTCATTATCGCGCCGTCATGTCGAACATGAACTGGCGGGCACGGTTGGTATCCAATCTGAGCAGTTGGCTCGTGCAAGAAGGTCCACTTGAACAAGTGGGCTGTGAATGTTGCACCGAAATCAATTGCACAACCGAGAACTACCAGGTTTGTGAACGTCGCCTGGTCGCGCACGCGCGAGCGAAGGCGGAACGTACGTCTGAAGCGCCACCTGCGAGCGGATTGCGCGTGCGGACAGACGTAGAAGCTGTTCGACGCGACGGGACCGACGATTAGGTATTGCCAACGTCAGTGCACTCTCAACGAGTCTAGCTCTTCGTGCTCGGAACTGTATTGGACGAGGCGGCGGATACTAGGGTTGGGTGGTAACCGGGGCCGGCTGCATTGGCGCAGAACCCGAATGACGCGGTGGCGCCAGCGCCCACCTGCGAATTGTCACCCATGGGTGTAACGGTCATTTTGGGTCCCACAAGACTACTGCTGCCCTTCCAGACCTGGGACAGCTGTGCCTGGCCAAGATTGATGACTACCTGCCAAGCCGATAGGCTGTTTGCACCCGTATTCGTAATTGAAACGGTTGAGCAATATCCGGCTTTCCAATCCGATTGGTACGTGAGGCTCACCGACATTCCAGTCGCTGTCAAAGCTTGAACTGCCGGGGTCGAATCTTCGCTGGAGTAGTCGAGACTGCACGCTTGTAACAAAGTTGCGAACAGGAGCATGCCCGGCAACGCTATGCGAGCCCGTTTACCTAGTATTGTCTTTCTGTTCTTCACGTGCGAAGTCCCGCCCCGCGAGGCTTTGATTAAGCCTCGGAGATTTACTCAGACACCGATACGTCGACACCTGAGACATCTTAAGTGGGTCAGTAAAGTGACACCTTTGACCCGATGCAACCTAAGTCTACAATACCTTATTCCCTCCCCCAAGCTTATCGATCGGAAAATTCGAAGATTTTTGGGGAATGCATGCACGTGGCCATGAGTCGACCCGAGTCTCTAAGCTGCACCCCTGATTTTTCACGAAGACCGATGCGTTTTTCACTCATACCCAATTAGTCCGCAGTGACTACCAGAACCGAGATCCGTCACATAAAAGTGATCCAATTGCAAATTAGTCCGCGGAATTGGGCGTACGTGACTTCTACGTGCCGTCATGCCCCACAGCAATAACGACCCCACTGGCGTCACTCGTTACGTACAGTTGCGGGTGAGCGATCCCACGATCCGTGAAAAGTTACAAACAGGCTACCCACGACATCATTAGGAAATGAGCCCCCGCGTGCCAACACCCGTTGGAAGTTTGCCCTCGGACCAGCAATAGGGATACCTGCAAAATCGCCACTTTACGGGCGATGGGCCTCACTGTGCCGGACAATATATCAATCGAGCGATACTGATTTGCCTCTTGGTATCTACGAGCGGGACCTTCTGCGCATCGACCGGCAGTATGTCGGCGTAGTTTCTTGCGGTTTCCCGTACGAATGCCCAACCCACATCTCCATTGGGAAAGAGCACAATGTCATCGCGGCTATTGGGGGGCGCGGCAATAACCTCGTCGGGCGTTCTGAACGTTCCCTGAGAGTCCATTAGCCGAAAGTGGGTGCCCGTATAATTGCCTAAGCAAGAAACGTGATTTGGAAAGCTGCTGCAATCGAAGTTCTCCACGCTATCCCAAGCGACCAACAATCGGTCAGGTCCGTAGGCGGCCACGTGCAGGTTCCTTTCATCCACACTAGCCGTAGTGGTAACCCAGGTGATTGGACCACTCTGCGCATAAGCGGGTGCGGCGGAAAGATGTAACATGGCAATGTCGTTGGCTGGTTTGGCAGGCTGCGAACCGTCCGTACTGACGCCGCCACGTGACAGCCACACGACGACGTAGCTTGAGTCAGCCAATTTTACCACTGAACCAAACTGGGACGCGCTGAACCCCCCCTTAACATAGTCCCCAGCAAGCTGTGTGAATGTGGGACCTTCCTGAACTTGGTACAGCCCACCACTCATTGAATTATTGTCGGCCGTGCACAGTGAAGTAAAGGCTCCCGTTTCCGGTAGTAGCCGCAAATCCTCGTCGATCTGACAGCCCCAATTCCAGCCTCCGCTCAGAGCTGCCCCTTGATCATCGAAATAGACTAACTTGTCCGCGTAGAAGGATTCGTGTGGGCCGTCGCCTTGGCAGCCATGGACCGAAAAATAGGCACCATATCTGCCGCCCAAGAATGAGATACGACCGTCGAATCTCTCGGGCGCACAGTCGTCTTGCGCATTACTGGGGTCGATGTTCGCCGTCCCAGTGAGTGGTGCCGTAAACGCAATATTGCCCTGCTTGACCCGCACCACTACGACGGCTTTGCCATTGGACCCGTCCCTCATGTTGGGGTTAACGAGTGGAGTGCCGGGGTCATCTCGATTGAGGAGCAGCGCAAAGCCATCATCCTGTGCCACGAGGCCTCCGATGTCGTATCCCGGGACGAGAGTATCCGCGCCGAGGCGTGTCTGCAGTGCCGTTAGCGGCGTAACATGTACGGTGGCATAAGCATTGTTGGTCCACGCCACGTAGCTATTGCCTGAGGGAGCGACACCGAAAGCCACTCGGGCGTCAGTCGGAATGCCATCGTAGCCTTCGCGCTTATATCGAATATCGTCGCCTACATCGATTGTCGTGATTGAGAGCCGGGAAGCCAGCGTTGTGCCGCAGCTCGCGGGCTGCGCCGCGTCAATTCCGCCCTCGCCAATCACTGCAGCCGGCTTTGTCGCTGTCTCGGCGATTTTCGTGCCGCAGCCGCATCCGAGGAAACCGAGCAGCGTGAGAATTCCACGAGAAGTAGTCGTGTTCATAGGGCCACCCGGAGACCGACGGAGCCGGCTAAGATCGGCAGACTCATTATGGTCTGCTGGTTGTCCATTTTGAAGCCGAGCTTGGGAGCTGTCCCGATGGCTCGCAGTGAGCATTCTACTGCGATGCGCGGAGCTAAATGAAGTTGCGAGTGAACGCCCAAACCAGCCAAAAAGCTCCACAGGCTCTCCGATTGACCGATGAGCGGCGCTTCGGGTTGCCCCTGGGCATTGACAAGGAGGGCCCCTGCCATGAGTCCGAGCCCCAAGGATAGTCGAGGGGTTCGAACGAAGTGCCATCGCGTTTCCGCCCAGGCTAACTCCTGCCTGATCGTCGTCGTACCTTCGGGCATGTTGAATTTAACGCCCACGATGGGGCCTGCCACCATGAGACCCAGCTCGATCGCTTCACCAAGACGGTAGGCACCGCCAATCGCGGGCCCGACGCCAAATCCCAAGCGAGGCCTTTCATACAACGCGATGGCTTCTGCCCGCAGGGCAAAGACCGGCGGCGGTCGTTCCGCCAGCTTTCGTACCACCACGGGTACTGCACGACGATCGACGTTCACAACGTCCGCCGGCGGTTTTTCGTCGGGATTGAACTCTCGCAAACTCGCGCGAAGTAGGTCGACGGCGCGAATCGCGAGCAGGTTGGCTGCATCACCACTGGGGTCCACTTGAAGGGCACGCATTGTCGCCTTGCCGCTCACGCGATCGACGAGCCACACTTGAACGACTGTCTGCCCTTCATGATGCAGTAGCGCGATGCTCGCGAGTGCATCCGCCTCTTGGGCAATTCGTGTCAGTGCGTCGGTAGGATCGGGTCCGATCTCCGCATTTACGACTTGGATATCGAAGTGGTGAATGTTGAGTTCGGCCTCCAGCCGATTGAACGCGTCACTCAACATCGCGTCGTTGGCAGTCGGCGGCACCAGTACCACGCGCTGCGCCCAAGCAGGCACTGCCATTAACATGATCAGGCCCAATATCGAACCGAGGAGGAAAAGTGGACGAAAGGAGTCGAGGCGATCCGCACCGGAATAGATCCAGTTAATTACTCTCGACGGTTTTGCGTGCCGAGTCGGCGTGCGCCCCATTCGGATACCGCTGCAAGTATTGCATTGCCAGGGGCCTGGCTGCAGCAGTTCCTTGCGTCCGAACCGTGATCCTCATTTTTCCAGCAAGAGCATCTGCCGCGAATTCGCCGTTTGGAGACTCGGAAAGGTAGGTGTCATACCAGCTGCTCGCGGAGCTCACCTGGCCCCGAGACTCACTCGAACGGCCGAGGAGGAATGCCGCCGCCGAACGTTGGCTACCCGCAGCGGCTCGCTGGCGTATGGCTAGCAGGCTCCGCTCGGCCAAGTCGGAACGCCCCGTATAGCGCGCCGCATCGGCCAAGGCTCGAACGTCACCGAGACTACAGGAGCTCAGGCAGCCGTCGACCCCGCGCGATTCGGCCGCTTCTACGACGGACTTGAACCTGCCCTGAGAAACCAACGATTGCCAGGAATCATGCCGAGCTCCACTCGCCTTGAGCGCATTGCCGGTAGAATTGGGGTTGGATGAGACCGCCGACTCGTCCCCCGTAGCTACGCGCGGATCGCTCGCAGACTCTTGAGCTAACGCCGCTGGCGGTTCCTGCACTGGCTCAACCGATGACGCGGCTATTGCATTCGCATCATCCATTCTGACCGAGCGAGTCAAGAGCGAAGCGCGAAACTTCTGCCCTTTGCGAACTACGAAGGGCCCCTGACCGAGAGGACTCTTCAATTCGACGGTACCCTCGTCCAACGTGAGATCGACCTCTTCCTTGGACGGATCCCAAGTGAGATTGAAGTGGGTACCCACCACATGGACCTCGAAGGGGCCCGCAACGAATAACCAACTCGAGGTCTTACCGTGATGGATCCTGGCGTTGGCCGAGCCGCGCTCGAGCAATACGCGAGCCCCATCGTTCTGAGTCGAATCGACGCGAAGCCGGGTTCCGGGCGCCGCATCAATCGCGGAACCATCGGAAAAGCGGATCACCGCGGCACGGTCTGGACTTGCACTCAAGTACCCGGATTCGAACCGAGAACCACCGGCGATTTCATACGTGATCGGACGAACCCGCGTAGTTGACCAAAACACGACTGCAAAGGCGGCCGCAGCGGCGAATACGGACAGTGCCACCTTGGTGGCCGTAGGCATCGTTTTTCGTGGAAACTGCCGCGAAATGGCCAGCGCCATGATGCGATTGCGTCCTTCCTCATGCATTTCGGCTGACACCGGCGCGGTTGAGAGTTCGCGGGCGAGCTCGGCCAGTTTTGTCAGGGCTGCGTTGTCGGGAAATGATTCAGGCATGGCTGCCTCCCTCGAGGCTTTGCAAATATTGCCAGAGCGCCGGTTCGCCTCGCGAGCGAACTCGGATGACTTCTTTGGCGCGCGATATTTCGCGTTTGGCGGTTGATTCGGAAATGTCCAGAGCCTGGGCGACATCGGCAACTTCCAGGCCCTGCACATTGCGGAGCACGAAGGCCAAACGTCGCCGATGCGGCATCTTCTCTAGAATTCTATAAAGACCGCGTAAGGTTTCGATGCCGGCAAAGTCTCGCGGTGATACCGAAGAGTCCGGCATCTCGTCGGTTGGTGACAATATCACCCAGCGCCGCACGCGACGACGCCGCAATTCCACCGTCACCAGCCGCACTGCTACCGCGATCAGAAACGCTCGCAGGGCGTTTGCGTCGCGCAAATCACGAGCGCACCGCAAAAACACGATAAAAACCTCTTGCAGCAAGTCTTCGACAGCGGAATCGGGCCCGAGCGTCCCATGCAGCTCGCTCCTCACCAATGATGAATACCGGTCCCACACAACGCCGACCGCGCTCACGTCTCCATGCGCGACCGCCTGGACCAATTCCGCATCTCCCAACCGCTCATTGGGAAACCGCGAGACGGAGGCTCGTTTTTGGGGGACTGGTGAGGGGCACACTGCTTGAACTGTTGCTTCTGGACAGCCGCGCGGGTCAAATCTTTCGTACCGGAATTTCTTGGCTTTTTTGGGCTTGCCCCCACTTGGACACGGTTGGTAGGGGTCGCCGAGTAAGGGTCCCGGACATGCGCGCAATTATCCGATATCATAAGATTTAACGGCGGAACACGACCAGGGCGGGCACAAGGCCCGCCCCTACGTCGGCAATGGACGTCGGGACGTCGTACGGGCGCACCTCCGTG
>PMCK01000546.1 GCA_003154095.1 Myxococcales bacterium | reverse complement strand
ACCTCTAGTTCACCGGCACCACAGGTCATCTCGAAAGCCGCACGCTCGCGTAGAGAACCCCACTTGCCATTGTCCAATGTGAGTATGTCTTTCTTACCGCAACCCGTGATGATGACCGCAGCGCCGGACCTGTCAGCGTCTTCGTAAGTAATCTGGTCCTTGCTGCAAGCCAGAGCCTGGGCTGCCTTCGGCTTTGGGGAGGGCCCGCAACCTGCCACGATGGCGGCAATTCCGAATGTAGTAATACCGATCAGATTTCGGCTATCTAAGCGAGTCTTGTTGCACAACATACTCAACCGTCCATGCATGCATCCCGCGAAGTGCGGAAGCGAAAAGCCACGTTAGCCAATTGCGAAGCCTTGGGTCAAGGCGCAACGTCGTAAATTCCCACGTATGATCAGCAGCCGCGGCCGATAATGTGTGCGCCAAAGGCGGAAAGCCAGCATTCATGGGTGTCTCGCGGGAGAAATAATACGAGAAGCACACCGTTCTGGGCCTGGCCAGACGGCCGCCAGCACGGCTCCGTTGGCATGATTGTCTACTTCAATGGTGTAGTTGTTGCGACATTTTCAGCAAAAAGTGTGATTATTGATTTTTCAGTTTGCTATTTTCATCCAATTTACGACGCGTGCAATAACCGCGTCACCAATTTTTTGGAGTTCTATGCTTCGAAGGGTCCTTTACGTTATTCGTGCTTACCAGCTTGATTTCAAACACTCGACAATTCGAATCCTGGTTGGACTCACGATTGTCGGCATTTGTATGGCTCTCGGGCGCACAGTTTGCGCAGCAACTGCGGCCGAAAATTCAGTCAAACACGAAACGATTGCAGTAACTGGCCTTGTTTCAGCTGCGCAGCGAACGGATTCAATTGGTCTGGGCAAAGAAAACCACAGCGCCTTTTTGGTGAATGAGCTCAAGGCTCTGGGTTACCCAGCGCTCGACGCCAAGTCCGCTTCACTGGATTCCGGCTCGACGAAGCCTGCCCTTTTTGCACTGGGGGGCACAATCAGTGAAGTCTATTGTGAATTCGATAAGGCGCTGCAATGCGCCATCGCAGTTCGCTGGGAATTGAAAGATCTTAGCACGCGCCAGACTGTTTACCGCGTAACGACCCGCGCGCGAGCGACGGGAACCGACGGGAATGAATTGGGGCCGAGGCTCTTGAAAGCTGCACTACATTCGCTGGTCGGGCGCGCCAAATTTGCCACGTTACTGCGCGGCGAACCTGGCGGCCTGGCACTATCGAATGCTGCGGTTACAATTTCGAATTTTCGCGAATGCCCCCAGACGCGCCTGTCGATGCCGGAGTCCTCGCAATCCATTCTTTCTGCCACGGTCCTGATTGAATCTGGGGATGGCCTCGGCAGCGGAAGCATTATTTCTCCCGATGGCTTCGTGATCACGGCCGCTCACGTTGTCGAACCTGGCGCGCCGTTGCACGTACAGTTGTCGTCCGGACCAGTCATGGAAGCGGTTCTAATCCGCAGGGATCCGCAGCATGACGTAGCGCTCTTGCAAGTAAAGGGCGCCTCGTTCAAGCAGTGCCTTCCCTTGCGACAAGACCCGATTAATGTCGGGGAAGAGGTGTACGCAATTGGTTCACCCCTCAGCAAGGAGCTGTCCTTCAGCCTAACGCGTGGTATCGTCAGCGGCTTTCGGATGATTGAGGGAGTCCCTCTGGTGCAGACCGACGCCAGCGTTAACCCGGGCAACAGCGGCGGCCCTTTGGTCGACAAGAAGGGTCGATTAATAGCGATTGTCGACTTCAAGATTTCGAGTCAAGTCGTGCAGGGGCTTGCATTTGCTGTCACGGCGCAGGCGGCACTCGAAGGGTTGCACCTTCATGGTGCGGATAGTAGCGATGCCACGCTATCGACACCTTTGCTTTCCGAGCCGTCAAAACCCAAAAATGAAACCGTCGACGACGACGACGATCCAGCGCAGCCCGGCGATGCACCGGAGGAAGTATCACACGGTACCTCGGGCGCTCCGACGACGCTGCGTGCCATTGGAGGGATTACGGCAACGCTGGGGCTGGTGGGCGTTGGCACCAGTTGGCTGATGTACGAGGTTGGCAAAGACAACATGAGGCGTAGCGCTTTCAACACGTACTTGACAATCAACAACATTAGCTGGGTGGCTGTTGGGCTTGGCGTAGGCACATTCACATTATCTTACCTAATCGGAGATGGCAGCGGTTCGAAGCGCAAACACACCAAAAAACCGGTGGCTCGCATCTACGGCGGCGTTGGGCCCGGCTCGATCGTTGTGGGAGGAGAGCTATGACAAACGAGTTCTCGCAAGCGCGAAGCGCGTGGCTCATGAGCGTGTTATTCCTCGTCACCGGCTGCCTGGCGTTGGTTGACTTCAAGGAGACTTGCCTGACCGATTCGGATTGCGCTAGTGGCCTACTTTGTAATAGCGGCCAATGTACGAATAGTTGCAATGCATACTCGAATTGCGGCGCCAATATGCAATGCGACCTTCAATCGAATAAGTGCGTGGCAATCCCCAGCTGCAATGCTGGCAATGCCGCGCAAGTCTGCGGGAAATACGCTTGCAATGCGAGCACTGGCAGTTGCTACACGGATCGCCGAGGTCCCAATTCACAGGATGCACCAGCGCAGTGCGGCGCCAGCACCGTGTGCGCGACAGATTTCAGCTGTCGGTTCCCGTGCGCGGATACCTACGATCCGCTGTGTACGCCCTATGTTTGCGATACGATTATGGGTTACTGCGGTGACTATTGCCTGAGTTCCGCGGACTGCGCCTCGGGTTATTTGTGCAGCACCAGTGACACTTGCAGCCGGTAGCGTGTAAAGGCTCCCATTTTGTAGACTCTGCTAAATTTGATAGTCGAGCACCCCTTCGGGGAGCACCTTGGAGATCAAGCGCATTCCGCTGGGCTCGTAGACGACCAAGGAATTTGCGGGAACGCTATTCATCAAGAACACGTTGGCGCCAATCGTGCTGCCGGAGCCAATTATCGTGTCTCCACCGACTATCGTCGCATTGGCATAGATCGTCACACGATCGCCAATCGTGGGATGGCGTTTAGTACCGCGAAGCTGCTGACCACCCGCAAGCGAACGAGCTACAAGGCCCACGCCCTGATACATCTTGACGTGATCGCCGATGATTGTGGTCTCCCCGATAACAGTGCCCGTGCAATGATCGACGAAGAAGTGCGTGCCAAGTTGTGCGCCCGGATGAATATCCAAACCTGTCCGCGAATGGGCCCATTCTGTCATCAGCCGCGGGATGAGGGCGACGCCGCGCAGGTATAGCTCGTGCGCAAAGCGTTGTACGGCCACCGCTTCGATAAATGGATATGAAACTATAATCTCTTCGCGGCTGAGCGCGGCCGGATCACCCGCATAAGCAGCCTCGGTATCCGTGCGGAGCAAGTCGCGAATATGAGGCAGCTGCCCCAAAACATCTGACGCAATTTCCGTTGCCAGAGGCGCACAGTCACATTCAGCGCAGCCCTCGGGTGGAAGGTACTCGAGGCTCTTGTAAATCTCGCGCTCGAGTACGCATTGAACCGAAGCCAGTAGCGCTGTGGTTTCTAGTTCGAGTTCAGCCGAGTGAATGACGCGATCCCCGAAGAATCCGGGGAACAGCAAACGCAAGACATCTCGTGTAATCTGCGCAATCACTGCCTTCGACGGCAGGTTCTTTCCGTCAACATGGTTGATACCGCCGACACGGCAGTATGAGTCCAGCAATTGCTGCGTAAGGTCCGCGACAGTTCTTTTCACGGGTGAACTATCCTAGAGCCAGCCCCTCGGCGCAAGTTTGTTAAGGCCCGGCCCCGTCGTTTGCGCCCGGGGGTGCAACGTGCAGACCGCACTCGCGTTTCGTCACGTCCTCCCACCACCAGCGCCCTGCGCGTTCGTGCTCACCTGGCCGCACAGCGCGCGTGCAGGGAGCGCAGCCAATTGAAACAAAACCGCGATCATGCAGGGGATTGTAGGGAACGCCCTGTTCTCGCAAGTACGTCCACACTTGCTGCTGGCTCAGCGTGGCCAACGGATTGAGCTTGAGCAGGGGGCCCGCTGGCCCGCGATGCGCGGCGTCCAATTGGGCAATCGCTACGTTATTGCGAGTAGGACTCTGATCGCGACGTTGGCCCGTTAACCACGCGCGGTACTTGCCCAGCGCACGTCCGAGGGGCTCGACTTTGCGAATCGCGCAACATTCAGCATGACCTTCTTCGTAAAAACTAAATAGCCCCTTGTTGCGCACGAGATCCTGGACTTTGACCATCTCGGGCCACAGGACTTCAATCGAGACATCGTAATGTTCACGCACGCGCTCGATGAATTCGTACGTCTCAGGATGGAGTCGACCTGTGTCCAAGGTGAACACGGAAAAAGCGTGACCCGATTTTTTGGCGAGATCGATCAGCATCACGTCTTCTGCGCCACTAAAGGAGAGTGTGCAGTCCTTCCCATAGCGCCCGAGGACCCAGTTTACGATTTGTTGCGGTGAACTGTTTTGGAGCTGCTCTGATATTTCGGCTAGTGCAGACTCTGTCAGTGTCATCTCTTCACTTCGATGCGGATTCATCGGGTCGGGTGCCGCGTCTTTGGTGTCTGTGCTCGTCGAGGCTGAGCTTTGCTCGGGGCCAAAACATTCTTTGACGAATTTGAGCACGCTGTCATACGTGCGCTCGGTCCCATTTTCATTCTTTACGATAAAAAATGGCGCAAGCGTGATGCCCTTATTGGCGGCAATCAGCATGCCTTGTGAATTGGCATCACCCTCAACGGCCCAGAGCACCTCATTGACCTTGTCCCAGAGGCCCTTATTTCTCAGCAACTGCTCGGCTTGCAGGCATTTGTCGCAGGCCCTACCCCCTTCGAGCATTTTCTTGACCATCGTGATGTGCATTCGACCGTGGGAATTCATGGGTTCGAGTTGGATATAAATCAAGAGCTCAGAACTGCATGGCGCGCCAAAATGGTGGCGTATGCCCTTGAAATGGGCTTTTCCGGGTCAGCCGACCGCTATGCCACTCTTTCCCAAGCTTGCACGGGTCCGGCAACGACTCGAAAACACGGATGTGGCTGCGGCTCCTGGTCCTTCAATTCCCGGTGACGAAGTCGGTCGCGGACCTTTAGTTTCTTCATCAAATGGGCCCATTCGTAGCTGAGCTGGCCTACCGTGACTGTCATGCGACAGTTGGGTCGATAGTCTATCTTCGCTTCATCGAATTCGTAACCGCGATTTATGGCCTCATCGAGAACTCGTGACAGGTAGCTGTCGAGCGCGATACTGGGATTGCGCTGCGCATAGAAACGTTCAAGTTGAGGATGATTGCGGTAGCCCACTGTTTTTCCCAGCAGCACATGGCGAGCCAGCAGCCCTTCACGCCAGAGAGCCACGAGGCCCTTACTATCCAGATGTTTGGGGTGAAGCGACCAGAGTCTCATCTAACTGTTCCCCGGGGTGTTAACCCGTGCACTATGATGTTGATCCGGCACGGAATCATCAATTCGCTCACGCGCTCGTTCAATGTGCGTGAACGGCAGTTTACGGCCAAGCAATTGAGCGACATCGAAAAGATCGATTGGCCCGGCCGAACCGTCATTTATGGAGTTACCAATGCATTGGCTGCCACAATTACAGGAGGGGTGGACAGCATTGACGGGGTCGAGTGTAAGTTCCTCTTATGCGAGGACTTTCGATGTCCGTTTTCGCGTCACCATGAGGCGCATGAGTCCAGAACAACGAGAACTCTGTCGGCTACTGAGCCCGCTGCACGAGCGGTTCTGCGAGAAGCATAGTCGCGTGGATGAGATACCTTCGAACTCGGTTGATCAAGAAGGGACATCTGCGGTCACTAATTTTTCCTTGGCCAGATTTCGTGCGGCATTGGATGAACTTTGGGAGGCGGCGAAGGACCTCGATCGATCCTTGAAGCAACGCGACGGAGCATCGCCACATGATCCTCGCAAGTGCGGATCGGGCACCCTTTCGCTGGGCTTGATCGATGCTCCAGGTGACACTCAGCGTCAGCGACAAGCCTGATTCACTCAACAACGCTCGATAATTCCGTCAGCCCGACTAAAGCAAGGACCAGGGGGTTTGTACCAGAGGCCACCAAGATGTGGCTTTGACTGCTCCTCGTTGCCCCCCACCGAATGACTCAAGAGATGCTACACTCAACCTGGCACAAATGCGCCATTCGAAAGCAACCCACGGTTTCCTACTCTTACTCCCTCTGATTTCTGGCTGCGGCGGAACTACGAGTTCGGAAAGCAATGCCGGCACCGGTGGTTCCGGGGCCACCGTTTGCACCAATGCGACAGTCACAGTCCAAGTAGTCCCGGCTGCTAGCACTGGAGTCCAATGGTGCATGGGTCAATCCACGGGTTGCTCGTCGAATTGGCTCACGATCCGCGATTCCTCCGGCGACATTGTGTTATCGAACTCATGCATGACACCCTGCGACACCTGCATGATGATGGGCTGTCCGGTTATCTGCGCCATACCCTCGGAACTCGGCGTGCAAGGCCTGACCTACACTTGGAATGGCACGTACTACAAAGCGGGCACTTGCGGAGCTTCGGCGTCACCCTGTCTCAGTCCGCAGTGCGCCCCCGCGGGACAGTACACGGCCAAAGTCTGCGGCTTTGCGAACCCAACTCCCGATGCGGGGTATGGCTGCGCGAACGCGTCGAGTTCGACACAAGTGTCGTGCGTTGAAAAGCCGTTCGAGTTTCCATCGAGCGCGTCCATCGTCGTCACGATGCCTGCGCAATAATGTGGTAAGTACCGCCACGCATGCCCGAAGACTTCGACAGACTCATCAATCGGACTCAGTCCGANNAGCATCAAGTGGAACAAATATCCGGCCGAAGTGCTGCCGCTCTGGGTCGCGGATATGGACTTCGTGTCGCCTCCCGCCGTGCTTCAGGCGTTACACGAGCGAGTCGCGCATGGCGTATTCGGTTATGGTTCCGACACCAAAAAGCTGACCGAGATCATCGTCGAGCGGCTGTTTAGACTTTACGGTTGGCGCGTCACACCCGAGGACATCGTGTACATACCGGGTGTTGTTCCAGGGTTCAACCTGGCATGCCTCGCCTATGCCGAGGCCGGCGAGCGCGTGGTCGTTCAAACCCCCGTGTATCCGCCGCTGCTCAAGGCCCCTTTCGAGACCGGCCGCGACGGGGCGGATATTGGTTTCAATCGGGACACCGACGGCAGGTTCAGTGTAGATTGGCAAGCGTTCGAAAGCGCAATGGCGGCCGAGGCTCGCCTTTTCATATTGTGTAACCCCCAGAACCCACTGGGCCGAGTCTTTACGCGCCATGAGCTGGAGAAGATGGCAGCCATTTGCCTGAAACGGGGCACAGTCATTTGTTCCGACGAGATCCACTGTGATCTCGTATTCGCGGGACATCGGCACGTGCCAATTGCATCGATTGATCCAGAAATTGCTCAAAACACCGTCACGTTGATGGCCCCGAGTAAGACTTACAATTTGGCGGGGCTCCAATGTTCGTTTGCAGTGATTCAGAACGAGCAACTGCGCAAACGTTTTCGAGCGGCTGACAAAGGGCTGATGGCCCACCTCAACCTGCTCGGCTGCACGGCGGCCGTCGCGGCCTATAGCCAGGGCCAGACTTGGCTGGACGAATTGCTACAATACTTAGCAGCCAATCGGGACGTTACCGTGAAGTTCATTCACGAGCACATGCCAAAGATTGGCGTCACGGCCCCAGAAGGGACCTATTTGGCCTGGCTGGATTGTACGAAGGACCCCGCCTTGTCCCGTCCCTATCAATTTTTTTTGAAGCAGGCTCACGTGGCTTTGAGTGACGGCAGGCAGTTTGGGGCACCGGGCGAGGGGCATGTTCGACTCAATTTTGGATGTCCTCGCGCGCTGCTACTCGAGGCGCTGGAACGAATGCGCAGGGCCCTTGAGCGGAACGCCTCGAAATAGGCTGTCATCGTAGGTCATCAACGTCTCGAATTCAGCGTGCTAGCGGCCACCCACCAGTAGCTCTCGATCGGGTTCACAATCACGACGCTGTCCGTAACCAACCGGACACGCCCCAATGCATGATGCGGGGCAAGACTAGGCATTTTTGCTTTGGCACGCCCGTTGCTGAATGCTCGCAAAAGTTCACCCAATTCCTGGCCAAAATGCTAACCCTTGACCCGGGCCCGCGCGAGCGCGGTGTACCCGGGGTCCTCAAAGAGAATCATCAATGCGCACATTTATTCAAATTCTTTCGCCACTGGTAACTCTCCTGCTAATTGCCTCGTCGGTGAGAGCGCAGACTGCAACAGCGCCGCAACCGGCGCCGCCACAAACCTCGACACCTGCCAATGACAAAGTTGAGGACCTAACCCAAACGACGCTGACATCACCTCCGCCAACAACACCGGCGGCAAATCCTTCGCCAGCGGCACCGGCAGCGCCCACGCCTGCGACGCCATCCTTAGCGCCCACAGGAGCCGGAGCGCCAACAGCAGCGTCGGCAACAATGTCACCGCTGCCGCCAGGTCCAACGACCCAAAGCTCTGAGAAACCGGATTGCTCGACGGATCGGATTCGTGAAGGATTTCATATGCGGGTCGTGAGCGGTCCGGCTTTCGTTTCGCTGGCTGGCGACGGCCCCAGGGGGCATGTGTCTCTCTCTGGTTTGGACTCCGTTGCAACGATTACCTTGGGTGGAAGCGTAGCTCGCGGCGTGGTGCTGGCTGGCACTCTGCAAGCGGCAAGCCTGACTGCCAAGTTCAAGGGTGGTCCATTTGTTGGCGAATCCGTAACATCCAACGGACAAACCCTTGCGGCCTCGTCCAAAGCGATGGCTGACGTCTCCGAACTCGGCTTGCTCGTTGATTGGTACCCCAATCCGTCTGCAGGCTGGCATGCGGGCCTTTCTGGAGGCCTCGGGATCACCAGCATCGTTAACCAGGCAGATGACAGCACGATGTTCGGCACTGGCTTAGCGGGCAGTCTATTCGGCGGGTATGATTGGGCAATTGGACGTTCATGGTCAATGGGGCTCGGCCTCGTGGCATCGGGCAGCACGCCCGCCACCATAAAAGACAAGGATGGGAATAACGCGGGCTATCGCCTGCATTCATTCTCACTCGGCCTTGGAGCTTCTATTCTGTACTTTTAGCCGCAAAACTTGGGCACGTTAGGTATGCCCTTCCCCGCTCCGATTGCGTTCACGCTGGTCTTACCGCGACGCTCGAACACCCGATCGAATAGCCACATACCAGCGATCATCGCGAGCGTTAGCAAAGCCGCGGAACCATGCCTCGAAGCTGCGACGATGGCGGGCCCCGGGCAATAGCCTCCGAGACCCCAGCCCACTCCAAAAATTGCTGCGCCCAAGACGAGCCTTCCGTCAATCCGAGATTCTGGGGCAATGCTCAGTGTATCGGCAAAAAAAGGCTTTCCGCGCCGTTTCGACCAAAAAACAAAAGGCGCGTGCGCGGCGATGGCTCCGACCATTACGAACATGAGACGCGGATCCCAGTGACCAAACAGATCCAAGAACCCGATGATACGACTTGGATCCGTCATTTGAGCGATGACGAGACCCAGGCCAAACAAGCCTCCCGTAGCGAGGCCAATTAAGAATTTCACAGGATACCTCCCGCAAGCAGATGCCGCGAGACGAATACGACCAACATTGCAGTGCCCATGAATACGCAAGTTGCAACGAGCGAGCGGCGCGAAAATCGACTCAGCCCGCAGACACCGTGACCGCTGGTACATCCGCTGCCCATTCGAGTGCCGAAACCAACGAGTAGTCCAGCAACTACTAGGGTCGCCGGCGAAACCCCGATTGATGTGGAATTGGCGCGGCCGAGCAAGATCCATCCCGTAGCAATGAGACCCACGATGAATCCCCATTGCCAACTTTGACTGGACTTGGGAGCAGCCACTACGTTGCCGACAATGCCACTGACGCCGGCGATGCGACCGAGCGAAACCAACAACAAGGTTGCTGACAGCCCGATGAGCGCGCCACCAATCAGAGGAGGGACAAATACACTAAACGACATTTTTCAGCCTTACGATTAATGATTTTGGACTTCCGTTATTATGGATACGTGTCCAACATATGTAAAGTTGGGGCGGGGCGTTTTACGCTCTTGACGTACTTTTTCGGGAAAATGGCGATTTTTTACGTCGCCCCGACAGGGGCCTCTGCGCCCCGAATGCCCNNTTTGATTTCCCAGATACGAGATGCAGGCAGGACGCCTATTTTTTCCCCAAGCAAACGTTTCGGTACAACATGCATGTTGTCGCAGTTGGCCACCGAGCGCTGACGAAGCCCCTCGCGAGTCCCGAGTGGAACCTCTTGAGCGATACCGCGGATGGTGGACGAAACTTCCACCACTATCACGTTGTTTAGATAGTCGAACGCAGCCGTTCGTGTGAGAAGTAGCACCGGCCGCCTACC
>PMCK01000653.1 GCA_003154095.1 Myxococcales bacterium | reverse complement strand
ATGAGTTTCCCTGTCCCCGGTACGCTAATGATCGAGCCCACCGAAAGTGAGTCACGCTCTGAACTCGATCGTTTTTGCGACGCTCTGATTGCGATTCGTGAGGAGATTCACCATATCGAAAGCGGCCACTGGCCGCGCGAGGACAACCCATTAAAAAACGCCCCACATACGGCTCAAGAAATCACGAAGAGCGATTGGAACCACGCATATTCTCGCCGCGAGGCAGCGTTTCCAAGCCCTCACGTGCGCGAACACAAATTTTGGCCTGCAGTAGCCAGGATTGACAATGCCGCAGGTGACCGAAATCTAATTTGTACTTGTAGCTCGATTCAAGAATACGCCAGAGCGGCTGAAAACTAATGCAATCGAGCAATCCCCTCGAATCGTCGTTGAGTCAAAGTGCATATTCGCGAGGATTGGTGAGACTCACACAAAACGGCCGACACGAATTCCTTGGACAAATGGCGACTTGAATCTTCTCTCTGCTGCGTCGCGCTGGTGGCCTAGATCTGGGACAGCCGCAACTTCAATCGTGCGACGGAGGATCTTGCGGGCGCACGGCGGGAAAAGTGTTCTTCCACCATGACTTTCCGCTTTGTCGATATACGGTGAGCCGCGCCAGATCGATACCAAGTATCGCCGAGAATCCTTGAGTATCATGGGTCGCCAGTAGTCCGCCCAGCTCGAGCTGCAATCCCCAAGGGCCGCCGCCGATCAACGTGGCTGAGCCTCCATAGATATCTGTCGGGCCCCATAAGCGGGCTAACCCGCCAAGATCGACCGCAATACCCCAATTGCCATTTACGAAGCCATAGTCAGCGAAGCGCAAAGCGGCCGTCAGATCACTGCCTTGACCAAAAATGGTGTCCAGTTTCAATAGGCCCCCGATGACGAATGGCTTGGAAGGATCCGTTCCCATGCCGGTGGCAAGCCGCAGAGTCGGCTCTTGCAGCCCATTGCTAGAAAACTTACCAACCTGCGTCACGCCACCACCGACGAAGAGCCACGATGAAACGTCGGCCGCGGCAGTTCGTTCGAAAAGGCCAGCCAATATGACGTTGGCCATTCCAAAAGCCGCCCAAAACGTAGTCTTTGCACTTGGCACGCGACTGCGCGTAGCACGGTCAACGAATTTATGCGAGCTATCCCGGTCCAAACCCATCCAATCGACCGCCGGGGCGAAAAAGCAATCGGTGCGCCCGCGATTCGCCTTACGTACGCTGACGGTCTCGCAGCGTGCGCAACTTTAGCCGGAGGCCGTTGAGATTGATGAAACCGGTGGCGTCAGCCTGATTGTACACATCGTCGGCCTCGAAGGTAACGACGTCTTCACGGTACAAAGTATTGGGGCTCTTACGTCCCACCACCCATATGCCACCCTTGTACAACTTGAGGCGCACCGTTCCGGTGACTACGCTTTGAGTCGAATCGATCATCGCTTGCAGCATTTCGCGCTCAGGAGAGAACCAGAAACCACGATACGCAAGGGTTGCGTATTCGGGAACGAGGCCGTCCTTGATGCGTATCTCCTCGCGATCCAGCGTTATGGATTCAATCGCTCGGTGCGCCTTATGGAGCACAGTTCCACCGGGCGTTTCGTAAACTCCACGCGACTTCATACCGACAAATCGACTCTCGCAGATGTCCGTACGCCCAACGCCATGTTCACCGGCAATTTCATTGAGTTTGCCGAGGAGTGCCGCGGGCGAAAACTTCACACCGTCAACGGCAACGGCGTTACCCTCGCTAAATTCGATCTCAATGTATCGAGGTTGATTCGGGGCATTTTCGGGATTTTGAGTCAGCACGAACATATCGGAATTCGGCTCCACCCATGGATTTTCCAATATGCCCCCTTCGAAGGAAATGTGGAGTAGATTTCTATCCATTGAATAGGGCTTCTTCACCGAAGCGGTCACGGGAATACCATGCTGCTCCGCGTAGCGGATACAGTCAGTTCTGCTCTTGAGGTCCCATTCACGCCATGGCGCGATTACACGTACGCTCGGATCGAAATGCATGGCACCCAGCTCAAATCGAACCTGATCATTCCCCTTACCTGTCGCGCCGTGAGCAATTGCATCGGCGCCAACCTCTTTGACCGTCTGCATCATTCCTTCAATAATACAGGGGCGAGCCAAAGAAGTTCCAAGCAGGTACTCCCCTTCATAAATTGCATTGGCCCTAATCGCTGGAAATACGAAGTCTCTCACAAATGACTCGCGAAGATCCATCTGCACGTAACTTGCGGCACCGGTCGCTTTGGCCTTGGCTTCAAGGCCGCTCAACTCTTCCGCTTGCCCGACGTCAGCGCACCAGGCGACAACTTCGCATTCATATTTTGCTCGGAGCCAATGCAGAATGATACTGGTGTCCAGACCGCCGGAATAAGCAAGCACGACCTTATGCACGAGTTTTGACATTTTTTATTTCCATTCCCAGTTGGCACAGCCGGGCTACCAAATCCTAGAGCTCCACGGCTCGTTGCCGCGAGCAAGCTTTTATGCCTCGCAGAATTCAATGCAAGCGTTGGGGCGCGATTCGGGTGTTAATTTTCGACTACTTCTCGGCCCCAGCGCCAACGCGCAGAAGCGTTGCCCGAAGTTCCGGGATCGCACCAACACCCGATTGCCGCCATATTTCTTGACCTGATTTGTCGAGTACCACCCAGGTCGGGACAACATCAATGACTCCGAATGGCCCATGGCCGGCTAGCGTTGCGGGGTCAGGCATCAAGAGAGGGTAGGTCAGACGCAGCGAGTCGTGAAATACGCCGACCAGCACAGAGTGGTTGGGGGGTTCCAGAGCGACTGCCAGTGCGTTTACTCGACGTGGAAGGGAATGGATCTCACTGTTGAACCGGGTCGCCGCAATCTGTGACGCGGTATCGTAAGTCGTAACAAATAGCACGATGGTTACCCTTCCCAATGCCTGGTCGGACGAATAGGCCTTGCCATCGGGAGTTGCGAACACCCACGAAGGGAGAACAGAACCGCCCGGAGCGCGAATCGAGTTAGCCGCAGGTTCAACACTACAGCCGAGACTCGATGTTGCAAATCCGAATACCCAAATGAAATATGCCGGATGTGATCCCAAGCGTCGGCTACCGTGCCCGTTCAGACAGCTAAATATCATCGGCCAACTAGCAGCTGACTTCCTTCCGATTCCTGCGCGTCGAAAAGATGAGCGAAGAAACTCAGGGCTTCGGGCAAGGGTCGCTGTGACCGATTATGGGCCACAACCGCATGCGCCAACTCGTCCACCAGCAACCTTAGCGGAACTGATTCTAGCACGGTGCCTTCGAGATTTTGCGATTCGACGGGGGCCGAAGTTCGATTGAGAATGGGTTCATGGCGCACCCAATCAAACCCATGATTGGGACGGTAACCGCAAGCAAGTACCTGCACAAAGTCCAAGTACAGTGGAGTTATGACAACGCCCACTCGCACACCATTCGTGCCCGCCCCACATAGTGCCCGAGCACCTAGTTTTGGCGTCGCTGCTTCATCGGCCGGGCCCATTGCTCGGGTAATCCGAAGCCGACGTTCCGGGTCAGATTCAACGGCCAGCAATGGCGCGAAAACCGCAACTCGAGGCACATTTAGGCGATCTGCATCATGCTCGACGGCATTTAGCCAACTATCACGAGCCGGGCCTTCGAGTTGCTTATATGCTAGGGCCGCGGCTAACGCTGCCTCTGCATTCGTGGCAAGTGCACCTAGCCATGCGCACCACGCGTTAAGCACACGCCTATCCGAAGAGTTAGAAATGTCCCGAGCTGGTGGGGACGTTTGCTCTACGGTCGTCATATCTTTTCCCTGTTCAAACGCCGCCGAGTCCCACATGGGCGTGCCAAGGCTATGCCACCTTGCGCCCGGATGCAACCAGGATTGGCTTGTCCAATTTACTCACCGCACACTGCATGTAGGCCCCACGCGCAAGATGATACAAGAGTCATGCAGCAATCAAGCGTAAGTCGAAAAGAAACTGATAACCGACGGTTGGTCAGCTACGAAGAATGTAAATTTCGAACTCAAGTCACGTGGTTCCGCTCAAATTGAGGGTCATACGTCGTTAGATTTCAGTTCTATCGTGAGGTCGTCTATCAATTGTTGCAGGTCGGCCGCGCGGTCCTCAGCACAAGCAAGAACGAGATTGCCGCCGCCATCGGAAAAGACACAGCACAGTCCGTCCGACGCTTGGGCAATTCCCTTGACATAAACGACATCCCTCGGCTCAACACTGAGTTTTCGAATACTTAGCTGTGGCCCCAGCAGTTCTCCAGCAACCATGTCTATTTGGACAATTGCCTGGTCACGGCGACACGCATGTAGCAAATATTACGCCTAAGCCGGACCTTGGAAATTCCAGCAGTACAAATGACTTTAGCCGACACATACCAACATCCTTCCGTAGCGCAGTCTTAACACAATGTCAAACACATCAATCCGTGATGACGCGTCTCGTTCGGGAGTCGCCCTCGCGATCGACTCAACTCAAGACACCGATGATGTCGGTGTAATAGATGCATATCTAGACGATTCACTCAAGGTTGGAACAGAAGACAACATTCTCGGCGGCGATGACGAGGCCAAGGATCTTGAAATTGGCGAATTCATCCAGCCCGTCAGAAACCTTGGCGCTGACAACGGCGAACCCGACAAGGAATTGGATATTGGTTCTTGGATCCAAGAAGCCGAGTATGCGTCAGGAGCGGACAACCTTGACGGCCCGGTCATGGACTCGCCATTTATCGAGATTGAGTCTGAACTCTCGAGCCAATTGGACGAAGATCTCCAGGATGATTCGGAAAATCCAGATGAAAAATTTGAAAGCGAGAACCTGCCTGAGCTGGATTACGAGTCGGAACTACTGGAAGACGCGTCAGTTGACGTTCCGGAGGTCCCCGCGGCCGACGCCAACGATCTTTCTATTTCGTGGTCTGCGCAACCCTGGGGAGAATACAGACTTTCTACGACATTTTTGCCGAGAGTGAGCCTGGCTTACCACCGCAACGTATTAATCGTGTCTGGGGACGCTACCGACGCGTTGTCGCTGGACGAACTTTCGACAATTGATGCCGTGGAGCTTCCCGGAAAATCCCGCTCGGCGGCATTTTTGGATGAACATGCCGAGCGAGTACTCATCGTAGCGGTTACGGGTAAGTTGGTGGTGTGGGATCGTGCGCGAGGCCAAATAGAACAGGATATCACCAATCGATTGAGTCGCTTGGACCGGGTGATGGATATTTGGCGTGACCCTATGGGGCAGGGACCCACTTGGGTTCGTCTTGCTTCGGGCGAATTGATGCGGGCGAGCATAGACCTCTGCGATTTCAAGCAGTTTCCTTCAGCCGGGCGATGCACTGCCCTCGGGGGCTGTGGCTCGACCGTGCGTGGACTGTTCAAGCAATCGCGACGCTTGTGTTTGCTGACCGTGGATGGAGATAACAGCAAGACGTCGCTCTTGCCAAAAGAATTGGATGTGTTGGCCCTCTCCAAGTCAATTATTCTAGTCACACAGGGGCAAGTAGTCGTCATCGGTGCACGGGATTGTGGCCTTTGGATATCCACCGACGATGGCACAACTTTCCGGAAAATTGCTGGCTGCAGAAACGTAACGGCCTGTCAGATGGGCACCTATTCCGGTCGAATGTACGCTTGGGCAGCCCTCTTCTACGAGCTCGACGATCGGGCTGAACTCGTCGCCATTGACTGCAAGAATCTGCGCGTACAAAAGCTGACCGAATACCGCGTAGTAACTGACTCCTCAGGCCCTGAGGACGACCCCCCCGAACGGGCACGAATCGATTGTTTGGTTTGGGACACACCTCGCCAGCGGATTTTGGCGGCCGGTTGTTTCGGATTGACTTGCTTTGTGCCGCCGCAGAGCCCGCAAAGAAACAGTTAAGAAGTCGGCGAACGCGTTGCATTGCTTGCAACAGTAGCCACAGCCGCAGCAATTTCGCGGTAAAGAACTATGATTTTGTCATCGTGTGGGGAAATACGCAAAGCGATGGCTGCATGCCTTTCGGCGGATTGCAAGTCGTGTCGCGTGTCCCGTTCAAATATTGCCGCCTCGGTCAACCAGAGGGAAGAACCATCGACCTCTTGTCCGAGTTCGACCAGTTCGCGCATGCGTGCCCAAGCTACCGATGCGCCTACGATATCTCCCAACTTCTGACGCCAACGCGCTTCCCACAATCGGGCCTCAACGGCGACTTCAGAGCCAGCGCTGATTTGTCGGACGCGCGCTATAGCCTGAGGCAGATCTGCAATTTCAGTTGCAACTAGATTAGCTAGTAGAAGTTGCGCATGAGGATCAGTTTGTCCTGACGAGTTCGTGCTGGCAACGGCGCGTTCCAAAAGTGTTATCGCGCGCAAAGGTTGCCCCACATTGATGAAGGAAAGCGATAGTCCAACAGCAGCCTTTGAGTCATCAGGTCGATATCTAAGCGCGCGCTCGAAAAACCGCGTAGCTTGCATGTTCAGGCCGGCGCCAATGAATGCCGTCCCACAACGAATGCATGCACCAAATTTTTCGCGCGCACCAGACGCGCACGTTTCTAAGAATTGAGCGTCCGCCAATGCGCCATCCACATCACCGCGCTGAGCCCGTGCCTCAAAGCGAACCCAGCGCACGCTCGCAAGCGTCGGAGCTGCTGCAACCGCTTCGTCGAGCGTCTTCACCGGCGACTTTAGTCCGATTTCTAGACGTGCCTTTCTCAAGTGCAATAGTGCACGCAGTGGTGCGTAGCGCTCGCCGCGAATCATTGTTTCGAGCGCCTCCACGGCCCCGTTTCGATCTCCGACTAGGTCTAACAATTCGGCACCAATTCGGCCTGCGGAAATTGCCGGCAAGGTTTCGTTCAAGAGTCCCAAGGCTGCGTGCTCACGACCGCCCGCTAGGAAATCCATTTCCGCAATAATCATCACAAGTTCGCGATGGCGAGGTGCCTGTTCCAGCACCCGAATATACTCCTCTCGGGCTTGTTCGAGTTGACCCCTGACCAACGCATTATCTGCATTTGCGACGAGTTCAGCGAATTCGAGCGCACGCAGGGCCGAAGGGGAAAGAGCATTTTCTCCAATGTGTGTGTCTAGTTCAATACGCACCCTATCAACTTCAGTTGACAGCAGACCAAAGTTCACAGCGTCTGAGGACGGAGCTCGAGCTCCGGCGGCCGGCAGCAAACTTCTCGAGATTTTACGGCCGACTTGGCGGCAAGTCCAAATCCGTCCGTGCCTGGAGAACTTGTCGGAGAGCGCTGCATCCAGGGTGCGGACTACCTTGGCAAATACGACTTGGCCAGGGTCGATACCCCGCACGGCATCCACGACGAACCGTGCATCGGCGCCTCTCGGAACCCAATGCAATTCTCCTGCAACTGCGCACGAGTCGCGAACCCAACCAAATCCAATGCCACCGGGCGTGAGCCACAAATCGAGAGGGCGATCCAGGGCTCCAAGCACGCTTCGAATTCGAGGTTCCAGCCACTGCCTGAGCCGTGACAGTTCAAACGAGAGCGATATCCGCTGCAATTGTCCGCGGCGATGTCTGAAAGCTGGAACGCCACCGGATAGATCTAGCGGAAATCGTAGATTTTCGAAGGCAAGCACCAGTTTTTCGACAACAATTGGACCGATTTCCACCGGCTCGCAAAACTCGAGCCCCAGGTGTCCCCTGTTCGCGCTGAGGCACAGGGGCAAACGATCATCGACCTTTATTGCGCCCCGATTTGCCTCCACCCGCGGAAGTTCGACCTGATCGGTCGTGGAAGCGCCGGAGGGTCCGGTGGAATTAGGCACGGGCATTTATCGTACCGGTATTGTGGCAGACCAGTACAAGAAGCCTGCAACTTGCGTCCCGTTTGACCGGAGCCGAACCGTTAAACGTACCCAGATCGGCACGAAACGACGGCCAGCGGGCCAATCTGGCGAGCTGCCACCGCAATCTGCCTGTACTTGCTAACGCTTATTTAGACGCTGGGACTGAGCTGCCCTAAAGCTTGTCGGAGCCAGTCCCTTTTTCGAGTCGCCGCTTCATGCGCGTGATCAACTCTCCGAAACCCTTCTTGCGGATGATTTTTCGAAATTGGCTGTTGTAGTTGCCAACAAGGCTCGAACCCTCAATTACGACATCGTAGACTTTCCACTGGCCTTTCGATTCGTGCAAAAGATAGTCGATCGCGACTGGTTCCTTTCGCTTGTCCGTTTTGTGGTTGGCGACCGTCGGAACGCGTACGCCACCGTCTACATTGCTCGACGCGTTGTATGTCACGTCCCAGCCCATCGTCTTATCGAGGTGTTTGCGGTACGATTGCTTTACCAATCGCTCCAAGAGGCCTTCGAATTCCTGCTTTTCAGCGTCGCTTCTCGCATTCCAGTCATCGCCGAGGGACCTACGGGCCAACTCATCGTAGTCGAAGACTTGGTCCATAATCGAGGCAATCTTTTGTTCACGAGCTGACGACTTCGGTTGTCCCATCAGACCCAGCAGGTCGCCTTGCCGACTTCGAACGAACCCATCCGCAGTGCCACCCGCGGCGGCAATCTCAGACGCAAGAACCAACGCGGCACTCAAAACCAGTCCAAACCATCGCAATCGGTTATTCATCACTTTCGAGCCTCACGATTCACTATGCCTGCTCTTCACTACGCAAGTATTGTGCCCGTTCTTCCCGGATCTGCCACTAGGCCGGCGAGTGAGATTCGAGCGCGACAGTCGGCCCGAGGTCCACATAGAATTTCGCGCCTTGTCCCTGTGCGCTCTCGACCCCGACGTCAAAGCCATGCTCGTCGGCAATGCGCTTTACCACGGCCAGACCCACTCCCGTACCGTGCGATCGAGTCGTAAAAAACGCATCGAATAAATTTTCCTTGGCGGCCAAATCGATACCAACTCCGTGGTCGATGACACAGAGTTGGACATGATTCGTATCGGACCGCAGTCTGACCGTCACTTCGTCACCGGCGCCACTCGCCTGAACTGCATTCCTAATTAGGTTCCAAATGAGTTGCCTCAATTGCGCCGCATCGGCGCGAATTAGACAATTGTCCAGTTCAACCCTTAGTTGAATGCTTACGTCAGACACAGCGCGCCCTGAGGCGGACGCAAGTTCAACGACGTCGTTTACGATTGCAACGACGTCGACGGGAGCAAAATTGGGTTGACGCGGGCGAGCCAGGTCCATCATATCCGTGACGAGGTCATTGAGTCGTGCTGCTTCACTCTGAATAATCGAACAGAGCTTTCGCTCGTCGGCGTCCAAACCCGGTGCCGAGTGAAGTATTTGTGCGCAGCCCGAGATCGACCCAAGCGGGTTTCGTATCTCATGCGCTAGGCCCGTCGCCAGGCGGCCCAGAGCTGCCATTCTTTCCGCGCGAGCGGCGCGCTCTTCTGCGATCACCAACTTACCCCCGGTCAGTCGCAATCTTTCGGCAAGATAACCAGCTAGAAGCGTCACAACTATAATGCCTAGTGCATTGAGGCCCAGATGATAGCCTAGGTCCTCGTTCGAAAATCGATACGCGATGCGAGGCTGATCCGATGGACCTTGGAGCCAATGTTGCCAAAAGCCGAATGTCATCGCCCCATAACAGGCAATCGCCGCGGCGGCACCGACCGAGGCACCGCGAAGGCCCGTCAAGATGGCACCGGCCACGCAAGTCAGCCCATAGAACGGGGTTGCAGCGCTATTTATCCCGCCCGAAATGTAGATTAGAATCGTCCAGGTGATCTGATCGACGAATAGGTGCACATGCGCAATGTGCTCGACAAACAGGCCCCTCCTGAGCATCGCTGTCGAAATTCCGGCCAATCCAAATGATAGCGCAACTGTCGCCAATGCCAGTCGACTCGATTGTGTCCCCCAATCAATATACTGACCCGCGAAAGTCGAACCGGTAAGCATCAATATGATGCTTAGGACGATCAGCCGCACCAAGTTGAGCCACAACAGGCGACGCGGCAAAGTCGCGCCCGCGAGAGACTCGGGTATACCGAGACCAAGCCTCATGCAAATTCCTTCAATTGGCCTTGATATTCCCAGCTAGCGAGAAAATAGGCAGATACATTGCCATCAGCACGACCCCCACCATGCCACCAACTCCCACCATCAATATCGGTTCAATTGCACTAGTGAGCCCGGCCACCGCTATGTCTGTTTCTTCCTCATAAAAGTCGGCGATCTTGTTAAGCATTTGATCGAGTGCGCCGGTTTGCTCACCGACGGATATCATTTGCACCACCATATCTGGAAACACATTCGTTTCAATTAGTGGCTCGCCCATGTTCTTGCCTTCGCTAATCCGTGCACGAACATACATGATGGCTTGTTCAATAATCATGTTGCCCGAAGTTCGAGCGCAGATTTCGAGCGCATCGAGAATTGGAACACCCGATTGCAAGAGTGTCCCTAAGGTGCGAGTAAACCGCGCCACAGAAATTTTTCTAAGCACGGGGCCAATTATTGGAATTTTGAGTATTAGTCGGTGAACTTGATATTTCCCTTTGGGCTGGCGGTATAGGTACCCTCCCCCGAAGGTGAGTCCGATGCCTGCCAGGATCAGAAATGGCATGAAGGTAATGAAATTGTGAGACAGCGACATCATAATTTGCGTCAATTTCGGCATACTTTCCTTGCCGCCGCCGAAATCCTTGAACATGTTTTCGAATGCTGGAATAACGAACGTCAATAAGACCGTCATTACGCCTGCGGCAATGACGATCACGATTGACGGATAAATCATGGCACCGCGCAGTTGCCGCTGTAACTTCTGGCGTTTCTCGAGATACACGCTCAGACGCGAAAGGATTGTATCCAAGATTCCGCCCAGTTCGCCCGCTTCCACAAGGTTGACAAAGAGTTGATCGAATACCTTAGGGTGACGTCGAAGTGAGTCACTAAATGACGCCCCTTGCTCGACCGCGGTCTTCACGTCGCGCAGTACGGCCCCAAAAATCTTGTTTGTTTGCTGGCTAGCCAGAATTTCAAGACACTG
>PMCK01000420.1 GCA_003154095.1 Myxococcales bacterium | reverse complement strand
GTTGGTCGGTTCATCGAGTAACAGCACATCCGGGTTCATGAGCAGTATCCGGGCAAGCGCAACACGCATCTTCCAGCCCCCAGACAACGTACCCACGTCCGACTCGACTATTTCGCTGGAAAAGCCGAGCCCGGCCAAGATCTCGCGAGCTCTAGCGTCCAAGGCGTAGCCCCCGAGCTCCTCGTAGCGAGCCTGAACCTCACCGAATTCCTGAATCAGTCGGTCCATCGAATCAGCGAGCGCCGGATCACTGAAACCCTGTTCGATTGTGCGCAGACGGTCCGCTACCTCCGATATTGCTCCCGCGCCGGCCATTGTGCTCATCAGCACGCTCTGCCCTTTCATGTCCCCGACATCTTGGCTGAAGTATCCTATCGTTGTCCCTCTATCGACGTTCACCTGGCCAGCATCGGGCTGCTCCTCGCGCATGATGAGTCTGAAAATCGTGCTTTTGCCTGAACCGTTTGGCCCAACGAGTCCAATCTTTTCGCCACGAAAGAGGGCGAAGGATGCGTCCATGAATAGGAGCTGACGGCCATGCTGCTTGGTAACTGAATCCAGGCGAATCACGTGCGCGGCCTAGCACGTGTGCTGGTTATTGTGCAGTAGCCGTTGGGGCTTCAAGTGTCTGCGCCCGCTACGGTCCCATGGGTGACCCATTTTTGTACGGCCGCCCTTATTTGGGACTGCACTTCCGGCCCAACATCCTTGCTTCGTACTCTCTGGCAAGCAAACAATGCGGCCTTGAGCGCGCTGCAAGCCGATGTGCAGGCGGGGCATTTTTCCATGTGCTTTTCCATTTCGGCGCAGTCAAGGTGGCTGAGATCACCTTCGAGTTTGCGCGACCATAGCGCCAGCACGTCGGGGCAGCCCGCGGGACTTGCCTGGGGTTGCGGTTCGAGTACCGGTTTGAGCGCATCGCGCAGTGCACGCCTGGCTCTATGTAGGCGGCTCTTTACCGCTTCTACACTGATGCCGAGCGACTCGGCGGTTTCAGGCGCCGTTAGATCCTCGACATCTCTCAGTAGAATGACTTCTCGATAGTCCTCAGGCAATCGATCGAGCGCCCAATTGAGTGCTTGTGCCATTTCACGATCCGCCACCTGCTGCTCCGGCGTCGGTGATGCTTCGTGACTGTTCACTGTATCATCCAGAGACAGATGGGGTTGATTCTTCAAGCCTCGGCGTTTACGGCTACACGCGCTACGCGCCAATGTGAATGCCCAACTCGAAAATGACGAGCGGCCTTCGAATTCTCCCAGATGATTGGCGATCGTAAGGAGTGCGTCCTGCAGCACGTCCTCCGCATCATCGTCATTTCTGCACATGCGGATCCCAAAGCGTTGAATGGCGGGCGCCACTGTCGCCAGCAACTGTTCCATCGCGGCCGTGTCTCCAGCCTTTGCTCGTTCAATCAGCAATTCCATCGGGGGCGGATTGTAGCCGAAATCAGGATCGACTGCCGCAACTAGCGTATCGGCCGCATTGGACGGAAAAAACTGGGGTCGGCTTGAACCGATTGGGGTCTTACGGAAACTCGAATCGCGAGATTGGAAAGGGTCTCTTGTTGTCGTTTCGGCACGGAACCGCAAATCCACCCCTCGGTGATTGCCTACTGCTGAGGACTTGCCACCGAGCGATCAGGGCGACTCTTTACGAATCGTGATCGAACGTTCAAGCGATTCGTGACAATCAGGAGACCAGCCACAAACGTCGCAAGAAGAATTCCAGCGAGCAGCGCCTTGATCAAACCATTGCCAGCGTTGGCTAGATAAACAATCGCCGTCGTAGATGCGACGATCCCGAGCGCCGCCCAGGTTGCCCGTTTGGCACTCATGGGGAATTGATTGCTTGACGCAAAACCAACGTATTCAGTGGCGCAAACCGTGCACCAACCCTGGCTGACCAAAGGGTGGTTGGGACACGTATAGCCCTTGCACGCCGGACAAGTAGTGCCAAATGTAGGCTTACCGCAGTCAACGCAGGGAAAATTCTGCGGAACGGTGGCGACCTTGGCCTTTGACTGAGTGCGCAACCGGGACGCCGAAGAATCGCCAGCCGCACCCGGCTCGGACGCTCCGCGATGCTGGGCCACCGCTCGCCCATGCAGCGATTCCAATTCATCCCACATTGAACCCAACTGAGCTTCGGAGATGTCAAGATAACTGGCAGCTTCGTGTCGCACCAATTCAGCAACGTCGTCGCGAGTCGCGCCGTTCCCGATAGCGTAAACCAAAGCGTCCGCCAGTCGCACAGTTTGAACTAAACCCGCGTGCAGGCTCGAGCTTTCATAGGCCCTGGCAGGCTGGTGGAGCCAGGCCACGATCTTTGGAATTGGATCGGGAATATTCCAGGCCTTCAGAACATGCGCCGCGAGCACTCCGTGATCGAAACCGTATTCCGACCGCTCCAAAATGTGCAGCGCGTCGGCTTGCCCGCTGGTTTGTTCGAGCAATTCATGATAGCGCTCAGACATCGTGTCGAGAAGCATCAGCTTACCGATGTCGTGCAGAACGCCGACGGTAAACAGTTCTTCGGTGGGTAGCGCCAGGTGCGATCCAAAGTAGCGAGCAAAGGCGCCCACGACCGATGAGTGCTCCAGAATCTGAATCGCGAATTGACTGTCGGAATCGAACATATCGAGCACCGAAGCCGTCGTGGCCATCTGGTACAAGTGCTTCGCGCCCATCAGAGTGACTGCATGCCGCACAGAGGTGCATTGCTGACGCAATCCGAACCCCGCAGAGTTCACGATTCTCAATAACTTCGCTGATAGCGCGGGATCTTGCTCGAGCACCTGCACCATCTCGCGAGTTTGACTCGCATCATTGCCCGCAAGCTCGGCCAGCTTTCGGGTCGATTCCGGAAATGGTTTGGCGCCCAAAACCTGGCCCGCAGTCGCAGCCATGCTGCTTGCTGCCGCCCTTTCGGCAGACTCCTCGTCGAATGACCCGAACCACAGGTCTTCGTCCACGAACACTCGAGGCGTGGCTACCGCCCCTTTGATAACATTGGAAGCGGCATTTTGAGTCATAGGGTCCTCTGGACTGCTGAGCGTCCTTCTCGTCTCGTCAAAACGGCCGATTCGAAGAAAATCTTAGGTCTGACCCAAGGCCCACCAAACCGTACAGGGTAAACCCTGGATTACAATCGGCAATTCAAAGCAGTCCAACGTTTCGCCCTTGTCGATTGCGTCACTTGGACAAGCATGAAAGCTCGGTGACCCGTAAAGAACACCACTTAGTTTTCGACCTCAAACTGAGCGTCGCGTGACGATGTCGACATGTCCCCAAGGGTGTGGAAATCGGATCAAATCACGATGGCGAGCAGGCTAGAAGCCCCAAATCAGCGGGCAATTGCATTGAAAATTGCTCCAGTGTGACAGTAGGGTATCCTCGTCCGCTGTCGGAGGAAACCATGCCAAGCCACGCAGACGCACTTGCTGAAGTACCGTTGTTTTCGTTGTTGGACGCTCATGAGCGCGCCATTTTGGCGGAGCAGGTGGACACGGTTCAGGTGAGTAAGGGTGAGTTGGTATTCTCATACGGAGAACCAGGTGATTCGATGTACGTTGTTTGTTCGGGGGTCGTGGAAATATTCTTCAAGAACGACACCGGCGATCGCATCGTCCTTGAGACTGCCCGTTGCGGAGACTTCTTCGGCGAGATTTCACTGCTCGATGGGGGCCCGCGCACAGCCTCGGCACTCGTTGTCGAGGATCTCGAGGCGCTCATGATTGATCGTGGTGACTTGGATGAGCTACTCAAGCTGCAACCCCACTCGGCTCTCGACATGCTGGCCGCAACCGGCAAAAGGCTGCGCGAGTCCTCTCGCTTGCTTCGGCATACGGCATCGCGCAACGTAAACAAGGAACACGAAGATAACCGAACGCGGGTAATGAGGGTTGCCGATTGGATTAGTGACTTCTCGGGTAGCCTGCCGTTCTTGTTCATACATCTTGGCGTATTCTTCGTTTGGATCGTGCTCAACGTGGCGCCGTTGGTGCACACCGAAATCGGCGGCTTCGATCCGTTTCCCTTTGGCCTCTTGACAATGGCTGTGTCGCTCGAGGCGATTTTTCTGAGTGTGTTCGTGCTGCTCAGTCAGAACCGCCAAGCCGAGAGGGAGCGAGTTCGCAACGACATTGAATTCGACATCAACTTGAAGGCGGAATTGCAAATCCACCAGATGCACGAAAAGGTCGATCAGTTACACGAAGATCTGTTGGATCGCCTGGCACGGCTAGACAGGAAGTTTGGGGTTAGCCAAGCACCAAAGCCTACATAATTTCACGGCTGATATGCTGGCGGCATACTCAACTTCTTCGCTTGCTGACCTGACTCGATAAGTCGCCTGGCTGTGGAATTCTTCATATCACGTCATGACCTTGGATGGGCTGAACGGATAACCAAGGGGTTATTGCCGGGGGCCTGCGGTCAGGAAACGGTGAAAATCCCTGTAAATTCGCTAGCTAGCCCGGCAAACTGGACATCCAAATTCAGAGTGGTTGCCCGATGTCAAAGGTATTCGACATCATGGAATAATCCGAATAGAGTGCGGTCCTCATGAGAGTCTATCAATCAAAAACCCAAATTTCGTCAATTCTCTGCGCAGGCCTTTTGGCAGCAATGCTTTCGGCCTGCGGTGGACAACCACAAGCTCCCGCGGCGGCACCCTCACCCGTGGCATCGGCACCTGTAGCCGCAATGCCTGCGCCGAGCGCCGCTCCCGTTGTTGCCAGCGCTGCGCCAGCTCCGGCGCCAGCACCCGCAGCCGCGCCCGCGGAACATCACGGGCACAAGTCCGGTCACCCAATGGTTGCGATGCTGGTCGGGGACCTTGCCCAGGTGGGTATCAAGCCCGAACAGAAGGCAGCAGTCGACGCAATCTTAGCGGACCTCGAAAAGTTAGGCGACGCCGGCAAGGAGGCGCGAACCCAATTGTCCAATGACCTTGCCGAAGGTGCCGCAGCTGGCAAGCTCGACAAAGCCAAAATTGACGCTGACACGAAGAAACTCACGCAGGCCGCGGACGCCAGCACTGCGACGATGCAGGATGACCTCAACAAGCTGCACAAGACCCTCGACGCGGCCCAGCGCAAGAAGCTCGTGGAGCTGATGCGCGCCAAGGGCAAAGAGCACGAGGAGCACATGAAGGCCGAGATGGGCGAACATGACAAGGGTCCACATGGCGACCATGACAAGGGTCCACATGGCGACCATGGCCCCATGGTCCCCATGGACAACCATGGCCCCATGGACAAGATGGGTGAACAGCTGGGCCTGACTCCCGACCAAAAAGAGAAACTCAAGGGTAAGATGGAAGCGGGTATGAAGGCCGAAATGGCCAAAATGAAGGAACAGCATGCCGGCATGGAAAAGCGCATGAAGGCCGTTGGCGATGCCTTCGAAACCGACAAGTTTGACGCGAAAAAGGCGGGCGTCGGCGAAAAAGGCGGCGAGATGGTGAAAATGATGGTTGGCGGGAAAATTCGCATGGTCGAAGCGGTGTTATCCGTATTGACGCCCGAGCAGCGCGCCAAGTTTGCCGAACACCTTCGCGCCCACGGCGACGACGACGACTGAGTCTCGGCTAGCGAGCTCGTTTCGATATTGATCCAATAACGGGACCCCAAGTGACTTTGCGATTTTGCGTGCTGTTTGATGCACGTTAGCCTGAGTACTTGGGGTTCTGGTCGTCGGACCTTCTAGCCCCACTCGAGGTCGTAGTTACCGTGACGGATGCACTGTTCTGGCATCGACTGCAATTCGGCTTTACCGCTACTTTTCATTACCTCTTTCCACAATTGACGATGGGGTTGGCGTTGCTGATCGTCGTGCTCAAGACGATTGCAGCGCATACGGGCAGCGACCTTCTCAATCGCTCGGCGAGGTTCTGGATCCGGATTTTTGGGCTCTCGTTTGCTGTGGGCGTCGTTACCGGGATTCCAATGGAATTTCAGTTTGGAACGAACTGGGCGAGGTTCAGCGAACAATCCGGTGAAGTCATCGGACAATCCCTGGGTATGGAAGGCATGTTTGCGTTTTTCCTGGAATCGACATTTCTGTCGATTCTGCTTTGGGGTGAACGACGATTCGGACCCAAAATGCATCTCGTTGCTGCGTGGGCCCTTTTCATTGGGTCCTGGGCAAGTGGGTACTTCATCATCGTTACCAATGCCTTCATGCAGCACCCCGTCGGTCATACTGTCGATGCAAGGGGTATGATTCATCTGCAGAGTATCGCCACGTACCTGTGCAATCCTTGGGCGTTGGTACAATATGCTCACAATATGGTGGGCGCCGTCGTGACGGGGGCCTTCGTAATGACGTCAGTTGGCGCCTATTACCTGCTGCGTTGTCAATTCCAAGCCGAAGCCAAGGTATTTCTTACAACGGGGGTCATCGCGGGGCTCATTTCGAGTGCACTCGTTGCATTTCCAACGGGGGACCAACAGGGCAAACTGATTGCTAGACATCAACCCGTGTCCCTTGCTGCCATGGAAGGCCGATGGAACAGCGGACGCTACGCCGAAATCAGCTTCATTGGGCAGCCGGATGTACAGCACATGACACTGGACAACCCACTGCAAGCACCGGGCATTTTGAGTGTTATCGCCTACGGTTCGTTTTCAAGCAACGTACGCGGACTCAACGAATTCCCCGTGAACCAATGGCCAACCAACATAGAGCTACTTTATTACAGCTTTCACATCATGGTAGGCCTGGGTACAATATTCATTGCCGTCATGGCACTGGCGGCGTTCCTCCTTTTCCGGAAAAAACTGTACGATTTGAGGCCGTACCTCTGGCTCCTGATGCTCATATTCCCGTTTCCATTCATAGCAAATACGGCGGGCTGGATGACAGCGGAATTGGGACGGCAGCCCTGGCTGATTTACGGCCTGTCCCACACTGACCAAGGCACGAGCCACCTTGTGCATGCAGGGGAAACCGTATTCACAACCCTTGGATTTGCAGGACTGTACCTGGTCTTGGGCTTGCTTTACGTATTTCTAATACTGCGCGAAATCGAACATGGCCCATCCGCCACGCCAGCAGGACCCAACTAGTGAAGGTACTTGGCCATCCAGCGTCATGAGGAAACAGCCATGCAAACACTCTGGTTTTGGTTGACGAGTATCATGGTAGCCGTTTATGCAACCCTTGATGGGTTCGACTTTGGTGCGGGGATCTTGCATCCGTTCGTCGCCAAGACAGATCGCGAGCGACGCGTTGTGTTGGCCGCAATCGGACCGTATTGGGATGGCAACGAAGTTTGGCTATTGGCCGGTGGGGGCGCACTCTTCGTAGCATTCCCCAAAGTACTTGCTGCGGGGTTCTCCGGGCTCTACCTGGCGATATACCTGGTGATCTGGACGCTGATTCTGCGCGGAGTTGCGATTGAATTCCGCAGTCACGTCACCCTTGATCTTTGGCGAGCTTTTTGGGACGGAGTGTTCTTCCTGGCTAGCAGTCTGATGCCAATCTTCCTCGGTGCGGCATTGGGAAATATCGTTCGCGGCGTCCCCCTGAACAAGGAAGGTCAATTCAATCTTCCGCTGTTTACGAATTTCTCGACCCACAATCCCGTTGGGATTCTCGACTGGTATACAGTTCTGGTCGGGCTATTCGTATGGGTCACGATTGCGGCCCACGGGGCACTATTTCTATCGTGGAAGACCGATGGTGAGGTGCAATCGCGATGTCGTAAGTGGGCACTACCTCTCTGGAGTACAGCCGCCTTTCTCGGAATAGCTGCGACACTTGCTACCGCCAAGGTTAACCAAGACATCTACGCCAACCTGGCCAAGGCACCGCTAGCGTGGCTTGGACTGTTGCTCTTTGGAGTCGGGATGCTCGTCGTATTTTTCGCGCAACCCAAGCGGCGCGACTTACTTGCATTCCTGGGTAGCAGTCTATTCATTGTCGGAATATTGGCTGCCACTGCTGGCGCCTTATTCCCGGTCATGCTTCGCTCGACTCTCGACGCCTCCTGGAGCCTGACCGCCTACAATGCGTCGGTAAGTCACGAGGGGTTGACCGCCGGCGCCAAGTGGTGGTTTTTGGGCATTCCTTTGGTGCTCGGATACTTCTTCGTCGTATTTCGATTGCATCGAGGCAAAGCCCACGCCGCCGCTGATGGCGAGGGATATTGAGCAGTCTTTGACTTGATAGTCTCAGTGGACTATATTGGTCATTATGGTCACTTCGAGTCGGTCGATTCAGCTCTCTCAGGCTAAATCAGGACTTTCCGAGGTTATTCGCACTGTTCGCCGAACCGGTGAATCGGTTGTCATCACCGTGGATGGTGAGCCGGCCGCTCAAATCGCTCCGGTCGAGGGCCAGCCTCGCCGCCTCACCGCACGCGAGGTAGCCACGGTTCGCGCGTTGACGGAAGCGCTGCTGCGGATCCCGAGACCGTCTGAACCCTTTGACGCTGGACTAGTAGTGGCTGAAGGCCGCAGATGAGCGAAGCGGTCCTCGATGCGTCGGTGTTCGTGGCCGCGATCTCTCCGAGCGAAATCCACCACGATGTCGCGCGCAAATTGTACGATTCGTGGCCGGAAGACCAAGCGTTTCTCGTTCCATCGCTCTTTCGTGTCGAAGTGCTCGCCGCTTTAGCACGTCGCGGCGAACCGAATGAGCTGCTCGATACGGTCGAAGTACTAGTGACTGGGCCGCGCTTTCACGGCATCGCGATCGACTCCTCATTGATCGAGCGGGCAACGCAGGTCGCGCGTATCGCTCGCCTGAGGGCCTATGACGCCATGTACGTAGCCCTGGCGCTAAACCGCGACGCCGTGCTCTTGACTCTGGACTCAGAGGTCCGCGCAAAGATGGCTGAAGCGTTCCCAAACGTGAAGCTCGCAACTGGCCTGACGAGCGGCTGAATCACTTTCGACCGTCTACCGCGAACCTACAACGGTCCTGAGCGGCTCCTAGCAGTATGGTTGGTGTTCTTCAAAAAACCGCACCTGTGCAATTGTCGCAGAACAAAGGTAAACGCATGTTTCGACTTGCATTGTTCATTGTGGGTGGAGCTGCCCTAGGCTACTGCTACTACCGTTTCGTTGGGTGCCGCACAGGGACCTGTCCCATCAGCAGCAATCCATTCATCTCGACCATTTACGGCGCATTCATGGGTTTTCTCATGTCCGGTGGCTTGAAGTAATCTGCGGCAGATCAGTGGCTGGGCCTGCAGCCCTCCGAAAAAGCTTCGATTGGGGGGAGACGCAAAGATCTTGGAGCTGTGGTCGCTCGCCATCACAAAAGCGTGTCATACTTGCGTTGAAGGGAGGCCGACATGCAGTGCCGACCTTACATTTTGTTTCTCCAATTGTTGGTGTGTCCGCTCACCATTAGCTGCGTCGATTCAACGAAAGTCGGGTTGTCGAACGTACGGGCTCACGAGATGCGCCCACCTCGCACGGACAAGGGCAACGATGTAATTGCAAATGGCGACGACTCCTGCGAAAGAGCAGGCAGTACGCAACCGGATCCCGCGCCATTGCGGCTGAACCCTTGCCCGAATATCGAAAAGAAATCCGAGCGAGTCGCAGCCACGAAATGAGCCGGTTGTAATTACCGCCAACGCAAGACGTGTGCGATGCCACTAAATTGGTGCCCCCGCGGTGAAAACATCACCCGGGGACTCGGTCGATACCAGCAGTTAGTGGTTACTCGACTTGCGACTCCTAGCAGGTACCAAATCGAATTCAA
>PMCK01000582.1 GCA_003154095.1 Myxococcales bacterium | reverse complement strand
GACGCTGAACGACTGAATTCCCCTCGTTTAGCGGAGTTTCTCCCATGCCTAGACCCGGCTGTGTTCAAGCCCCTGATGATATTAGGTCCAAAACTACCGAGCTTTTGCGCGATTTTGGCGTAGTTGAGACGGCGCGTAGACTTGGCGTCTCAAAGCCAACAGTCAATGCGATCGTTGCGGAAACTCCGATTACGCGAGGCACGGTTGCCATAGTGCGCGAGTCGTTACGCTCCGGCGTGGCGCTTTCCAGTGTTCCTGGGTCGAGGACGTGATCCTATGCGCCTCCTACAAAACGACCAACGCCCGGCGGCAACCGGGCGAAGTGGAGACGCTTGTCTCGATGACTATCGAGACAATGATGCGGCACGGACGGCGGCAGCGCAAGTCCCCGGACCCCTGACGCGGCGCGAGGCTGCTCAGTACCTAAAATGCTCGTTGGCTAAATTCGACCGATTGAAGTCGTTGCCGCGACACCTGCTCGGTGCGAGTCCGCGATATTTCGCCGACGAGCTGGATGCATGGATGCGAAGCCAGCGGGGTGCGCCATGAGCCGCTCGCAGTTTGCGGTGTACGCATGACCGAGGCTGCCGCCGATCGAATTCGCCCCGGCGAGCGAAACGAGCTTGAAATCAGCACTACTTTGATTCGCCGTTTCCTCGGCATTGCTAATAATGAGCTCGTTGAGCTGACTGCATTCGTCAACAATAAAGGCATGGGTCGGGCAATGCAGCACTTTCGAGTGGCACATCGAACTACTACGTCGGGCGCACGATCTCCGCGGGTTCAATGGCTCGTACATGCTCATGAATGGCCCCCTTTGCGCCGATTTGTCGGCTCGCTATGAGCAAAACCGCTGGCAACCGGCAACGAACGGGCGCGCAACGGACAAGGACATCGGCACGCGCCGCGCGCTATTCATTGACGTTGATCCGACCCGCCCCAAGGGAATCAGCGCAACCAATGACGAAAAACTCGCTTCGTGGACCGTGGCCGATGCGATTCGGCAATACCTAACGGAGAAGATCGGTCGGGAGCCGATCGGCTTCGGTTCGTCAGGTAACGGATACTACCTTTTGATCGCAGTCGAGCCCGAACCGCACCCGGGCGAATGTACCGAGCGAGTCAGTAAGCTTTTGAAAGCGTTGGGGCGCAAGTTTGGGACGGATCGCGTTTCAATTGACTCCACCGTTTCAAACCCCGCGCGTTTGATGAGTTGTCCTGGGACGTGGAAGCGTAAAGGGCGATGCACGACGGAACGCCCGCACCGAATGACGTCGTTTAGTTGTGCATTGAGTCCGGCAACCGGTGAGCCAGACCGCGTGCCTATTGGAGCATTGTTATGAGTCTGCTCGAAGAGCTCGAAGTCGAGGCGCCTCCGGAACAGCCAAAAACAAGGGCGAAAAGCGCCACTCCCGGCAATGGTCACAGTGAAAGCTGGTACGACCTAGTCAACGACCTTCCGATTGTGCCTGTGCTCGATTGGCTTGGAATTGAATACCGTGTTNNGTTGCGAAGTGTCCGAAGTGCCAGAACGGTTTCGATGGCACCGACGTTGTCGTCCTCGGCAATGCTCTGAAGTGCTCGCACAACACGTGCGCGGGCGACGGCCCTTCGAGCGCACCAGGCCTTCGAAGCAATATTGACCTGGTAATGCTGGTGCACAGTGTTGAAAAGCTCGAAGCCGTCAAGATGCTAGCGGAGCAGTTCAACATTGAATTACCGCGGAGCCATGCGGCGCACNNAACAACCGCTCGGGGGAGATGGTGGGCCCAAAGCGGACCACGCAAAGCAGCAAGAGGCCGCACCCGTGGCGGCATCAATTGACGATGCAATCGAGCTCGTGCGCCGTCGTCAATCTGGCGAAGATGCTCCAATTCCTATGCCCTTTCCCGACTATTCCGCGGCAATTGATGGCGGGTTGTACCCGGGCCTGCAAGTGCTGATCTCGACTACTGGGGGGCTCAAAACGCAGTTAGCGTCACAACAACTTTTACACGCTGCGGAGCAGGGCATTCCGTGCCTATTCGTTTCGCTCGAATTGTCCAAGGCCAAGGTGACGATTCGGTTGCTCTCGCAGTTGGCCTATCTGTCCTGGTCGCGAGCAATGAAGGGTCAATTTACCGACGAACAATTCGAGGCATTCAAGAACGCCCGCGCAATGCTCGAAACGCTTCCCATCGAAATAAAAACCGGCAAACCCTACGTCTATTCAAGCGCGGACTTAGCGCGCGACGTTGACAAGTTTAGAGCAAAGCACCCGAAGGGGCGGGCTTTTGTGGTCGTTGACTTCGTTCAATTGTTGCGGTGCGACGAGGCGCACGCCGAAACCCGTGAACGGGTGGGGCGTGTAATTTATGATCTTCAAGTAATCGCAGAAGCACGCGGGGTTGTCATTACTGCAATCAGCTCGACTGCTCGAGCAAACAACAGCTTGCTCCTGACTGATATCAAGCGGTTCGCTAACGTAAAGAGGCGGGCGAAATCGAGTTAGGCAGCGAGTATCAGCTGGTCATTGCCAAGTGGCCGTCCAAGTTGGAGAACGGGCAAGAGATCATCATTTGCGCGTTCGCAAAGTACCGACTGAACCATTGCCGATGGTTTGCCGTGTATGCGGGCCACGGACGGCTTGTCGAATATCCCTGCAATTCTTGGGATGACCTGCCCAAGTTGCCCGACCCACCCAAGGGTGCAGTCAAAGAGCCAATTGCGGCCGACGAAATGGAGCGTCGGGTGCTTGAAGTCGCAGAACAGTTGCCGGACGTGATCACGGCCAAGAGCGGCTTTCGGAAGCATATCAAGGGCGATCACGGAGCGAAGGATGCCGCCGTCGAAAGGCTCATTGCCCGACGGCTCCTCATACGAGGCCCCAAGAAGGGATTCATTCGGGCGCCGTCGCAAGAACCGCCTGCCGAGCCCGAGCTAACGCCCGAGCAGTTGTCTTTGCTGGACAGACAATTCAGACAGGATGGTGACGAATGAGCTTTATTTATGCTTGTCTGCCGTCAGACAACCTTCAGACAACCTCGCAGCACCCTGTTTTAGAAGCAAGCTTAGCGAAGCTTCTAAAGACAGGGCTGCTAGACGCAGTCAGACACGCTGGCCAGCAACCCAAACCAAGGCGTCTGGCTGCTGCTGCTGCCGCTCAAACCTATAAGCGGCAGACAGACAATCCGAATCCGAAGCCGACCCGCTGGCTTCGTTGCCTGCCTTCGTTGCCGCCCGGCCGCGACGGCGGTGCTCGAGGTGTGTGCGAGGGTTCGGATATGTTCGGCCAAAAGGCCTCCCGGTCAACAGTCCTGGGAGAAGCCAATGGCCAATGGTCCCTTTATGCGCGTCCAGGCACCCGGCAAAAACCCCAGAATACGAAACGGCCATTCCGCCGAGAAACCCGCAAACAACCCCCCACAACGAAAACACACAATTGAGGCCGAAATGACAATTCAGCAAAAACCCGGCGTTTCCCGAAATGGCAACGGTGGTAACCAAGACGGCACCGCTGTTTCCGCCGGTCGGAAACGATTCAGCGTAGCGGTCGCCGAATCGGGCCAGTCGTTGGGGCAGCTATCGGTCCGCCTTGGGTGCTCGAAGGGCCAGCTTTCGAAGGTCGTAAACGGCCGCGAGCCTGGCCTGGCACTCAAGCGGGGGATTCATGATCAGCTTGGCATACCGGTTTCGGCCTGGGAAGTTAGGCGACGACAACGCGGAACCCGTCGGAGTGAGCCCATTGTGGGCGGAGCTGCGCGACAAGCGCGGTCGTCGCGGACGCATCACTGCCGAAGCGGTCCGGATGGCTCAGGGGCTCAGCGAAACGGAACGCCTCGTTATCAACCCTGCCTTCATGGGTGGGATGCTGACGTTACTCGGGTTCGCCGACAAGTTTGAAGCAGAAGGCAGGGTTGAGTTAGCGGAGCGACTGCGCGCATTGGTTACGACTGCCGCGCCGTTGCCAACGCCCGATTCTCCCGCGATGCGCGTACTCGACATCGTTGGAGAGCTCGGGACCATTCAAGAGTGGGCGGACAACACCGAAGTGTGCGACGCGGACGATCCAACGCACACGTTGCGGCTTGGACTGACTCAATTGGCCACGGCGGCAGAAGCGAGTTTGAAGCGCATCGGCGCGGCACTTTAGGAGGTAATTATGAAAACCGTTCGAGAATACCTGCAAGCAAAAAAGGCGAAGTATCTGGCTGAACTGCAAGGCGTTCGTGCGCAGGTCGCAACTTGCGACGAGCAACGGCGCGCCGATGGACAGGCGTACATCAAGGCGCTTGAAAACGGAATTGCCGAACTCGATCAACTTATTGAGACGGCGCGGTCGGAAAATAGGCTTGACGAGCCATGGCCCGTAACCGAGGGACCGTCACTCATGCCTAGCCCCGAGGAGCTCGTGAAAACCGAAGCGTGGAGGGATATCGAAGGCAAGCTTATCGAAGCCCTTCGAGATCATCCGCAAGACCGTCTGTCGATTATCAATGCACTACGCCCGCGCAACGATGCCTTCGCGAAACGCTTCATTGTGGCACTCGAACAAGCTGGAGCTGGGGCGCAGCAATGAGACTGCACCCACTCAAGGTTGGCTGGCTGCGGTAATCGGCGAACGCAATGGCAATCGACCTGGACAATGACGACAGACGGGCGGCATCGCTCCGATTTGCCTACGCCGAAACTCTTACCGTGGAGCAGCGCCAAAGGTTCAAGAATGTTTGGGACGAAGAAGGCATATTAGTCAGGTCGTACGTTTGGGAGGATTACCGATATCTTTGCAATAATGACATCAATCGGTACATCAATCGGTACGGACAGAACCCGAAAACCGTTTGGTCTGCTATCGGCAAGACACTTCAGGACATAGCGCGGGGTGAGGCTTTTTGCCGTGAACAAGCCAAGCAGGCCACGGTGGCCCGTCTAAAGCGGGACTATCTAGACGCCTTCGAATCGTGGCGAAAGCAGCCGGAAAAGCAGCGAAAGGACATTTTACCACGCATGCGTGGTCCACGATACGCGCGCCGGACCGATGAGCAATTGAACGTTATTCGCGGTGCGCTTCTATCGGCAGCCGAAGCTGAGCAGCCGGTGAGCTGCCGGCGGCTGTTCTACGTGCTCGTGGGTTGGCGCTTAATCCGAAAAATCGAGAACGACTATCAGAATGTAGTAATCGAGCACTTGGGGAAAATGCGCGAAGGGGGCATTATGCCCTGGTCGTGGATTGCTGACTACGGCCGCCGTCGCCATAAGCCACGGACCGTCAGCTCACTGCAAGAAACATTGCGCTACGCACAAGCGGAGCACCGACGCGACATTTGGACCCGACATAACGCACACGTTGAGATCTGGTGCGAAAAAGTTGGTCTAATCGGCGTGCTACTCGAAACCACGAGCTATTGGGACGTGGGGCTGTATCCCTGCGTAGGTCAACCGAGTAAGATTTTTCTACATGACGCAGCTGACGAAATCGCGGAAATCGGGAAGCCGCCATTCATTTATTACTTGGGCGATTTCGATCCGTCGGGTGTCTGCTTCCGCGACCGCGTCAACCGCGACCTGAAACGCTATGCACCCAAGGCCGAAATCCATTTCGAGCAACTAGCGGTCACGCCGGAGCAAATCGAAGAATACTCTTTACCAACGCGGCCCACGAAGCAGAGTGATCCGAACGTCCGCAAGTTCAAGGGCGAAAGTGTCGAGGTGGACGCTGTGCCCGCGGATGAATTGCGCCGGCTGGTTCACAACGCGATTGTTCAACACCTAGACCAATCGATTATTGACTCCGAGGAAAAAGCCCAAGACTTGGAGCGCGAAACCCTCGCCGAATACATCCGGCACTTACCAGCAAAGGCAGCCAACCAATGACAGCCGATCCAATTCGCGAGGCCCCCCAATGACTCACGCAATCCTCGCGACTCTACGCCGCTTATTTACCGCGGCACGCACGCGCCTCGAGCAACGGTCGCCCGAGCCGCAAGCGCCAACCGTTCCAAGTGCCGAGCAATTGCAGAAGGAAAGCGAAGCGTCGGCGAGGTTGGCTCGCGATGCGAAACGCGAAGGATATCGCCCACGACGCGGGCGTTTTCAAGTTCAAGGCCTCGACCCGCAGCTATACGAGCAATTCACGTACCGATGTCTCCGAGATGGTGACGAGGCCGGGGTTAAGTTTTTGTTGGAGGTCGCACGGTCCAAGCAACGGAGAACGACCTAGCCATGCGCGCGACGGACCTCCACGCATTCGCATCGCGCCTGCCTATGTTGTCCACGGAGCTCCGACCGCGACAACTGCCCGCGCTTATATGGCTTGAGGACCACGGCTTCGTGCGGGCCACGCTTGTCGAGGAACGCAACGTTGGCACCGAGCGCTCGATTTATCGGTGGACTTTGACTCGCGCCGGGCGGGTATGGTTTCGAGCCGCAACGCGCACCCAAACTCGGGAGGCCACGCCGTAACGATGGCCCTGTCGCGCACGCTCGTCCGTGGCCGTTTGATTTGGGTTACCGAAGCCCGGCGGGTGTTGCGCGTGATTCGTGATCGACAATTTGATGGGGACGCAACGGCGATTGCCAAAAGGCTTGGCTTTGACCGCGTTCTGGTTTGGAAGTGGATAGAGGGAATTGTGCGACCATCGACGCCCGAGGCTCTGTTGACGTTGCGGGGCCTTGGTGTGCGTATCGAGGCATGGACCGAGCCGCCACACCCTGACGGCTCTGGCTGCGAGAAGTGCAACGATGCAACAACGGATAGTGCATCTTTTGAGTCGTCCGCCGCAAATGACGCGGCCTGAATTTCCACCTAACGAGGTTTCAAAATGAACGAACATCAAGTCAAGAGTTTCGCTTCCAGCTACGGAGCCACGACGAATGATCGCGAGCCCGGCAACGAACCGACTAAGGAGCAACAGCTCTCGGTACTTCGTGAGCTTTATAGGGGTACCGATAATCCGCAAAAGCAAGCAAAGCTGAGAACTCAAATCCAAAAACTTGAGGACGAAATCAAAGACGACGAAACGGACGACGGCGAACCGAAGCCCGAGCGCGAGGATGAGCGCAAAGCTAGGGAGAAACAAAAGAGATTCAACGAAGCGTCCGCCCGATCGATGGCGGAATTGAAGAAAATGACACAATCACACGCGCGTTCGCACCGCGGCGAGATTGCGTTAATGCTGGACCATCTTGGAACCGACCCCGCTAGATCGTATGCATCACATGCCCAGTCGTCCGACCCCGACCTGGATCTCGAATGCCTCGCTAGTCTTGGCGAGGAGGTATTACAACGCGCTGGTTTGCTACCGCCATCGTCGCCGCTGCAACCATTGGGTGACGGCCGACTCGGCGCTGGTCCGATGACTCCGACTCAAGCCGTCGAGGTACAAAAGGCGATTGCTAACCGCTTCGGCGGGACGGTGCGCTAATGGCCGATAGGGTTTCAATCCTGACCGCGGCACGGAACGACAGGGTCAGTGAACTCGAGCAGTCCGAAGGTGCACTTGTAAGCGCCGAACTTCAGTTGAATGAAGCGCAAGAAAAGCTGGCCACAACGAACGGAAGCTACCAACCGTGGCTCGACGCCAAGAATCGGGTTGACTTCGCCGCCCGTGAGGTCGATCGGAAACGTGCGGCGGTCGAGCAATGCCGGCAAAACATAAGCTGCGCAGAAACTGCCCTTGCCACGGCACAACGCGAAACTCGGGTCGAGGAACTTAAGCAGTCGGTCGGTCAGAATCGAACCCGAGCACAGCAACTCGCTGCCCAGGCAGCAAGCCTCCATGCCGAGCTAACTCTCGCTTTGGTAGGGCTTGACCAGTGCAGCGCAGAAAGCAAACAACTTGTTCACGAGCTTTCGAGCCTCAACAACACGCATGAAGCTTCACTGGACGTCGTAGCCTTACTGCTCTGTGAACGCGTTCGAAATAACGAGGGCTTCGTTGCGGCTGTTGTTACCCAAGCCGGCGGCTGGGACGGCAACGAGGTCAGCCGCGCACAGAAAAACGGACTGAGTGATTGCAGCCTCAACCTGAACACGCTGTTGGCGCTCCAGCCGGCGGGAAATCCTCGCAACCGGTTGGAGCAACTTGCGCGGCTAGGTGACGCGGATGCGTTGGCCGAGCTGCGACCGTTGCATGCGACCGAGCAAGTCGCTGCTGAATATCGCCGCGCTCAATTCAAGGAGGCAGTTTCTCGGCGCGGTTCGACCCTGATTGAGGCAGGACCAAAAATGCAATCGCTTCCGAGTCGCACGACGTACCCGTAATTGGATTTAGTAATGCACCTCATGAAATCAGCACACCCGAAACCCGTTCGCAGTCGTCACTCGACAGGTGGCTGCGGGCGGGATTGCGCATGTGGCATTACGATAGATTCTTTAGGCCTTCTTGTCTGCGAGCAGCGTTCAGCTTTGCGCCAATTGCTGGCAAGTCACCGCCTTGTGCTCACGACTGAGGATGACCCACGCGGCTCGTGGGTTCGCTTGACTGAACACTTTGCCGTTTTCGTGAGAGGTGTTGACCCATGACCGACTCATACGTTCGAGATGTTTTCGCTGAGGATCTTTCCCGCGACCGCTCGTACCGCGAGCGCTTGATTTCGGTCGGTGCATTGCGTCCACGTGTTATCGGTGACGCGACCGTGCCGCGTGTTATTTACGGAACCGGCGTGAGACTGGACGACGCTGGTCGGCAGGCAGCGGCCAAGCACTTGCAACAAGGTCGGGAGGGTCACGTCGACCATTCTGTCTTTGTGCCTTCGCATGTTTGGCAGGGGGCCCGCCGTGGCTGACCGTTTCCCGTGGCACCCGAGGGCCCTGGAATTGTTCCGGCAGGGCTACGACGTTGGCTCGGCTCGACTGATTGCGGCTGATGAACATCGGTTGCAGCAGGCCAGCGAACAATTGGTTCCGGTAGTCGTCACCGAGCGCCCAAGTAGTCCACCGGCGCGGATGGTAGGAGCCGAGCGCCAGGGGTGACGATGGTAGACTATGGCAAACAAGGTTTACGGGGTTTACCGGCTTTTTGGCTTGGTCGTTCAGCCTGGATACCCTAAAGCACCCTTTAGTGTAAGCTTTTCCCAAGGTCGGTCGTCCCTTCCCCCGACCTAGAAAAAGTCCACAACCACCATGGGACAACGGGATAGTACTGAAACTAGCTCTCCTCGATCGGCATTCGTGCGCGATGTCGTTGTGTTCGTGTCTCGAGCGGAAGATTTGCCAGGCGAATGGATTGCCCATTGCTTGACTCTGGACATCGTTGCGCAAGGCGACTCAATTCGGAACGCAATCAGAGCCGTGGCGGAATCTGTCATGTTTGCCATCAAATGGGATTTGGACGAAAACCTAGATCCTTTTGAGGTGCGCGACCGTGCGCCCGTTGAATATTGGAAAAAGCTCGGCGAGTATCAGCAGCGCCCCGGCGTTCCGCTGGACGCGATTGCTGATGAATCATGCATCGAAGCCGCAATGGCGCATTTCCGCATCGCAATTGGCAAGCCGGTCGAGGACGAAGACGACCGCCCGTCACTTCCGCCAGCTTGGCAAATTGCCTATCCGCTATCTGATCGCCCGAGCGCGCATTGCTGAATTATGCCGGCGCGGCTATCCGATATTCGGGACGCGCTGCGAACATTCGGCGGCGATATCGAAGACAGCGGCGGACCTCATCCCTTCAAGGCAATTCTATCGGGTAAGCGACCTTATCCAATAAAGGCCCACAATGGCTGGAAGACGATGATCGGGGACGACTACATCCGAGGAATGTGCCGGAGCTTCGAAATTGATAAGTCCGAGTTCTGGAAGCGAATCCGCGGCACAAAGTAGACGTTCGCAACTGGCCTCTAATTCCGGCCTACCCTGCCCGCCGGCACGTCCCAAGCTCACCCCAAGGCAACGTCAAGCCTAGCTGCCCTTCAGAGCGCCGTTTCCGACCGTGCCACAAATGCGTTAGGCTAGCGGCATGGCGGAGAATTCGGGCAACGATAAGAAGACTGTGTGGGTGTTGGGATCCGGCTTCAGCCGTGCATTGGGTGGTCCTCTGCTGAAGCAGCTGTTGTCCGAAAGCGCGCTGCTGGAACTGCAACTAGCGCATCCCAGCCTTGATGGCCGACGTGAATTCAAGGAAGTACAAGAGACGTACGCTTATGGTCTACGGTCTGGATTTTGGGAGGACGCGGAGACATTTTTGGACCGACTAGACGTAGCAGGGCGAGAGTCCAACAGTGGTCCCGGCCGACAGATGCGCATCGCATACAACAACGTCGCTAGGAGCGTACTTCCACCAGACGGGCCCGATGTCACGCGTAAGTTTGCCAGCCTGAGCGGAGAAGCACGCCGATTCGTGGCGCTACAATGCGCTCGATTTACGGATAGCTATGACGAGGGACTGGAGAGCTGGCAGGCGTATCGATTCTGGTTCAAGAAAATATGGCACTTAGGCCCTATTCATCGCATCGTTTCTTTCAACTACGATTGGGTGCTCGAAAGGCTTGATGCTGAAATTCCGACACCGAGCCAGGCGGCATCGCAAGATTGGGAGTATTATCAAGATTTACCCGGAGCCACGGTCCGTTGCCTAAAGCTTCATGGCAGTGTTGGGTGGAAAAAAACCGGCGTTGACTCCTATGAGCCAGCACCAGAAAACTGGAATCTGTATGACTGCGATTCCTCCGAAATTGCAATCGCCGCACCTGGACCAACGAAACACGAAAGCGTCAAGGGACCTCTCAGGTTTCTCTGGGCTGCGGCGCGCGAAGCAATTGAACAGGCCGATTCGATAGTCTTTATTGGGTATCGTTTTCCACCCACCGACGCTGAAGCTCGAAGTCGCCTGCTCGATGCGATTGGGAGAAACAAAGCCAAGGAGCTCTCACTGAACATCGTTCTTGGCCCGAGCCTGGGCAGCGACGACAATGTTCGATTGAAGGCGCTCTTGCGGTACACTGTTATAAATAGAGGACGGATTGAGATGGGTAACCTCTCGCAAAACATGGTCTTAGATGCGTTGGAAAACGACAGGGCCCGATTCTCAATTATTGAACACCCCCTCCTGGCCGAAGATTTTTTGACAGTGTGGGAGCCACGTCTTACCGGCAGCGTTTGAAGTGCTTTGGAGCCTTCCGCAACGCGCCTGATTCGTGCCACTGCGCCCGCCGTATCCTTCGTCAAACTTCGTTTCGGACCTCGCGACGCACTAACGGGCGCCCGAATCCAAAACGCGTCAGAGAGGCTTCACGTGCAACGTTCAATCGCAGTAGAGAAATTGCAGCATGGAGACAATTACATGCACAACAGTGTTAACTTTAGATACCAGTCGACTACACAGTCGACAATTAAGCCGGCCGTTTCACTCGGCTTACGTCGTTTTGCCCAAGAATTGTTGTCGAATTGTGTTATGGTTGTTGTGTCAGCCGCGAAGACTCAAACAGCGCGGTGCAGACGGGACGCATACACCCGTTAGGCAGAACGAGGTCCACCCGAAAGCTGGACGCTGGCAGCTGGGAAGACAGCCAAGCTGAAGGTAGCAGCAACCCGGCTCGACTCTGAAACAAGGTCGAGCTTAGGGCGTTATAGGAGGCCACACAATGGCAGAGAAAACTCGAGTAACGGCGTTCAGGTTGACCAATGACGTTGACGAACGCGTGAAGACAATTGCTGGCGAGCTGAGTCGGCGTGCCACGGTCGCGGTTACTTCAACGGCTGCGATGAATAAAGTGATCCACGCTGGCCTTGCCGCCGTCGAAACAGAGCTCGGTCTCACTTCGAAGCCGAGCAAGAAGTCCGCTTAGCATTCACTTCAAAACAGAATGCCCCCCGCGGTGTAATCAGCACCCGGGAGGCGTGGCAACCACCAATCATTACTTGGAGNNAACGCTCGCAGAAATCAGCGTTCCCGCCGACTGTACCGAAGCAACCGTGCGCGACATTGGCGCCGCACTTGTCACCTTGACCCGGTACGTAGCAACCCGAACCCCGGGGGCCGTGCAATGAACCACCGAAGCACAACACCGCCCGCGCATAACCTAACGGTTCTAAGTGCGGACCTCTTAGCGGTCGCTGCCAAGCGCATCGTCGAGCAATTGGCCTCGCCGAACTGGGAGCCATTGGTGCAATNNGCCGCAGTGTGTGCGAATCGACGAGCCTGCACCCGTAACCGAAAGGTCGGTACACCATGGCTGACCTTCAATCATTCGAGCTTGTCGATCAGTGTGCGGCCGTCGCAATGCTCGTCGAAAATGCCGCAACCCAAATTCGCAAGTTGGGCGAAGCACCGACGGACGGCGGGCAGCTCAAAAACTGCCGCAGCGCAATTGTGTTAGCGCGCGACTCGATCGACGGATTGCTTGAACGGTTGCCAGCGAAGGTGCGCAAGTAATGTGGCCATTCAAGCGCCGGCACCACTGCAAGCACTGGACCGAAACCCAATGTCGGAGGTTCGTTCCATACATCCCGATCAGTCTTACCGCACCGAAACGAAAGCTCGAACAAATGACTACACATTTACTGAAGGCAACATTCTACGATGGCGAAACATTGGAGCATGCCTTCGCGGCGGGTGACGTTATCGTGTTGGGTTACGCCACCGACCCGTATAAGCGGACGGTTCCGCTGTTCGAAGGGGGCGCGCAGCTGGCCACTGTCGAGATACGTACCAGTGATCCACGGCTGCCATCACCCACGTTCGAGGTCGTCAAAAAGCCAACTAGTGTCATTCCGACGGACTGCCGCGACAGCTGCGCGATCGCACACTCCGTTGCCGCAATGCAGGCGGAGCTAGCGGCGGCGCGGAATCTCATTGAGTCGTTGCAAGGGCCAATCGAGAGCCAGGCACCGCCGGCAGACCACACTTCGTTACGCGACGCGTTCGAGCAATTGTCGCCGGTACAACAAGAAACTGTCGTGACAACGCTCGCTGGGGTCTATCCCGTCGAGGTCGGCAAAATCGTGCAAACCGTCGCAGCTCGACTCAATGAGCAGTGGGCAACACTTGACGAACGCGACGAGGTTACCGAGGCCGATGAAAAACAGGCGGTGTCATGACGTGAATCGCCGAACCGCCTCGGAGTTATCCGGCGCGGTGGGCGGTGCACGAGCCGCGGAAAGTACAGGAGATATGTCCACGTATCGAATGGAAGACGGAACCGTAGTCAAAACAGAAAATGCAATTCAGAGCTGGAAATCAGACACCCGCTGGGATGGCAACAACCACATAAGCACGGCCACGGGCAGCCAATGGGAACACCAGGTGCTTCACAAGTCGCGCAAGGGCCGTTACTGGCTCGAGTACTGGTCACAGTGGCAGGGCAGCACACCGCACGCTGAGTGGATATCGAATCACGAGGCCGCCCGCTGGTTGTTGCACAACAACGAAGACCACGAGTTACCAGACGACTTGGCAGCACTTGAGCAAGAGGTGTCCGAGTGACACCGTTAGGCATTCCCCAATGTTGCGAATCGGTAGCAATCATCCTCGACAATTGCAGCCGACAGATCCGAGCCCTCGGGCAAGCGTACGTGCGCCCCGACCTGAACGAAGCCGACCAACTACCGACGGCACGCGCCGCAATCAAGCTGGCCGGCGGCTCGTTGACTCAACTGTTGGAAATGTTGCCACCCGAGCCGAAACGAAAGGCGAAGCGATGAACGACCTAACGACAATTGACCAATGCGTCACCCGGCAACGAGAGCTTGAAAAGCAGTTGTCCGAAACGAAGGACAAGCCGCAACGCGAATTGCTCAAAGTAGAATTGCAAGCGGTACTCGAGCGCATGCGTGAACTGAAGGCCGAGCGTAAGGCGAAAGCGGTGGCCGAAGCGATAGCCACCAAAGCAGCGAAAGCCCAGAACGCCCCAACCGTGCCGAAGTCGCAGCCACCCGCATTCACTTCGGTCGAGCCGAGCACTGAAGTCGAGGTAATTCGCTTGCGTCGCCCAAGTCGTACGCCGTCACGTCCATCGGAAGCAGTGTCGCCTATTACAAGGGAGCCACGTCCATTTGCTGACCTGCGCGCAGGCATTGCCGCGGAAACGAGGCGACGATGAAACCGTATCAGTGGATCGTAGGGCTCGCCCTTTTGCCGCGAGCACTTCACACCGCGTGGATTTCCCTCGTGGTGCTTGGCGTCCTGCTTTGGGTTGTGATGCCTGCCACCTGCTCGGCCCTCGTGAGCTCGTCGCCAGTGCCGGCGGTAGACGCTGGCACACTCGAGCAAGCGATCGAAGAAAAGACTGCCCAGCTTGCGCCCTCGGTGCTCGAGTACGGTCCTCCCCCACCCGAGCGAGTGTGCTTTAGCTCGGATGTCCAGCGTTATTGCTGCGGGTCGGCTTGTGCCGTCAAGAACTCGCCCAAGTGGGAACGTGCAAACGATGTATTGCGCGCTTGCATGCGGGGCATTGGGTGCAGCGATTCGGAATCGAAGGGCGCAACCGTGGGCTTGCGCTGCGATTGCAAGGCGAAGCCATGAACCACGGTGGGCGACCTCGGACGGGCGGATTGGTACGCAAAGGCGCGCTCTGGTACGCGCGACTGACGATTATTGTTGACGGCGCGCCCATGCGCACCACCCGTTCGCTTGGCACCGACAGCAAGCAGATAGCGCGGGCCAAGCTCAAGCGGTTGCTGAGTGAGGACCTCAAGCCCGAGCAGGCCGCACGCGGGGAGACCTTCGAGGAAGCGGCCCGGCGCTACATGGAGAATCAGCAAGAGGAAGCCGAAGCAAGCCACAAGCGCGAATTGGCTCGATTCGAGCAGCACATTTTTCCGGTGATTGGTCCAATGCGACCGAAGGATATTCACCCGCGCCACGTCAATGAGCTACTCGAAGGGGTTAGAGTCAAGAACCGCGTGACGGGGCGGCAGGTTATGCCCTCCCACGGCACGCTAAGGCACGTTTTGAACTGCATTTCCGTTGTGCTCGATGATCTGCAGCGCAAAGAGATCGTCGATGGCAATGTCGCCCGTCTGGCGAAACTTCCGAAGCGCAAGCGGGAAGTCAAAGAGCGTGCCGTCCTGACTGACTTCGAGCTTGCACGGTATCTCAAATGGCAGCACCCGGACGCGAAAAACGAGAAAGGTCCCGGCCTAGGCCAAATCGGCTTGCTCGAACGGCAAACCATGTCATGCATCGCCCGCCTGTTTGGTGGCGTGCGTACGGGTGATTTGCACGTACTCGACTGGAGCTCGCTCGACACCGCCAACGGCCGATTTGAATGGGGCTACGCGCCACGGGCCAAGACAAGGAGCCCCCAACGTTTGGGCGTTGACGAAATGCTGAGGCCTATCCTTCGACGCTGGTGGGAGCACTCAGGGCGTCCCCGCAAGGGGTTGGTATTCCCCTCGCTACGTGACGGATCGATCAGCAAGGCCGGGAAGGGCGAGAAACACGAAGTGAGTCACGCCGACGCTTTCCGGCGGGACCTTCGCCGGGCGTTCGGAATTGACAAGCTTGAGCCGATCGTCACCAAGCAGAAAAACGGCCGACACATGCCGGGTTACAAGTGGCTTCCGTGCCGCAAGCTTACCGCCCGCGAGGTCGAACTACTCGAAGGCAATGGCCATATACTGCGGGTTGACTTCCACTCGTGGCGTCGCGCTTATTGCCAGTCGTTGGCCGACGCTGGCGTCAATGCGCAGCTGGCCAAGGCGCTAGCGGGACACGCTACGGAAGCCGCCCACGAGCGTTACGTTCGCAATTCCGAGAAGGCGAGGGAACTGCCGGAGGCGGCCCGTCCACAAATCGACCTCGGCAAAGTCGCCACTTCCCGGCGGCAGAGGTAGCGGGAGGTTTTGGTACCTAATGGGATCCGAAACTCTCTCCGAGTTCTTCGTTTTCTTCGTGCCCAGGGTCGGAATCGAACCAACCACACGTGGATTTTCAGTCCACTGCTCTACCGACTGAGCTACCTGGGCAAACCCTGCCGAGATTACTTGGGACAATCCCGTTAGGGCGCGCGTATTTAGCGCAGCGCACGCAGGGGACGCAACTCGAATTCCGCTTGGCTCGTGGGGCGGGCCGGCCGAGTGGGAATTCGCGGACCTTCGCGATGCGGCTAATTGCGCTTTCGGGTTATGCTCCGCCTGCTGTGGAAAGCCTGCCCAACATCGGCCTCGCCAACCCCTTTGCCTCCGAAGAATACCTGCACCAGCTCCTAAAAAAGGCTGTGGCCGCCGGCGCGAGCGATGTTCACCTCAAAGTCGGGCAGCCGCCGGGCGCGCGCGTGCGCGGCGGACTCGTCTATTTCAGGCTCGATCGCCTCACGCCCGACGCCACCTTGGCTGCTGCTTCACTATTGCTTCGCGGCCGCGAAGTGGCGCGCAAAGTCGACACAATTAGCGAAGTCGATTGCTCTTATGAGATTTCCGGCGTCGCTCGCTTTCGCGTCAACATCTATCGCCAGCGCGGCACGCTCGCGATCGTACTTCGCATCATTCCGTTCAAAATCCCGAGCATCGACGATCTGGGGCTCCCACCCGTGTGTCGCACCTTCGCCGAAAAAGATCGCGGACTTGTGCTCTGCGTCGGAGCCGCGGGCAACGGCAAAAGCACAACACTCGCCGCCATGATCGACCACATGAACCACACGCTCTCGCGCCATGTTGTCACCGTCGAAGATCCCATCGAATACCTCTACGAAGACGATCGCTGCTCGGTCAGCCAGCGCGAAATCGGCACCGATACCCCGAGTTTTGCCGATGCCCTGCGCGCGGCGTTGCGGCAAGATCCCGATGTCATCCAAGTCGGCGAAATCCGCGACGGCGAGAGCATGGACATCGCACTCAAGGCCGCTGAGACTGGCCATTTGGTCTTGACGACACTGCATACCCCAGATGTCACGCGTACAATGAATCGCGTGCTTGCCCTATCCCAGGGCGTCAGTGAAGATATCCGCGAGCGCCTCGGCGATTCGATTCAAGGCATCATCGCGCAACGACTATTGCCCCGAGCCGATGGTGCCGGAGTAGTGCTGGCAACAGAAGTATTAGTCGGCACCGGCAGCGTACGCGAAAGCATCAAGCGCCCTCAGGGCAACCCCGCACTCAAAGAATTGATGGAACAAGGCGCCAGCATGTACGGCATGCACACATTCGAGATGAGCATCAAACAGCTGTTGCAAGAGGGCACTATCGATCGGGATACGGCGAAGCAATACCTGGGATTTTAGCCGAAGCAGAAACAGCCCCAGCAACTGAATCAGAATCAGCAGCAGAAACAGTTGCAGATTCGGAATCTGGTTCAGCAGCAGCTGAATCTGAATCTGCACCCGA
>PMCK01000603.1 GCA_003154095.1 Myxococcales bacterium | reverse complement strand
GGGGACGACGATCTCGAATGACCGCACCCTCATCTCCCAGCTCGGGAATTCCATCAATCACCCTCGGCCCAACTTATACTTCACATACACGAAAACCAGCACCAAAAGTAATAAGCCACCGAGAGTCAGCAAACCGACTTCCCTGCGCGTCACATCAGCTTGAAAATGGGGGAAGCGTCGAGCGACAGCCCCGGCGAGTGCGGCGGTCATTCCCATGTATATCCAGAAGACGTAATGGTAGTTGAATGAAAGGAAGAAGATACCTACACTCAGACCAGTGAGCGCCGAAAGCATTGCCAGCCCCCAAATGCGTGCAACCTCGCTTTCAGGACCCGTAATTAGCGTCAATGAACGGTAAGCTACCTTGAAGCTCGCAAAAAGAATCGAAAGCCACGCCACCATTCCAATGATGCCGAGTTCCGCAGCCGCTAGCACATAGGAGTTATGCGCAGTTAGATTATGGTACTCGGTGAATCGGCTCATTCCGACTCCAACGACCGGCGAATGCGCGAACAGCAGAAGGCCCACCATTAAGTTATCTAACCGTTCCGTGGCACTTGAATCAGCCTCCTCACCCTCCCTCCCACCCATTGCAACCACGGGAAGCATGATGATTGCCGCAAGCAATAGGCCTTTCCAGCGGTACCGCTTGAAGAAGTAAACAGCAAGCACAGCCAAAAACACGAGCTGCCCACCTCGCGATTTCGACATCACGACCGTGATTGCTGCGAGCAGAAATGCTGTTACCGCTACTACAAATCGAATTGCCGTCCGTTTGCGTTGGAAAAAGGCGAACGCCAAAGGGATGCCGATGGCGACGGTCATGGCTGCTTCGTTTGGATCCTGAAGGACTCCAATGTAACGCACACGGCCGTTCCCGATGGACGTAATATCGAACAGCCCGACACGATCGCATCGGTAGTCAGCCCCTGGTTCTGGCGCATTCAAGGAGCAGGTTTCAGCAATCTCACAAGGCCTTCCGTCGGGATGACCAGGACTCGCGTCGGCGGTTGGAAGAAAGGCGATACATTGAAGCGGCTGCATTCCTTGGTGCACGCAAACCGCAGAAATCCATAGTGTGCAAGCGAGGATAGTGGCCGCAAGGAATTCAAATGCCTTGAAAGAAGAGAGTCCAAGGGCGATGAGGACGTAGATGCTGATAGCTATCGTGAGCGGCAGCCATGAAGTCGATAGGCTACCGAAGTACTTGATTCCGGCCGTAAAGATGCACCAACCGTAAAACACGATTACCCACCGAAGCTGCGATTTGGAGCAAATTTTACGCTGACTTTGACTCAGATCGATCAGAAAACCCAATGCCGCAAGAAAAAAGAACACATACAGCAGGGGCAATTCGCGAAGCGCACTCACGAAATCCAACGGACGCGCGTAAATGAATGTCACCAGGGCGACGAGGCCAGGCAGTATGAACATGAAGCAACAGTCAGCAGATATCCGTAGCCAAGATATCCGCTATGCGATGAAATACCAAGGCACAACTGCTGATAAATCTAGCCGCGGCCATTCAGCCGACGCCACGTCAAGTCAGTTTCGACAGTCGAGATGCGAGCAAAACACTGCCTCTCGACTAGGCTCGTCGTGGCTTGTCGCAGCACTTTCGGTTGACAGTTTTGGCGCGATGAGCAATTTCGGCGTAGCAAGCAATTTCAAGCTATGACGTCGCGTGTCAACTAGATCAACAAGTGAGGCTCAATTCGATCTGCGCGGCAAACAGAAGGGACAAGACCGGGTCAAGCTTGTGGCTAGGCTAACAAACTCGATCCGCGGAAGAAATAGCTCAAGGTGGTGAATCGATCGCGGAGCAATCGATAGAGCATTGATGCCTTCAGCTCCCGCACATGATCTGCACTTAGGCACGATTGCTGTGTGGGTAGGCCGATTGCGGCATGACAGGCCAGCTCGGAAATCGAGCAAGGGTTTAGCGCTGGTTTCCGCCTGCAATGGTATCAAGCGGATCGACACCACGCGAGATATCGCCTAAAATATCTGTTGTAAGTGGGCTCGTGGTTCTCACCAACGGGATGGCCCTTGTTGGAATCCCCGAAAGCCACCGTCATTGACGGAATCAGACCAACTTCTTGAGTCAAGCGGTCGCGACAATACGAGTTGAGGTGATAGCTCTGGGCAAGATCGGTCACTGCGCGTATGATGAACAGATGGCGGCGTGCGTGCGAAACCAATCTGAAAGCTCCGATCTTCGGCGGAAACTCCGGAGTTCGCCCCTGCTGTGGTTGCTCGCAGCACAGATTCTCAGCGGTTGTCGAGTCGGTGTGCCAAAGCGTCACAATCCGAGCAGCACAGCGAGCCCGCAAGTCCTGTCCTTGAGCTCTGCCAGTGCATTCCAGGTATCTGCGACGCCGGCTACGAGTAGCTGCGCGAATGAATCTCTGCGCGGCTCGCACCACACCTACGACATCGGACCCGGCAGGAAGTACACGGAGGTCAGCGAGGTGCCATGGCTGTCTCTTACCGCCGGAGACGTTGTGAACATTTACTATCGCGCGGAACCATATCGAACCAAACTCGGTCTGCGTGCGCAAGGCACGCGCGAGAACCCGGTGGTCATCAACGGTGTAACCAACGAGAAGTGCGAGCGCCCAATGCTCACCGGAGAGGACTCGGTGCCCTCGCGTGACGCCGCCGAAGGTAAGTACTTCAGTGAGAAGTATACGGAATTTCTAGGCACGATTATCATCTACCGTGGCCCGGGAGACCCTTGGGGCTACAAGCCGAAACACATTCAGATCAAGAATCTGAAGATCACGGGCGCGTCGAAAGGGGCACCCTACACTGCGCAAAGTGGCGCCAAAGCCCGGTTCGGTCAAGGCGCTGGCGGGATCTACGCCGTCGTCGTCGAAGATCTGCTGGTCGAGAATTGCGAAATTACTGGCAATGGTAATGGTGTGTTTGTCAACACACGCAATGATTCGGAGGAAGAAGCCAGCCGTCGCGTCACACTGCGTCGCAACATTCTTCACTTGAACGGAACGCCAGGCAGTTACTATGAGCATAATGCATACGTGCAAGCCGAGCGCGCACTGTATGAAGGCAACTATATCGGACAATTGGTAGACGGGGCCTTGGGTTCGTCGCTAAAGGATCGCAGCAGTGGCACTATCGTGCGCTTCAATCACATCGACGCAGCAGCGCGTGCGATTGATCTCGTCGAGACCGAGGGCGGCGCCACCACTGTATTTCGCGACCCGAACTACCACTCAGCATGGGTGTACGGGAACCTGATTATCAGCGATTGGGGGTCACGCGAGCGCACCTCTTCGGAATTGCTCATTCACTGGGGTGGCGACAATTCCCCTCAATTCTTTCGCCGCGGCACCTTATTTTTCTACTACAATACCGTGGTCACTCACGGAGAGCGCCGCGAGCACTGGCGGATCAACGTGTTCGATATGCCTACAAATGACCAACACGTGGAGGCGCGTAGCAATGTCTTCTATCATTCCGGCGACACCAACCTCCAGCTCTTGGTCAGCGCAGGCTCGCTCACGTTCCTGGGCACGAATTGGATCTCTAAAGGCTGGCAGCGATGTCGCGAGGACGCTAAGGTGACCATCAACTTTCAGGGGAAGATGATGGAAGGCGCCAGTCCAGGCTTTCGCGCTCCCGAGGACCGAGACTTCACTCTGACAGCGGATGCCGCGATCGTCGACGCTGGCGACCGAGAGGCACCTACCAATCTCCTTGGCCATTGGGTGGATTTCGAGTACCAACCCATCGCAAGACTGATTCCGCGCACCCGCCAAGGGCAAGCCTATGACCTCGGCGCGTTCGAACGCTGATCCCCGTCCCGCCTTGGGCACTGAAAGTCTTCGCGGAAGTCTACCGATTTCTTTGCCGAGTCCGACGACTCTCCCCTCCAAACGCCCCATCGTTGCTGGATGCATCAAGCGCGGACTCGCGGGGCCTAGACTCGCTGGCGGACGCGAGCTATAGCGGGCGAACTTTGCGTGTCCTGGCTTTGACGAAAATCTTCCCGAATCGGGAAACCCCCCATTCGATGCCGACCATCTTGCGCCAGTGCGAGGCACTGGCGAGCCGCTGCGATTTGCAGGTGTGGGCAACCATTCCCTGGTTTCCTGGAGTTCCCCTATTTCGGCACCTTCGGCACGCCACTGAGAAGGTGTCGAAGATCCCACGCGTAGACAACCTTTTCGGCCTTAAGGTCAACCACCCTCGCACATTCTATATCCCACGTATGGCGTTTTCCTCCGCTGCGGGTTACGCGCTGTCCATAGCCCGAGAGCTGATTCGGTGTCGCAAGCAGGTGGACGTGATCCTTGCGACATTTGCCTATCCCGATGGAGTAGCTGCGATCGCGCTGGGCCAGCTCCTGGGTATTCCCACAGTTGTCCAGGTTATCGGCTCCGACATTGAAGTCGTTGCCAAAATGGGCACAGTGCGGCCGCAAGTGCGTCTGACATTTCCTCGCGCCGCCGGCGTCATCGCTGTCAGTTCGACTCTGGCTGAACAGTGTGAGCGTCTGGGCGCCAAGCGAGAAATGATACAAGTCATCGTCACCGGCGTCGACCGCGGAGCATTCGCTCCTCGAAGTAGGGAGGCTGCACGCTCCTTGCTTGGTCTGCCTGCAGAATGCAAAGTCATTCTATACGTGGGTCGCCTGTCCGAACAGAAAGGTGCCCTGGACGCACTCCGCGCGTTTGAGCATCTGCAAACAGAGGGGGACGTTCGGCTAGTATTCATCGGCGACGGCCCGTTACGGGGACAGCTGCAAGGACGCGCCGCAGTACGGAGCAACGTTATCGTAACCGGCTCCCTCGATGGCAAAGAGGTCAGTACCTGGCTTGCGGCATGTGATTTTCTCACTTTGCCGAGCTACCACGAAGGAACGCCCAATGTAATACTCGAGGCGCTGAGCAGTGGGCGGCCGGTTGTTGCTACGCGCATCGGCGGGATCCCCGACGTATGCTGCTCGGCTGCCTATGGCGAGCTGGTATCGCCAGGAGCGATTGAGGAATTGACTCAAGCCTATAAGCGAGTCCTGTCGAGTAAGTATGTACCAGAAGAAATTGCCGCCTGTCCGAGCTTATACGGTTGGGATGAGAATGCACGGCGAGTTCTGGATTTTCTTCATCGGGCGTGCAACTCGGGTTCGACGAGGGTCTCAAAAGAGTCGTTCTAGTAAATTCGACTTTCGAAAGGGTCAAGGCTAGCCGATGGTTGCGCTCACAATTATTCATGTGCTGGGTTCCTTCCAAATCGGTGGGGCGGAGATGGTGGCGTTCAACCTGGCTGCATCACAGGTGGCTCTCGGGCATCGCGTTCACGTCGTGTCTTTGACATCTGGACAGCACGGACCCCATGCACGGGGATTTGCCGACGCTGGGGTTCTGGTTCATCAGTTGCCCAAACTGGGCACCACTGTAGATCCGACGCTCCCGTTTCGACTTGCAACACTATTTCTGCGCATTGGCGCCGACGTTGTGCACAGTCACAACTCCCAACCGTTGGTCTACGCGGGTCCCGCAGCCTTCCTCGCACGGGTGCCGCTTGTCCACACCAAGCATGGAGCTGATCCGGTTGATGGGCGGGCGGCAATGCTCCGACGCGGTGCCGCCAGGCTTGCCACCGCGTACGTGGCCGTGTCGCGGCAGACAGCGCAAGACGCAGTGAGTGGACGAGACGTAGCACCTCATGCGGTCGAGGTTATTGAGAACGGCATTGATGTGGACGCTTACGCGCCCAGTCAGGAGGCGCAGCGTGAACTGCGCAAGGAGTTACGGATTCCACCCGATGCCTTAGTGGTCGGAACCGTTGGCAGACTAGCTGTAATCAAAAACCAGCCGTTGCTCGTACATGCGATGGCTCGTGCGCTAGGTCAAAACGTACACCTAATTTTGGTGGGGGAAGGCCCGCATCGGCAAGAAGTCGAACAAGCAGTTGGCAAGCTGCTCCACCCTGAGTCGGTCCATCTTCTGGGGCAACGCTTGGACGTGGCGCGGCTCCTGCCGGGGTTTGATGTATTTGCTCTCACGTCGGATAGTGAGGGATTGCCAATGGTGTTGCTTGAGGCCATGGCGTGTGCGGTACCCGTCGTGAGTACCGACGTCGGGGGGATCCCCGACGTCATCGAGGAGAATGTCACGGGTTACCTTGTTCCCAAAGGAGACGAGCAGGCTCTGGCTTCGCGCCTGAAAGCGCTGCTAGGAGATGCGATAGAGCGCGCGCGTATTGGCGCCAGCGCGCGCGCATTTTGTGTACAGCGCTATTCCAGGACATCGATGCGTGATCGCTACGAATCGTTGTATATGCGGCTGCGGACCACTGGTCGCTAATTGCGGTGCCGCGGCGCATTGCAACGGAAACACCCCAAGACTCGACTAGCGTCGGTGCAAGTGCGAATCGTTGTTGGACCGAAGTGCACGAAGCAACCGGAACCCTGCGCGTGGCGCAGCTATTCTTGCCAGCAGTCGAGCCGTGTACCTCCAGTCCTGGGGGCTGCTCCAAGACTTGAGCAAATGTCGGAGTGCTTTCACCGGAGCGAACTCGGCCAGGGCATACGCGGCTTCCGAGTGATACCCCGCGAGAGTATGAGCGAGCTCGCGATAGAGTTGTGGATCGGCCAATGCGGCTTGCTCAGACATCGTACTTTCGACAACCGCAATGCAACTAAGNNATAAGGGCCGCAACTGTGGCGCTATTCGGCGAAGACATCTGACCCACGTGGTACCGGTACTCAAGTAGTGCCTTGTCGATGAACGCCAATGGTCCAACCTTGGCCAATCGAATGATGAAGTCCCAGTCTTCCGCGGTGTTGATGCCGGACCGAAGCCAGCCTGCGTGTTCACGTGCCGCCTTCCGCATCATTAGTGTCGGGGGGTGTATGAAGTTGCCAAATACGATACGACGCCATATGTCACCAGAATGGACTCGATAGGCTTCAGAGAAAGGTACGGGTAGCCAATCGACCCCGAGACCCCCGAAATCGCTCGTGTCTGGAAAGAGGGCACCTAGGCCGGCGTCTCGGATCTGAGAGTAATAACGAACAGCATGCGCTGGGTCGAAGATGCCGACGTCGTCGAATGCAGCAAAGTTGGTGCCGGTAGCGACAATCCGAGGATGACTGACCAAATACGCAGCTTGCACAAGCAGTCGGTCCGTGCAGCACAAATCGTCCGCATCAAGCCAAGCTATGAAGTCCCCACGAGCAAGACACATCCCGGAATTTCGCGCTGCTGCGAGGCCGCCGTTGGCTTGGTGATGGTAGACAATTCGATCGAGAAACGGTGCAACCGCGTCTCTGGTATCGTCGGTCGAGCCATCGTCAACGAATACAACCTCGAAATTTGGGTAGTTCTGGGACAGAACACTTTTCAGGGTCAATGCTATGTATTGGGCGCAATTGTACCCTGGTATTACAACCGACACGAACGGCGCTTGCATCACCCGACTAGCGTAGCCCGGATTTCGCAAGGTCTCGTACCGATCTTCAAGAATGCCATTGCTTGACTTCTATTTCGCTTGACGGCAGCGAGTTGTCCCGCGCAGCGAGGTCGGCGAGTTGTGAAATTTGGTGCGCAGGCCTCCAAGCCGCGATGGATGGCGCTAGCGCTGAACGCCAAGCGCAGGCATCTCTGCCGTCATCAGGTCGGCGAATCGGGTCGACGAGTCTTCGTCGGGAAGAGACCAGCTCGGTGACGGGCGTGGCTGGCGAGGCAGTGCCGTTCCCACTAGGCTCTGCACTAACCTCGATGACGAACAGTAAGAATGCGGCGTCGGCGACCGCGCTAACGCCGACATTCTCGCAATGGCGAGCCGCATTGGATCGACCCATTCTGTCACTCGATGGAATCCGAGGGCTGGCAATTCTCGCGGTGCTTGCTCACCAGTTGATCATCGACCGATCGCTGAACAGTCGCCGACTATCTCTATTGCTGGTCCCCCTGCAAGCGGGTTGGATCGGCGTCCAGCTGTTCTTCGTCTTGTCTGGCTTTCTGATTACTGGAATTTTGCTGGACACCCGCAGTGCTGACAACCGTTGGTCGACTTTCTTCATGCGACGAAGTCTCCGCATATTTCCGCCGTACTATTTCCTACTTGCGGTAATGTTCTGGGTCGCGCCTGTCTTCCTGAGGTTGCCACGTGACGTACTGATCGAGCTACCTCATCAGTCTTGGTATTGGCTCTACTTGGCCAATTGGACCTTTGCCGGTAGTGGAGGTATTGGTCCGCTCGGTCACTGCTGGTCGCTTTCGCTTGAGGAACAATTCTATCTGATTTGGCCACCAGTTGTGTTTATGCTCAAGGAGCGCAGGCTAATCTGGGTGTGCTTAATCACAGCGGGTTCAGCCCTCGTTGTGCGGACATGCCTGGTACTTGCGGGGACAAATCGGGAGATCGTGTACGAGTTCACCTTTGCCAGGATGGACGCGCTAACAATTGGCGCTTTGACTGCTATCGTCGTTCGACGCCAAGATCTATTGATTCGTGTCTTGGCACATTTGCCACGATTGAAGTGGCTCGTCACAGTCGCGATGTCCGTAGTTGCCCTCATCAGCGGCGGCTTTTCTCGAGTGAACGGCGTCACGCTGACTTTGGGTCATTCGGTCCTGGCGGTCAGCTCCGCCTGTCTCATTTTAATCGCCGTTGAAGACACGGTGCGGGGTTCGGGGCGTGCCGGATCCATCCTGGCAAGAGCACCTTTGCGCCTGTTCGGCAAGCACAGCTACGCAATATACCTCTTTCACCTTCCGCTCCATATTGCGACATATCGACTCCTTTTCGCAGCCAAGGTCGGAGAAATGGGCACGGTGATGTACCTTTGCGTGCAGACGGCGTACTTCGCAGTGGGAGGTGCCCTCCTTCTCGGCGTCGCGTTATTCTTTCATCGGATCGTCGAACGGCCAGTTCTGAACCTTAAGCGCTTCTTTGTGGCGCGTCGACCATCTACTCGCAGTCTGATGCCGGCAGATTAGACACGTCACCAAATAGTTATCGAATAGCGGCCAACAGCGAAGTCGAAGTCTAAGGACCGAGCAAGATTCCAACCCGAACTGCAAATGTCTATGGCTCAAGTGTTACAATCGTCGTTTCGTTGAAGCCTTCCAGTTAGCTCGTATTCTGTTCACACCGCAACAGTATATTTCTGTTTGACGACCATCATCGGTTTGTGGTCAAGGTAAGCCTAACTTGAGCAAGCTCCACCTCTTGCGTTGCCCCGTCTAGGCCGAGCAACGGGGTTCAACTTGCACGCGAGTATCTTTCACCATTGAAATGAGGATTCAGCCATGATTCCCGGCAAACGCGCGTTGTTGGCACGACTTTTAGATACAACCGGCCTTACGTCGTTGACCCTTGCAATTCGTCGGCGGTTACCGCCCGCTCGTTTGGTCGTCCTTAACTACCACCGCGTGGCATGTCCGTGGGAATGCAGGGACTTCGATGACGATGTTCGCGATGCTAGCCCAGAGACCTTTGACAGGCAAATTGGACTGCTTCGGCGAGAGTTCACGCTGATCAGACTGGCGGATTTATTCGAGTATCTGCACGGCGGATCCCTGCCGCCGAATCCGGCTCTCATCACATTCGACGACGGATACAAGGACAACTACGAACATGCGCTGCCGATATTGCAACGTCATGAAGCGCACGCAGTGTTCTTTATCGCAACGGACTTCATTGAGCGGAGACGCTTGTTTTGGTGGGACAGGATCAGCTACACACTGAAACATGCCACGCGACGACAATTCTCCATCAACTACCCGAGTAGTTTGGCTATCGACATTTCTGACGGAGTTCGCGAGCCAGCGCGGCAGTTGCATCGGATGGCTGGGCATGCATTTGCGCTCGATTTCGATAGGTTTTTGTCGGAACTAACCACGGCCGCCGGTACTCAATGGTCTGATGATCTTGAACATGAGCTAGCCGATCGCGTTCTCATGACATGGGATCAGATTAGAGAATTGCGCAAGTCTGGCATGGAGATCGCTTCGCATACTCGTCGTCATCGAGTGCTCACTACGATTCCGGACGATGAACTTGCCGAAGAACTGGCGGGGTCAAAAGCCGATCTCGAAGTTGCCCTCGGATTCCCGGTACGGGCACTGTCGTATCCCGTTGGTGCTCCGGTGAACCATCTTCCGAGGTTGCGCGCCGCGGTGGGAGGGGCGGGGTACGAAGTTGGATTCTCATATCTGACGGGGATTCAGTCCCTCCAACGCCTTGACCCGTTGAGCATTAGTCGCTTGTCCATAGACAGTACCTGGAGTGCATCACGATTCCGTGGTGCTTTGAGCTTCTCGTGGCTCGGGTAAGTGGAAGAACGCCCATATGCTCACCACTAGCCATTGGGGAGCTCACTCCGGCGCCTACACAATCGGCTCAGAGCAGTAGTCGGTGTGAACCAGCTTTCCACGTAAGGTTTCGCCCATCGCAGTCCGTCCTCTAAGAGAAACCGCAGTCGCCGTCGTCGGACTATTGCCCAGCAGATCTCCAGCGAATGGGTCCCAAGGTCCTTTTTGTACTGCGTTTCACCAGCCAGAAAGTCATAGATCCGGTTCTCAACCGACTGGTTGTACTCGATAGCCAGAGCGTGTGTTACGAGACCTGGTCGGTGGTGCTGGTTCGTTACCAGGGAGTAGTCAAACCCACTTTGGTAATTTTGGACGCGGGCATCATAGACGAAGTTGTAGAGGTATCCCAATACGCGATCCCCGGCGCGTGCACGGAGCAACTGGACCGCGCCGCTCGGAAAACCACAGGCAAGGAGCACATCGTGGAACTTGCAGAAGTATTCATTGGCGAATGCTCCTGGGTGGCCGCGCGAAATCCAGTACGCTTGGTGGAAACGCCTGAGCTCGGCGAGGTACACCTGGGCCTCCTGAAGACTAGTTGCTGCGTCGATGGCAAGAGGTCCGAGTTTCTCGAACTCCTTTCTGCTTCGGCGCAGATGTTGGCGAGCGTTCTTTCCGAGGCTTCTAACGTAATCTGTGCCAGAGGAGCGCAACGCTTCGATATCGACATAGCGGCAGACATTGCGTGCTTCCACGACTACCCGAGCTGGCGCCCGTACGGCTCTTTCTAGCTCCACACACTCTCTCTGCGCGAGCCCCGGTAACGCGAACTCATCCCAATCATCGCGGCCAAGCAGCATGTCGACGCAGCAGCGCAATGCGGAGGCTTCAGTGCCCCGCTCGCAAAGCAGTCCGTTGTACTCGATCGTGATGTCATCCAAACTGGAGTCACCCGTTGCGTTCAAAGTTAATCTTTTGGATGGAATCACTCGCGCCCGTCTGATGCGGGCCTTCCCAAGTAAGCCCAACCCTACTATGCGACCTTCGTGCTCCACACGCATCAGGGTGGGTTGCACCGCCGCAGGAAGGGTCTTCAGCCAGGACCCAATCCAGCACCAACTAGTGAAAAATGAAGCCGCAGCGCGCCTTTCCAGATCAATCCATTCTTGCCCAAGCGCATCTAGCGATGGCAAGGAAACTTGCGTCGCACGCATTACGTCACCGGCCATTCTTCCGAGTTCCACCAAGTCCTGCCTGCTCCCTTACCGTGCGGTAGAACGACCGCAAAGAAGCCGCTTGTCGAGGGGGCAGCCAGGCTGCAAATAGTAACGACCAAGTTCGCGGCTGCCACGCTTGTTGCCGAAGGCTGAAAGCCAACTGTCCCCGGGCTTCCGCAAGCTCGCCCAATTTCAGGTGGGCCTCACCAAGCCACTGATGCGCTTCGGCGAGCACAGCATCAATCATGTATGGAGGAAGGGTAATATTGTCGCGTTCCATATCGATAAGCGGCCTAATCGTAGCGAGAAAATTCCTCGCAGAATGAATACTGTTTTGGGGTGAGGTCAATTGGTCAGCATCACCTATTCGGTACTGGATGGTGGCCGCATTGACAAATGCAACTGGCCCGACACGACAAGTTCTCAAGTGGAAGTCGAAGTCTCCGCCCGAGCGACGCAACCTCTCATTGAAAAATCCGACCTTCTCCACGCGGTCACGGCGCACCATCGTGGTTGGGGTGTGAACCAGGTTCCCCATAATCATTGGGGAGAAGAGATTGCCTACGTAGAGGCGTGCAGTCTGCTCCCGTGGCAAGGCGGTGATTTCGGGGAGTGGGTACTCCTCAGTAAATAGCTGTTCGTTTGAAAACCATTTATAGGCACTGTAGTACTCACGGAGATATAACTCGTGCAGCAGGTTTCCCTTCGAATCGATCGCCTCCATTTCGGTCCAGATCATGCCTGCATGTGGTACCTGCTTAAGGCACGCGAGCTGCAATTCGAGCTTCCACGATTTCCATACATCATCGGAGTCCAAAAAAGCCACGAAGTCACCCCGTAACTCGCGAAGTGCAGTGTTGCGAGCAACCGATACACCGCTATTGGGCTGATGGATGTACCGAAGCCTTGGCTCATTTCGGTACCGTTCTGCCACGAGTTCGCCGGTGCCATCCGTCGAACCGTCGTCAATCAACAAGATCTCGACGTTATGGTGGGTCTGATCTAGTGCGCTGTTCACCGCACGTTCGATACAGTAGGCTCGATTGTAAGTCGGTAAGACTACACTTACGAGTGGAGTTTCCATGATTTTCCCGGGGGAGAGACAACGAGCGTAAACTACCTTACTGGTCAGATAAAACGAGTCCTTTCTTGAAGAACAGCTTCGCGATTTAGCTTGATTGCGGTTGTGTTGCCCGACGGGCCCAGTATCCAGTTTCTGTCCCATGTAACCAGGAGGTCCGAACACATTGTCGGGCGGGCTCACAAAGGCTCTGGCGAACAATGCCGCCGGAACGACCTCAATCCCGATCTTTACGCTGAGCGCAGCCGAAATCGCCTCGCCCTCGAAATTCTAGCTGAGCATTTCGAGGTCGACTATCGTTGCCAAAATTGTTGCCGAGGCAGCTTTCCCCGTTGCCAGAGTTCCGGCGCATTCAAATAAATCGCAGACGAACCGAATCTACTGTGGAGGTCACCGATCTGACACTAAGGCAACGATGCAATTGAAACATGCTTCGGCAAATACTCGGGCACGGCAGACCAATCTGGATTGCACCCATATTTCAGCAGACCCGCCGCAAACCCGACGCCATGTGAAATGTGGATCGTCGGAAAAATTGCCCAGACCGTCGGGAAGGTCTGAAAACCAAGGTATCCGGCTACGCGCAATGATTCAATTCCACAGATCGTTGCGTAGGTTCCGAAAGCAAACCACGTACTGGGCGCAACCGGCCTGGTAGCGAGCAACACTGCCCCAGTACAAGTCATCAGGAAAGGTATCGCAGGGGAGATTCTAGGAAATCGCCGTCGTTTGAGCAAAGTTCGGGCACGGCCTTGCCCATACCGAAAATACTGCCTTGCCAGGCTGCGCAGATTGCTTCTGGGAAAGTAGTGGGAAACGATCTTTGGACTCAGGTAAATGGTTCCGCCGCACTCGAGAATGCGCTGATTGAGCTCGGCGTCTTCGTTGGTGATTGCGGCCGGATCGTATGTTCCGGCAATCTCGAATACTTCACGGCGAAGCGATCCGCAGAATACCGTATCAACAAATCCTTCAGCATCTGGTTGTCGATACGCTGCTCCCCCAACTCCCAACCGACTGCGTAGGGCCGCACACAGG
>PMCK01000261.1 GCA_003154095.1 Myxococcales bacterium | reverse complement strand
CGCCAAACAGGCTCGCAATCTCATGCTCCAGGCTGCTGACGAAGGCCGCAATAATTGGTTGGGATAGACCAAACCAGCGCAATCCACGTGAAAGTATTCGGAATATCCACGAAAAGACACAGGGTCCAGCAAGTAACGGAGTATTGTTGTTCCACTAAGCAAGTGAACGTATTCGGGACGAGTAATCTTTGGCATTAGCTTTCTGACGATGTCAATTTCATCAATGCCTGCGAGTTTGGGCACATATCGAGCCCGACCCTCATGGCGCAGAACATTGTAGGAAAACCCCACAGCGTTCAACTTGAAAGACATGTCAAGCATCCGGTCCAGCTTCGCAATGTTGCGATAATGGACAACGGTCTTTACGCCAACCAAGCACCCCATACCACGAAGCTTGCGGAAGGCAGCGACGGCTGGCTGAAATGAGCCGCGGATCTGATAGCACTCGTGCGATGTGCTGTCCCAGCCATCCAATGAAACTTTGATTGCAACCTTCCGATCGAGCGTATCTGCTGGGCTGTCTCGGCCCGCGGCTGGCGGTATCTGCTGGCTGTTTCTGCTGAGCAAGCCGCAGCCGAAAGCCGACACGGCCAGCATCAAGCAGCGGCCGAGAGCAGCAGCCGAAAGCCGATACGGCCAGCATCAAGCAACGGCCGAAGGCCGAGCAGACGCCGAAAGCCGNNCCGAAAGCCGACACAGTCAGCAGCCAGCAGAGCCGCCGATTGAGTTAACTCGAGCTCACGAGCCCGCCGCACCCCGCCGTTCGTACAATGCTCGAGGCACCGGCTTCGCCCATCGCGTCGACTGACGGCAAACGCGATCCGTCTATTTGACGATTGGATAGGGAGCGTAATCGACCACTCGTGTGTGAGCAAAACTAGCCAATGCGGAGCCAGGTGGGCGGGGGCCGTCGGCAGCCCAATGCGTGGTAAATGCGTCGCGCAACTCGAGTTCCGCGAGTTTGCCCCGGAATGAAAACCCGAACTCGGGCTCTTGCGATACGTCCTCGGGATCCGCGTAAAGGCGCCACGCGAACAGACCCGCGAACCACGGCTGATCGATCACTGCTGCCAGTAAGGCTCGATAGGCCTGCGCCTGAGCGCGCTCGTCAATTACGACATTGGATAACGCTTCGGGCCATTCCCATGGGCGCAAAGCGGGATCCTTGCGCGTCGTATAGCCAAACTCAGTGAACATGAATGGCTTATGCCAGCGCTCTGCCAATTGACCCGCTTGCAACGCAATTGTCTTGGACGTCTGCAATAGCTCAGTGAAGGGCGCATCCGCCCGGGTCGCCAAGGGGTAAAACGCATTGATCCCAATTACATCGAGATCGCCCCAGATTACCGTATCCTCGACGTCGTCCCAATTGGCGGCATACGTGAGCGGCCCCGAATATTGAGCACGTACGCGCTTCAATAGGGGCAGGAACAACGGAGCCTTGTCAGTCGTAAGCCAGCGCCGCAGCTCAACTCCCACTGCCATCATGTCCACTTGCGTGACCTGTGCAACTTTGGCCCATTCGAGCACGAAGTTCTGGTAACCTTGCGCCCAGCGCTTCCAGTTGGCGTTGCTGCCCGGGTCGATAAAGCCGCGCCACTCGCCGCTTTCCACCCAAAGGTGCGGAACGAGCAACACACGCAGGCCCGCGGCGTGCGCTTGCTTGACGGCTGCCATCACGGCTTTGCGATTCTCGCGAAACGGCACCTCGAACGTCAGCGAGACACCCGAGGGATGAATATCCCAGACTCGACCAAAGGGTGTCACACTGACCCAATTGCCGCCCATTTGCTTTACTTCGAGCAGGGTGCGGGCGCACGCAGGGCTCCCATATCCGCGCCCGGGGTGCAGCTGATTTTCGATGGGTCCAATGGTCACACCGCGGATGGCCTGATCGATCTGCAATCGCGAATTTTGTCTCCACGAAAGTGTGTCTACTGGTTCAATTGGCTTCTGCGGCACTGAAGCGTGCGCTCGACTCGCGCTCACCGCTAGAACCGATGCCGCACCCAGTGTTCGTAAGAGCGGACCCGTCCATCGCGCGGTGAGCACAGTTCTAGCAGCGTAACTCAAACTAGGCATTGTCCCCATAAACCTTGGCGGCCAAGGTCAAAAGCAGGGTGTCGTCTATTTGATCCAGGCTTGAAACCACAGCCACCGCACCTGCGCGCGTCAATTCACTTGGCTCATAACTATTCGATACCGCAAGACAAGGCATATCTGCCGCTCGTGCGGCTTCGATTCCTGCTAGGGAGTCTTCCACTACGAGAACACGTCGCGCTACGGCATCCCCCGCGTTATCGACCAGCCTCTTGCGACCAATGACGTAACCCTCGGGATCGGGTTTACACTCGGTTGTCTCCTCGGCAGATACGATGAAACGCACCGAGCTCTTGGCGCCGAGCAAACGCAGGCCGAGCTCAATCTCCTGGCGCAATGCTCCAGAGACAATGCCGATGACGGCGCCACTCAGTGCTAATCGATTCAATAGTTCGCTCGCGCCTGGAAACAAACTGAGGCCACGTGCCGCGCGCTCCAAATAAGCCGGCTTCTTTCTGTCCACCAACTTGCGAATCAGGGCCGCGTCGAACTTGATTGAGTTATCCCTGAGAATCGCTCGAAAGGCTCCCACATCGTCGAAACCCAAGTACTTCGCCTTGTAGTCCGAATCACTTACGCTCACGCCGTAGGACGATAAGACGTCGCGGAAGGCAGCCAAGTGCACACTTTCGTCATCGACGAGCACACCGTTGTAGTCGAACAGATAGGATAGAAATGCCATTAATTGGCGCCTCGGCTCTTTGGCCAGCGTCGCAGTTGCTGGGCGACGGCCCGAACAGGGCCACTCATATTGCATCCAGGGCTCCGGCGTGCCAGCGTCCGCGGGCCCAAGAATTGATTGGCTTGGGGCAACACGGAGCCGAATGAGTAAAGGTGATCTACTTGAAATGGAAGGCATCATTCAAGATGCCCTCGGTGGTGGGCAGTACAACGTAAAGGTCGACCAAGGCGGCGCATTGGTGCGCGCGCAATTGAGCGGCCGCATGCGTCGCCATCACATCCGTGTATTGCCGGGTGATCGCGTTCGCGTGGCGGTATCCCCGTACGATCTCAGTCACGGCCTCATCGTCTATCGAGGCAAGTAACATCACCGATCGGTGGGTCACACGGTGACACCATACCGTACAGCTGTCGTCGTAATTTGGGGGTTAACGGCGCCCGCCGCGTTGCTGTTGGCCTGTCGCCACGCAAGCCACGCTTCCGTGCCTGATGATGCCGACATGGCCCAGTTGGCACAGGTTTCGGCCGAGCCCGTGCCGCCCCAGTTGCTCTACCTTCCCGACGGCGGCGATCAGGCGATTGGAAATAGCTTCCAACCCGCTCCAAACGCAGAAGTAGCAATTCCGAGTGCAGCACTCAATCCTGGCCGGCGCTGTCCTCCGGAAATGGTCGATGTCAGGGGACAGTTCTGCATCGACCGCTGGGAAGACACTTTGGTAGACGCAAAGTCTGGCCGCGAATTGTCACCGTATTACTCACCCGTTGGCGACCGGGCCAGAAAGGCGCGCGATTTCTGGCAAAACGAGCGCGCCAACATGGGGTCAGCCAAGGCGCGAACCCTCGAATTGCCGGACCTCGGGGATTGGCAGCTAAAAGGTCACATCGAGCCGATGGCAGTCTCAAAGCCGGGACACATACCGAGCGGCTACGTCGATGGCAACTCAGCCGAGAAGGCTTGCGAGCGCGCCGGAAAACGGCTCTGCCAAAGTGAAGAGTGGATCACGGCTTGTCGAGGTGAAAAGGCGCAGCTCTTTCCTTACGGCGATCATTATGAGCAAGGCGCCTGCAATGTATTTCGCGAATCGCACCCCGCGGTTATTCTGCACGGTGACGCATCGATCGGACATCTCGACCCGCGCCTGAATCGCGTCGAAGGCCCCGAGGGTCCCCTCTTGCGCTCGACCGGTGCAAGCAGCCGTTGCGCCAGCAATTGGGGACAAGATGCCGTTTACGACATGGTCGGCAATCTCGACGAATGGGTCGAAGATTCCTACGGTGCATTCCAGGGCGGATTTTACGCAAGGGCTACGCGCTCGGGTTGTGATGCGCGCATTACGGCACACCCAAAGGCTTACGCGGATTACAGTTTGGGCGTGCGTTGTTGCAAATAGTTTGCTCACGGCGTGGAGAGGGAGCCGAACGTCCACGGGCCATTCTTGGCGCTTGCAAAAAGCCGTCGAATTGTGGGTGAATGTGTTGGTCAAATGTACTCAAGGTTGTCACAAGTCGTTCTTATGACGTTCGTGCTGTCATGGGCGGCTGCCTGCGCAAGGGCTCGAGTGTCTGGGGCGTCTAATGCTTACCCTAAAACGGCAACGTCAACGAACGCACAACCGGCGGCTATGCCCCCATCGGCTGCTGCGCGCCCCCTCTGCACCTCGCCAATTCTCAAGATTGCGGAAAATGCAATAACTTTGGGTGAACGTCAGTTGGAAAATCAACCGACGGGAGATCGCAAAAGGGGCATATTCATTCTCGATGCTTTGTTCGAAGCGCTAGTTGCTCCTTCGGGAAATTGCGGAGGCAACCAAGTCCCGCTCAGTGTCATCGTGGAGGAGAACGCGGCATCATCAAGGCTCTTCGGTGTTCTCGGTATTGCAACCCTTGCCGGGTGGCCCAACGCGGTTATCCAGTACGGAGATCGCTCGCTGCGCGTTCATTGGAACCTCCAAGGGGAGCGTGGTGCCACCCACTTGCGCGCCGTACGCAATCGGATGAGTGTTGTCGCGTTCGGTGAAACAGCACACGTACCTCGATCGGAACGCCGTTCACACCTCGGTCCCGCTGAGCTAATTGTCGATAGCTTGGATACATTTACAGACTCGCTGAGTCAAAATTGTTCCTCGAAATCGAGCAACCAACCGAGCCTGTCCGTGACCGAGGACAGTCCTATGTCTGTCTGGTTTCCGTGGGCTATTCGCCTGCAAGAAAAGTGCGAAGGTTCCAACGCCACCCCGCTTGAGATTGCCCTCGATCGAGGACCACGGCCTGAAATGCCCCGCGAACCGCCAAGACCAAAGTTCGTGCCGGTGGGGCGACTCGCGCCTGAAGCCGTACAACAGCGAGTCTTCGCGGAGTACGCAAGCATCAAATCTTGCATCGCTCCCGAGAACCATTTGAATGGCGAAGAAAACCTCCTGATCCTAATGCCAATCGGGAATGACGGCCTCCCAAAGAATGTAAAGGCAAAGAGTCACCCGTCAAACATGTCGGATGCTCAAATCGAATGCGTGCTTGAAGGCTTCCGCCGGATGAGTTTTCCTCCGCCCAATCCCGGAATTGTCACGATTCTGTACCCGGTGCCTCTATAGATATCGAGACGTGGGTGCAAATAGAAGCCGTTCCCATCGAGTGCGAATACTCGGTCGCCGCCGCACGAAGAGACGCCTCATGGGGATGAACCAACAACCGAAGGTTCAATCTTGCGCTCCCCGGGCTTCCCGCGGATTAGACCGTACTCATTGAGTGACTGCACGATCGAATCAAGATATACGACTTTCCCGGAGGGAAATTGCGAAGAAATTCTACGCGTGCGACAGCGAGCAATCGTAGATCGCGAGCGCACGTGCAGTTTGTTTCGCGACGTCGTTATCAACTCGACAATTGCTTGTCGACGGGGATGCATGACGAGATTACCTTCATATAGCGATTGTCTTGCGAAAAATGAAATAGACAGCGCCCAGGATACATATACTCGCCCACAAGAAATCCAGAGTCAGGGACTTTTTCATGTAGAAATGAACGAACCCAACGAACACGACCATTGTTATGACTTCTTGGATGATCTTCAATTGGGACAAGCTCAATGTGCCGTATCCAATGCGGTTGGCGGGTACCTGGAAGCAATATTCAAAGAAGGCAATGCCCCAACTCACGAGAATGGCTACCCAGACGGGCTTCTGACGCAAATCACGGAGGTGACCGTACCAGGCAAAGGTCATGAATATGTTTGACAAAAATAGGAGAGAGACCGTTTTCATAAAGGGGACCTGTTGCTGCGAGACGCTACCGCCACTAGGAAAATCTGCCGGCACAATCGGCCACTGCTCGTTCGAGGGTAGATCTGGAACCCGCCCGCTACGCCGTAAAGTGGACGGCCAACGGTGAGTTTCGCTCCAATGAATCGAGTAAGCCTGCACTCGGCTGGCTCCCCAGGCTGTTCCGTGATTAGCGGCTCGAGATGTCTTGTCCAACAAGACTGCGGCGCGCCACGAACCCGAAAAGCCGACCACATAGTCATTCTAGGCAGCCGCGAAACCCTTGAGAGCCCGTCTTTTCTTTGCCGAACGACTCAATTCTTCACTAGCAAGTAGGGACTAATCGAGTTTAGGATGCGGCATGATTCGAAAGATAGCGGGACTGGAAACCAACAATCGTTATCTGCTTGTGTCGACATTAGTTCTAATGCTTGGCGCGGGCGGCTGTAATCTACTCAAAAATCTGCTCAAGAAAGGGGACACGGGTGCCGACGCTTCCGCCGCGCCCAGTGTAATCGCAGCACCGTCGGTAATTGTCCCGGAGGTCCCCACTGTTGTGCCTGTGGCACCTTCTGTGGTTCTACCCGCGACCCACGTGCACGTCGCCACGTCAACGTCGGCTAAGATGGCTACCCACACCGGTACATCTACGGCGGCGACCACCACAGTAGCCTCTGTAGCACCGGTAGCATCCGTGGCTCCCGCGGCGAGCACAACGGCCCCTGCTATTCCGGTCATCAGTGTACAATGCCAGCAGACTTGCCAAAAGTCCTACCAGGATTGTGTGGGCCAAAGCGGAACGCTCTCAGGTGTTGCGCTGATTAGAAAATGTAGGGACGTGCTTGCGCCGTGCATANNTCTCGGAGACGAATTGAACGATGCGGGTCCGAGTGTGAATCTCGGACCCGACCTCGACTTTATCAATGCAGCGGCATAGTGCCGGGGAAGCCAACCTGGTCAGTGTAGCGAATATTCGCAGTCGGCGTGGCCCAGTCCGGAGTTCCACTAGCGGGAGCCACCCAGATACCTCTCCAATCGCCAGCGGCTGGCGTCAGAGCACCATCGCCGAGGCAGTCGCCCGCAACGGCATCGTCCAAGTATGAAGTGAAAATGGCATTGGCGCCGTTCACGATGCTGCCCGCGGCATCGAGATCGATTTCCCCGCCCGCTTTCGGCTTGAAGCTCACGTTATTCGCGACGGTAAGGGCCGAAGCAATCTCGAAGTCTCCGTAAAACGACAACTCTGTTACTCCCAGGGTTACCGCGGCATCGAGAATTGTATCGCCGATCTCGATGCACTGCATTGTGTTCTTGGTCGCCGGATTTGCCGGATCGTGGAAAATGTTGCTGGCGTCGATAGACACGAAGTAACCGAGGCTCAGCGGGAAACCATCAGTATCGAAGAAGGTATTGCCGGTCACCGTCGTTGACTTTACGGCAGGAAAACGACCATCGAGAACCAAACCGTAATCTAGATTATGGGCGAATACGGAGTTGGTAACTTTTGTAGAACTGCCTTGTACCCACAGACCCTCGCTGCCGTACAAGAACTGGACATGATCGATTTGCGAACCGTTGGTTTCCAGGTTCAAATCGCCTGAGGTACCTAGGCTGCCCCAGTCGGCCGTTGACGGAGTCGTCGCGCCGTCGCCATTGGTGTCACCGCCGTGAGCGTCATCCTTCATTGATGTGAATATAATCGGATCGTTTGCGGTACCAACCGCGGTAATTGTCCCGACGCCCGCGGTGGTGCTGATCGCCTCCATGTAACCGATTGTGGTGAACTTGATAATTGCGCCCGCCTGGATTGTAAGCGCACTCGAGACAGTCACGGAAACGCAGCTTGACGTGTCATACACGGCCTTGACCCACGTAGTAGGCGCCGTGATGAGGCAATCATCATTCGAAGGATCGAGTTTGATCGTGGTCAACCCGGTGCCGCCACCGCTGCCACCAGTGCTGCTGGTGCCACCCGTTGATGTTGCGGTTGAGACGCCTGTCGTCCCGCCCGTTGCCGTACCGGTTGAGGTGCTCGACGTTCCGCCAGTGGCCGCGGTGCCGCCAACGGACGTCCCTGTCGCCCCACCCGTTGCGGTAGTGCCACCCACAGATGTCTCGGTGGAGCCACCAACGGCGGAAGTCCCGCCAAGAGAAGTGGACCCTCCTGTTGCCGTGTCAGTGGAACCGCCGACTGCCGAAGTACCACCGACTGAAGTTGAGCCACCCGCCACGGACGAGCCACCGACCGACGTAGCACCTGCCTTGTTAGTGGTACCTCCCGATTGGGCCGCGGCACCACCCGTACTTGAACCCCCGCCGTTTGCGCCACCACCCGTATCGCTCTTTTCCACGTTGTTTACGGTGCAGCCCACGATAAGGCTGGAGACTAACAAGTACTTCAGTTGGTTGCGCATAGTCCGATTAACTCCTTAATTACAGTCGAGCGAAAATTCAATGGAACATCCCACCCATTGATGTCAGCTCGAAATCAATTCCTCACAAATGACTCAATTGACGATCCACGGGCTTAACGCATTCACCCGGTGGTCACTTAAGTGCAGGAAGCAGGCTTTCGTCGCTCACCCAGCAGCGAAAATTACGCGGGTCGTCAATTTACCTCGGTAACATGCTCGAAAAATCACTGTCAAGGCGAATGAATTGCGCGCGCTTTTGATCGTGTTGGTTGTTTGGGGCCCGGCCCAAACAACAGCCTGACTCGGCGTTGCTGGTTAGCTCGTGCCTTTGACGAAGGCGGGCATGACAACGGCTTGTGGTATCGATTGTCGGGGTTGGGGCGCTTAGCCTAGGACGGGCGCGACTGCGTTCATGACGCTTTCACGGACTGCGGCGTCTGTGAACACGGGAAGATTGCCGAGCACGTGCACGGTGGGCAGACCCGCTTGGGTCAACACTTGGATGGCGGGCAAGGCCTTTTGCTGAAATTCTTGGAGGCGCGTTCTGATCTTCTCTTCCGTGTCGTCCGAACGCAGGATGACGGCCGTGCCGCAGGCCGTGCATTTGCCTTCCGGTGTTGGGGGTTTGAACTCCAGGTGAAAGACCTTTCCGCAAGTCTTGCTGGGGCAAATTCGGCGACCAATGGTTCTTGCGACTATCGATTCGTCATCATTGTCCACTACCAAGACGAGGTCGATTCGAGAGCCCGTTTGCTTGAGCAGATCAATCAAAAATGCGGATTGCTCAGCGGTCCGCGGGTAGCCGTCCAGGACGAAGCCTTTGCCACCCGCTTGCTTAAACGCCGCGGCGAAAAGTGCATTGGTGATGTCGTCCGGCACGAATTTGCCACGGTCCACGTATTGAGCCGCCTTGAACCCGAGAACCGAGGCTTCTACATTGACATTCGCGGACTTCGCGACGGGCTCGAATACGGAAGTAATTGCCGTGTCGCCCGCGAAAACACCATCTTTCCAGAGATGGTCGGCTTTCACCAATTCGCGGACTTTGGCATAGGCCCCCAAGTATTCTCGAAAGATGTTCCCCGTGGACAACTGCTTGAGCGAATACTCCTCGAGCAGCACGTCTATTCTTGGCTGTTTGCCGGCGCCGCTCTTGCCTGTTACGACGATGTTCTGAACTGTCAC
>PMCK01000386.1 GCA_003154095.1 Myxococcales bacterium | reverse complement strand
CGGAAACTCAAATCGGTCAGCAGACGCTCCGGCCCTGTTCCCTCCCAGACTAATTTCGCGTCGCGAACCGCACCCACTGATTCACTGTCCGCCAGGGCCAAAGCCGGCCACACGGCGAGTATTCCGGAAACGAAAAGCCCAACCATTTTTCGTGAGATCGACCCGCGAAGACTTCGGCCATCACGCGCCTGTGAATCATCCGCTCGAGTCGGCCTGCGGCTTATTGGAGCGCCTGCCACACGGCTCACGAACCCTCTCCATGCAGCGGAATGAAGCCAAGAATATTCGAAAACGCAAACGTAAGACCGCCCGCGCTAGTATCCATCCGAAAACCCACATTGCCGGTTAGGTCAATTGGAACTCGGGCTAATCCGTGGTAGTATTGGGGCATACTTGATAAGTCGTGACGACTTATCAAACTCCACAACCCGGCACTCATAAAGAGGTCTATTCCGTATACGCTCCGTGACCCACGGTACACTGGGATGCGGTACTCGAGGCCCAGCTTGGCGGCATATTCACCGTAGCGCTGTTCCTTTATGATGCCGCCAAAGACAGCGGGGGGCGGCCTTCGTTCAAAATTCAAGCCCAGCATTCTAGGGGTACGAAAGTCGGAAAAATCACCTATGTAATATTGTTCAAAGAAGGGAGCCCCGGCGGTTTCCGCACCCGCAAACATTTGCAGTCGCAACACGTGAGGTACGCCACGAACCTTCCACCAATACGACGCCGAAATATCGAACCTTTGGTAGGAATAGTCGCTACCAAATGGTTGCAGAGCAAGTTCGCCCCAAGTAGCGACGTACCATCCCCTCGTCGGCAGAAACGGATGATCTCGAGTGTCGTGCTGCAAAGTAGCCCGCAACGTCGACAAGACACTGCGTCCGCTCCGCACATCGATCTCGATTGGCGTAACGGTTCCGCCTCGAATTTCAGCGGCTTGAAGCGGCTTTTTGGCCTCGATTGTTTCCAATCGATAATAGGCCCAGAGTTGCGTGCTTGTGCTCAAATCTCGACCAAGACCTAGACTTCCACCAGATCTCGAATAGTCGACGATTGCATAATCATGCGAAGTCGACGAGACATTGTTCCAATCGGTCCAATTTACTTGTGACGTCGTGCCAAAGAAGTCCCTGGCCTTATTGTGCAGAATGGTGCCACTGATCATCCAGGGTGTGCCCAAGAAGGAGGGAACGAGGATTCTCGCCCGAATTGCGCTCTGCTCATTGGCTACGGCCAATGCGGCGCCCAACGTAATTCCTGTTCCGGCTACATTGGTTTCGGCGACATCCAGCCCCCCCCAAGGTGTGAGCGGCCTCGTTCTGCCATTACTGTTGGCGTCTGAAGACAACCCAATACCGACATCATTTACGACGATCGTGTTGCGCTCTACCACTTCAATGACAAGAATTACCTGGCCCCGGCGGCTGCCTTTTCGAAGCGCGAATTGTACGTCCCGAAAGAATCCTGTCCCGAGCACTCGGTACCGCGTCAATGTGAGTTCCGGGTCATCAACATCAAGGATATCGCCCGGTCTAAATTTTATGTATCTCAGTATGACGCGCTCGCGGGTACGCGTATTGCCTCGAACTTCAATACGTTCGAGGGTGTATCGCAAGTGCGTCTTTGCATCCGCTTCGGTGTCTATTGGTAAGCGGTTCTCTCGCACCTCACTTTGAACTTCCGTGGCGGTCTTGTCCGCAGGTTCCGATTGCTCGACACTGACTTGCACTTCTGGAACCAAATCCGATGGCGGCTTGGCAGGTTCGTTGGTTCCCCAAGTGTCGAGCACGGGGGGTGGCACATGCGGGTCATCGGCGGCATCCCCTGTCTGCGCTGCCGGTGGTGGGCTCGAGCCCGCGTCAGTGGGCGATTGCGCCCAAGCTCTGGGCGAAGCCAATGACCCTGCGGCAATCAACAGCAGGACGGAAAACTTTCCTGCCCAACGACTCATGATAGCCTCGTACCGCGGTTGATCACACCAAGCCCTTTTTACTTCTTGAGGTTTGTCACCCTAGCATGTTGTCACTTTACCTGGGGATATTGCAACCCCTCCTAGGCTCGCCATTCTGCCGCTTGGCTAGAAAACACCCTCCTAACCCACCGTCGCTGCTATCTCGCCGGCATCGGTAACCGTAGCGCACCCTCGCTCCAAACCGGACTAACTCCTGATTGCGGGAATGCGTTCGAAACGTTCGCACAGGTCCCTAAGGCGAAGTGCCTCCTTTTCCCGCAACTGGCCCGGTCCAAGGCGCCAAATCCAGTTTCCTTCAACCGTAGCAGGTGTGTTCATGCGTGCATCCGAACCAAGACCGAGAATATCTTGAATTGGAAAGATTGCCGTGTTCGCAACGGAACCTAGTGCCAGGCGAATGAATTTCCAATGCGCATCACGGGACTCTCCACCAACGTACCCTATCGCTCGAGCGCGCACCTCACCGTGCACGAAAGCCCTCTTCCTATTTGCGGGAGCCGGCTGCCTCAGCCAACCCACTAATGTATCATTGTCGTGGGTTCCACTGTACACCACCGTATTTGGAACAAAACGATGCGGCAGGTAGTCGCTTCCGCGAGGGTCGTCANNGCGGCAGGTAGTCACTTCCGTGCGGGTCGTCAAATGCAAATTGAAGTATGCGCATCCCCGGCAAGTCGAGTCGCGCGCGCAGCTGGTGAATCTCATCGGTAACGACACCCAAGTCTTCCGCCAAGAAAGGGAGCGCACCAAAGGTCGCCTTTAGCGTGTCAAAAAAGGCTTCCGCTGGCACACGGACGTAGCGGCCACGCTCGGCGGTTTTCGCGTTGGCAGGCACCTCCCAATAGTGACGGAAACCAATGAAGTGGTCGAGGCGCACCGCGTCGAACCGTCGCAGGGTTACGCGCATTCGCTCAATCCACCAAGCAAATTTGGTTCGCTTCAGTGCGTCCC
>PMCK01000267.1 GCA_003154095.1 Myxococcales bacterium | reverse complement strand
CCATTGATACGAAAGCGCGCCGGACCCCGAAGCGGCGACTGTGAAAATCGCGTTGGCACCCTGGCACACGGCGGCATCCTGCGGCTGCTGAGTAATCGTCGGCAACACCGCGGTGGCACAAGTGGCACCGCTGTAGCCTGCTGCACAGCTGCAGCTGTAAGTATTGACGCCATCGATGCAGGTTCCGTGTCCGCTACATGTAACGCCCGCGCAATCGTTGATGTTAGTAGCACAGGTGGGCCCGCTGTAGCCCGCTGAGCAATTGCAGGTGTAAGTATTGACGCCGTCGACGCAGGTACCATGGCCACTGCAGGTCACGTTGAGGCAATCGTTGACATTGGTAGCGCAAGTTGAACCACTGTAGCCCGCTGCGCACTGGCACGTGTATGTAGTGCCCGACGCGGTGCACGAACCGCCGTTCAGGCAGGGCTGAGTCGCACAGGGATTGGGCGGCGCGCCGCCCGTTGCGGCTCCGCCGGTCGCCGGCCTTCCGCCGGTTGCCGCGCCGCCCGTGGCCGCACCGCCCGTGGCTGCACCGCCGGTAGCCGACTTGCCGCCGGTTGCCGCGCCGCCAGCTGCGGTTGATGTTCCACCCGTAGCCGACTTACCGCCGGTTGCCGCGCCGCCAGCTGCGGTTGATGTTCCACCCGTGGCGGACGTACCGCCATTAGACTGCGTCCCGCCAGTCTGCGACGTGCTTGTCGACCTGCCGCCAGTGCCAGGCGATGCCCCACCAACCTGCGCAAGACCGCCCGTTGCGGCAGATGCCCCAGTCGCCGCGGAATTGCCCCCGTTGGCAACGGTGCCACCGGTCGAAGTTGCCGCACCGCCCGCACCACCAGAACTGGCGCCTGCAGCGTTCGTCGAACTGCCACCTGCCGCGCTCGTTCCGCCTAACGAGGTTGCTCCGCCCGCAGTGCTAGTGCCACCCACGCTCAAAGTATTGGGCGCGGTGTTCGAACGACCGCCGGTCCCAGTTTTGGCGCCGCCGACAGTGGAAGATCCGCCCGTATCGTGAGATCCACTGTCGATATCTACATTGTTGTTGGTTACGCTGGTGGAAGAGCAGGCCAGAGCCACGGATAGCAACGTGAATAACGTAATCGCTTTGCGCATAGTTCTCTAATTCTCTCAACTACCAGAAGTGATCTGAATCTCCAATAGGTTCCAGAGCGTAAGACTTACGCTCGGTCCGTATTTTGTGGCACCCACAACCTCATATCGGGGTGCCCCAAAACTCCTAACGGCAGTCAGGCAGACTTCAGTACTGTGTTAATCGATGCCCCCCGCGGAATTTGTCGCACGAATATTACTCAGCCGAATGCATTTGAGCCGCCCGGCCCAAACTGCCACCAACGCCCGAATACCGAAGTTTATCCGCAGAAATGCATTCGGACAGTGACCGTAAACCTGCAATTGTAGTGAGCCTGTCATGCCCTTTCGCTCGCCCGTGGGAATCGTGTAAGTAACTCCTTGGCGTCGCAACTCCCACTCCGTGACCATGCCAGCCCGAACACCGAATAAAGCATTTCAATGGCTGCGCGTAGGGCTCCTGCTTTTACCAATGCTCATGGGGGCCGCCCTAGTTGCGGGTGCGCATTCAAATAGACAACGCACGCTCGAGGCCTCAGACCTTCTAGTTCGAGGCCAGATCGACTGGCTCCTACGTGCTCTCACTGAGACCTTGAGGAGTTCTGACACTCTTCCGGATGCGGCGCTTCTGCGCGACGTTGTCGACGAACTTCACGGCGACGGCCTCGAGTACGTCGCACTTATCGAATCCAAGGGTACGGTCGCAGTGGAAGCGGGAACCGCGCTGACCCCACTTCGAGTGATGGGTGACCGCGGTGGCCAGCTACAAGTCGCGCAATCGCGGGCACGCGTCACTGTGACAGCCAAACTACCGGTTCGACGATTCAGACGCCGTTCGCTTAATGAGTCGAACCTCGATGCACACCGATTTCCACCGTTCCTGGTATTCGAGTTTAGGCCCATCGTGGCCGACCGCCTGCGGAAGGATTCGGATCGAACTTTCGCGTTCAGCGTCGCTGCCGCAGCGGTATTGGTGGTAATAGCCGGAGGCCTCTGGTGGCAGTTGAAGCGCCGCGAGCGGCAGGCAGAGACTCTTGAGCGCGAGCAACGTTTAGCCCAACTCGGTGAAATGTCTGCCGTGTTAGCTCACGAGATTCGCAACCCGCTTGCTTCTCTCAAAGGGCAGGCTCAGCTCCTGGTCGAGCAGCTACCCGAAGCGGGTCGCGAGTCGAAGAAGGCGCACCGAATCGTCGAAGAAGCTCTTAGATTGGAAGCCCTCAGTCAGACGCTGCTTGATTTCGTACGCTCAGGAGGCGTGGAGCGCGAGCCCGTCGACGCTGTGGCATTGATTCAGCTGGCGGTTGATGCCGCGGCCCCTGGGCGCGTGCGTGTCTCGACGAAAGGCAGCGTCGAGCGCAAGGTAATGCTCGACCCGCTTCGGATGCGTCAAGTGTTACTGAACCTCCTTCAAAATGCCGTCCAAGCCTGTGTTGACGAGCAGCCAATCGAAGCCCTGGTGGAGTGCACAGAACACCGTCTCCACGTCGAGATTCGCGACCATGGTCCCGGACTTCCGCCAGGCGACGAAGGCAAGATTTTCGACGCATTTCAAACTAGCAAGACGCACGGCACTGGGCTCGGGTTGGCGATCGCGCGACGCATCGTCGAGCTACATCAAGGCAGGCTGACCGCTCACAATCATCCGGACGGTGGTGCCGTATTCGTGTTAGAGATACCTACCTAGATATGAATCTGCATGAATTCTCACGCATTGACGCGACAACGACAGCTGCTCGGGTCGGGGCCCCCGCGGCGGCAACCGGGATCTATTTAGCATGGCAAATGTCCTAGTTGTCGACGATGAAGTCGGGATTCGGGAATTCATCGCCGAAGCTCTCGAGGCTCAATATACGACTGTGACCGCGCCCGACGGAGAATCGGCACTTCGGGAGCTGAGCACCCGCGGCTTCGACTTGATGCTGACAGATCTGAAGATGCCCGGCATGAGTGGCCTTACACTATTAGAGCGAGCCAAGGAATTACAACCCGACCTCGAAGTCATCGTTCTCACTGCCCACGGAACCGTCTCGACCGCCGTAGAGGCGATGAAGAAGGGCGCCTTCGACTTTTTGCAGAAGCCCGTGAGCGGTCCGGAAGAGTTGCGACTCTTAGTCGCGCGCGCCCTCGAGCGTCGTAGGCTTCTGGCCGAAAAGGAATGCCGTGAACGCGAACCGGAAAGCCCACCCCTCACCTACGGTGATGCCACGATGGCCACGGTAGTAACCACCTTGAAGAAGGTTGCGCGTACCGAGGCCACGGTCCTTTTATGCGGAGAAAGCGGCACGGGCAAGGAAGTGGCGGCTCGAGCAATTCACTCTTGGAGCGCTCGCTCGCTAGGGCCATTCGTGGCTATCAACTGCGCGGCGCTCTCGGACAACTTGCTGGAGAGCGAGCTCTTCGGTCACGAAAAGGGCGCATTCACCGGCGCTAGCGCAGCGCGACGCGGCCGCATCGAATTGGCAGCGCAGGGCAGCTTTTTTCTCGACGAAGTCGGCGAACTCAAACCCGAGCTTCAGGCCAAGCTACTGCGCGTGTTGCAAGAGAGAACTTTCGACCGCCTGGGAGGGTCGAGAACGTTGACTGCCGACGTACGCTGGATCGCGGCCACCAATCGAAACCTCTTGGCGATGGTCAAATCGGGTCTGTTCCGTGAAGATCTGTATCATCGCTTGGCCGTCTTCCCAATTGAGCTACCACCGCTGCGAGAGCGCCGTGACGATATACTGCCGCTGGCACGCGCTCTTCTGGCGCGCATCGCTGCAAGCGTCGGTCGTCGTGGTCTCATGTTGTCGGCCGATGCCGAGCGATCCGTAGTTCAAAGCGAGTGGTCAGGGAACGTGCGGGAACTTGCGAATGCACTCGAGCGAGCAGCCATCGTTTGTGAAGGCGCCGAAGTAACGCCCGAGAATCTCGATCCCACACCGGTGTGGCGCAATAAGTCCTTGGTTTCGGGCCAGCCATCGGGCACCGCGGGCAGCAACGCGCCGGTCAATTCGAATTCAGAAACGCTCGAAAGCATGGAGCGACGAACCATTGAGACCGCCCTGGCCGCCGTGGATGGCAATCGTCGGCGGGCTGCAGAGCGACTGGGGATCGGTGAGCGAACGCTATATGACAAACTCAAGCGATATGGCCTTTAAACACCGGCGACCACCGCCTTGTGTAGCGGTAGTCGCTTAGAATTCTCATTTAGGGTCATGAAGCGCTTTTGGGGCCGCGCCTTCTGCCGAGTTTGCCTGATTTGAAAGCCTGCATCATTTCGTCTTTGGACACTTTGTTGTCGTTATTGGCGTCCGCTACCTTGATCCGATCCCATCGTTGCGGGCCCACTTCTGCTTGAGTCAAAAAGCCATCGTTATTCTTGTCGGCTTTCTGGAAATGGTCTCCGTGGCCTCCCCTGCCGGTGCCTTCGAAGGCTTGCTTCAGTTCTTCTTTAGACACTTTGTTGTCGTTGTTGACGTCAGCTATCTTGACATGCTCCCATCGTTGGGCTCCAACTTCTGCCTGTGTCAGAAAGCCATCGTGGTTCTTGTCTGCGTCCTCGAAGTGGCTGGTCCTCCCGTCCTTGCCGCCGCATGCGAATGCTGTGGCTGGGATGGCGAGTGCGAAACCGATGGCAGCGGCAGTGATGATGCGAATGGTCTTGGTGGTCATTGCTTGAATCTTCCTTCTTTGGGTTGCTTGCTTCGGCCGGTTCGAGCTTGAATCGCCGAGGCTCACCAGGGTCACTGCAACGGGCGGGCCAACTCTCACCGGGTGTCACCAAGAAGCATATTTCGTATTAAATACAGGAACTTATGGCACGGGGACGGGCGCGCCATTGGGATGTATGGAGCAACGTCGTGCAGATCTCGCAGTTCGACCCCTGCAGTATTCGCAGCATCAGCGAGCCCCGCCTTGGGAAGCAACCTATACGCTTCAGGCCTGGCGCGACAACACGCGCCAGGCCCGAACACAATCGACAAGAGCTGGATCGCTACTAGGCTGCTCGGTGTTTTTTGTAGTTCGCTATATGCTTGCTAGGTGGGCGCGCCGTATTCGCGGGGCCTTCGGGGCCATGAGCAAAATTCGAGTATTGAAACTGGACGGGCGCAGTTCCCCCGGCCACTAGCGTCACCTCCTGAAAGACCTGACTCAATGGATTGGCTTCGAATACCGGGAAATCCCCGCATTCCTCACCTTCGCGCGAGGTCCACCCGAGGAGCGACGACGGTCCTCCATTGATAACTAGTTCCACATCAGGATCTGTTCGTGCTCATTGAGCTCGTGATAGAAAGTCGCAACAATGTTTTTCCACGGCGCGTCAAATACCGGGATTCCGTTGGTTCTCCCATTTACCGTCTCTGAAAACACTCCTACTGCGTAGTAGATGGTCGTGCCATCAATTTGGACCGAACCATGAAAGCCGCCAAGCCCATTCAACGAGTCAGAGCCCAAATCCAAGACACATCGGGGGCGAGATTCCGCAACAGCATAGTCACGTCGGATGATGGTTTGTGCATTCGTGTGCAACCACCAGCCACTGTGGGATTTCCCCTAAGCCAAGAACTGCTGCCGGGCCATCGGCCACCAGCCCCGATCAGCTGCAAAACAGCATTTCATGTGCCTTTCGACTCATTTGCACTTCGGCAGCGAAGATCTGAGCCCGGTCGCACTCTAACGCTCTTGGAAGGCGTAGTCCTTGCGGGCCCCTGTGGGAGTCCCGGGCGGACGCACGCCTGCGTGGGCACGAACCCGGGGCAAGAAGGAACATTGAGTATGATTAGGAAAACCACATTGACGAGTGGCGTTTGGTTGCTGCTGGGTATCGGCGTTGCTGTCGCCTGTGCGAGCGCAAGTGGCGACGGCACAGGATCGGTTGGGAAGACTCCGCAAGCGGTGAGCGGCGCACAGCTGCCGGCCCCTTTGCGCGTGTTTGGGCAACCAGACATGAAGCAAACCAATTATAACGAGGTGGTCAACAATCGCGTATTTTACCCGGCGGGCGTGCTCGTTGATAGGGATCCGAGCACGAGCGTCAATAGCCACGTTTACGTGTTCGACTCGGGCAACAATCGCATTCTCGGCTTCGATACCATCGGCACTTGCACGGGCGGAAGCAAGGCGAGCCAAGCTTGTACCGAGGATTCATTCTGCACGGGAGGTACTTGCACCATCAATACTACGAAGAGCGCGAAGCTCGTACTCGGTCAACCGACGACCACCGGCACCGGCGCCTGCAACGGCGATAACACATCGCGTGCTGCAGCTTCCGCGTCTTCGTTGTGCTTGATCCCGTATCCGGCGCAGATTAGCCCACTCGAAGGACCGCGCGGCGGCCAGATGGCGCGCGATTCATCGCGCAACTTGTATGTCGTCGATACCTTCAACAACCGCGTCGTAAAGTACAACAACCCCTTCGCGACCGGCGCCGACACCGTTGCTGACTGGCAATTCGGTCAGCCCAGCATGACGGCGCGCCTCTGTAACCAGGGGCAGACTTTCGCACCCACCGCGCAGACCNNGGGTGCTCAAGATAAAACCCGGCACGGCCAACGCGCAACTCGTGCTTGGTCAAACCAACTTCACGAGCCAAATCGATGGCTGCGCGAATCCGACCACCGCGAACATGTGTGTACCAACCGGCGTAGCCTACGATTCAGCAAGCAACACGCTTTATGTTCTCGACGGCAACGGTAGTAATGGAGTTGGGCGCGTGCTGGTGTACAAGAATCCTGCATCGAACGGCCAGGCAGCTACTCAGATCTGGAATCCGCCAGCGGCCTCGCCATTCCTCTGGCCGCGCGGGCTTACGCTCGAGCCGAACACCGGAGCTCTCTGGGTAACGGACACGGGTAACAACCGCTTGGAACGCTTCCTCAACGGGACTGTCACCCACGTACTCGGCGACAATGATCTGGTTCGCGACGGCGACTGGTGTACGGGTACCGATTGGTCCACCTGCGCTCCGCACGGCACGATTGGCTTCGACCGCGACGGCAAGATCTACACACCCGATGTGGACAGCCAGCGCGTAAAGAAATTCCCGAGCGCGTCGCCGGTCGGCGGCGCCGTAGTCAATCCCTCGGGATTGATGTTCGATCTTCCGGGCCGTAATAGCAATACATATGCAAATCACGTAGGCCCGAGTGGTCTTGCGAATCCCGGATTTGTAGTATTCGCAGGCACGCAGATGGTAGTCGCCGACCGTTGGCGCATCGCGTTCTGGAACAACTACACGAATACTGCCACTTTCTCGGGCGGCAACGCGAGCGGTGTTCTTGCTCAAGACGATATGACGAGCCAGGAAGCAAACGCGTTCAATGGCGGTGGCAACTTCACTTCGTTAGCCTATGACGCCACACGCAAGCTGCTCTACGCGACAGTCGCCGACATGATCGACGTTTGGAGCGTTGGGACGGGCCTGACTAGTGGGCAAGCTCTCGTGCAGCAGTTCAGGGCTTCGGATCTGATGACGCCGACAGGGACGATTCTGCCGTGCTTCAACAACTCTTGTTCACTCACGCACCTGACGGTTGACGCTGCAAACGACATCGGTTGGCTCGTGGACAGTACGTCGAACCGCGTGCTGCGCATCACTTCGCTGTCCTCGGCGACTAATCGCCGTGTTGACCTCGTGCTTGGCCAGAGCGATCTGACGAGCCACATTTGCAATCGCGGTCGAGGTAGCGGGAACGTAGCCGGGAACACGATAGCCAACGGCTTTTGCGACCCGTCCGAGGTGGTGCTCGACGCCCAAGGCAACGTGTTCGTCGTCGATGGCACTTGGGAGTGCCGTGAAGGCAATTGCCGCGTCGTCGAGTACCAGAAGAGCGACATCCCTGCCCCCAATGGGACACTGCAGGCACCGAGCGCAAACCCCGTGCGCGTCTACGGCGTGAGCGACTTCACCTCGAGCACCTGTGACCCGAGCACCGGGCGCTTGTGCTCGCCTCGCTTCATCGCATTCGATCCAAGGGACGGCGCCATGGTCGCAACCGGCGACGGCTACCACAACCCGCTCAACAAGCGGCTTGCGGTGTGGACCAATCCCACGAAAGCCGGCCTCACGGCTCCGCTGCCGACGGCGTTCTACACGAGCCTTCCCATCAACCAGGCCGGCAGTGTAGCGTTCGACGCGAACGGTTACATGGCAGTGCATGATCACACCTGGAACCGCATCACACTATTCAAGACCAACGCATGTAATCCGGCGACTGAGGACTGCGGCGGAGGCGGCGGCACTGGCGGTGCAAGCGGCACCGGCGGCGCGGGCGCCACGGGTGGATCTAGAAGTTCGGGCGGCTCAACCAACACAGGTGGCTCGACGAGCACGGGCGGTTCGAGGAGTACCGGCGGCGCCGTCAGCACTGGCGGCTCAACCGGCACGAGCACGCCATGCGCCGGGCTTTGCACGAATCCCGTTACGTTCTCGACTGCCAACTACAACTCGGGCAGCCTCGGCGTGACTGCGACCTGCCATCAGACCACCGCGGCTATCGTCAATTGCAACTGCGGCAATATGGGCAGTCGGACCTTCACTATCAACGGTACGACGATGACCTGCAACTTCCAAAACTTTGCGTCGCTCCCAACAAAGCGAAATGGAGGCTACTGCTTCCAGGCAAGCGCAGGCACGCCCGACTACGCCTACTTCGCGACATTCTGAGGAGTGAATTTCGGAAACCCCTCCTCCGGCTCTGGCTGAGCTTGAGCCCAAGGGAACCGACAACGACCGAGCTTTGCGCGCGAGTGCCAAGCTCGGTCGGTCTTTTGTTCTTCGCGGGACGAACCGGGCCAGGGTAGATGCCGATTTGTGGGGCGAAGCACCCCAAATGGGGCTACAATGACCCAATGAACTTAGGTTTGAATCTTAGCGAAGGGCGCGAAGTATGAAGGGTCAATCCTGGTATCCGGCAGCCGCATTGTCGGCGATTCTAATGAGTTGTGGCGGGTCAACGGACGAGGGCCAGAGCAACCCGGCCAAAGGTGGTGGGTCCGGCATTGACGGCGGGGGCCCGTCAGCCACCGGGGCTCAGCCAGCCGCCTTCTACGGCGTGCTCGTGGCGTCTGGCGGGACGAACAGTGTGAGCACCAGCGGCACAGCAGGCACCGGCGGCATCGACGTCGCTCATTCGACGACAGGTGGCATTGGGGCCGGTGGGTTTCAGGCAACCGGCGGCGCAGTGTACTTGTATGGACCTCGGTTTGAGAGGCCCGATTCGTCTGCGATAAGCACCGGTGGCAGTCATGCGCTTTCCAAGCCGATATTGAGTCGGTGAACTTCCGGACGAGGCAGGTTATTCGCGGACACGAACTCTGATCGGGTACTTGTTTCCACGCGCGCTCCGGGCCCCAGCAATAGTCTTTGTGTGTCTTGTTTTGTATTGACGGCACGCGTAAGTGCATTTTCAGTTGGCAAGTTTGGCTCGAATGTAAGCCTAGTCATCTGCAAATTCACGTTGGGCCGCAAGCCAAACGCGGAAAGATAGCGTCTCTTCCGCCGAATCGAGCTACTAGTGCCGCGCGCCCGGCTGTCGCCGCTCATTTCAATTTCCTAACTGCAAGGTTCACCGTCAATTAGAAGTACATGTCGTCACGAGAAGGTATTCCCGTTGCGCAGAATGCAAAGATCGTCGCCGCCGTCGACTGGGCCCTGCTAGCGATAGCTGCGTTCGTGATTGTTGCAATTCCGAAGACCATTTCGGGCGATGCGCGGTTGCGTTTCGAAACCCTCGAACAGTTCATGACGACGGGGCATCTAGTGAGTCCGAAGTACTCTACTGTTGGACCTCTGCTGTCTATCCCTTTGTACTTACTCGGACGCGCATTGGGAGCTGCCAGGCTCGTTACTTCATACTATAATGCTCTTCTATTCTTGTTATTGCTGCCACTCATCGGGCGGGAATTTCGCGACGAACTTGCGCCGTCGGTACGCCGAATGCTGGTGCTCCTACTTGTATTTGCGTCGATGTTCGCGCACCACGTGCAAAGGTATTACGGCGAGGTATTCACGACCGTTTTGGTCACGATTGGAGTTCTTTGGCTCTCCCGAGGGCACTGGGTACGTGGTTGGGCGGTAATTGTATTCGGCGCGGTCAATACTCCGGCCTGTCTACTTGGCGTCGCAGGAATTGCGCTCTGTCACTCTCGACGGACCCGCTCGTGGCTACCATTGCTCGGTCCAGTTGTCGCGTTTGCTCTCATGCGCACTGAATCGGTACTGGTCAGGGGTAGTTTCTTCGATACTGGCTACAACTACGATTCGGGCTTCCGCAATGCCCTGCCCTACTCGGGCCTCCCGAACTTCAGCTACCCGTTCTTCTTCGGGATTTTGTCGATATTGCTCTCATTTGGCAAAGGCCTCGTTTTCTTCGTGCCAAGTCTCTTTCTTCCACTCCCAGCGTCGGCTCCGCCTCGGTTTCGCTGGGTTCACACGACCCTCATCGCATTCGTGGGCGGTCTCGTGCTTGCTTACGCAAAATGGTGGTCTTGGTACGGGGGTTGGTTTTGGGGCCCGCGTTTCTTTCTGATTGCTTCAATTCCAGCCTGCTTCTCGCTAGGCACCAACCTACTCGACTGGCCGAGCTTAAGCGTGCCGAGGCGCGGCCTGGTAGCGGCAATGCTACTGCTCTCATTCTGGGTGGGGATCAATGGTTTGGCCTTCCA
>PMCK01000202.1 GCA_003154095.1 Myxococcales bacterium | reverse complement strand
GTAGGCTCCTCGGAATCGCAAAGAATCTGCTCAATCCTAACGTCCGCGTCACTCTTTTCCAGCACGCGAAAATACTGGGGACTGCGTGCCCGGGGGTCGACCGCGAGTTCGCCGTTTTCCTCGAAGTAGTCAAGCATGGTTTCAGCCAAATTAGCTTCGGTCGAGCAGTCCAATTCGGACTGCGCAAGCGACAGGTCTTGTCGCGATAACGCTCGAAGTACACCAAACACGGCATTGCGGACCAGCACCATGAATGCCTTTTCATTTTGTGTCACGTCCACTTGATCGGCCAGGGTGAGTACCGAGTCGTCGGGTCCCGCAGCAGCGCCCGCGCCGGCGCGCTGCAGTGACTCCCATTCCAAGAGTAAACTACAGTCTGTAGACTTCACGATAGCTTCGAGAAATGTGACGATGTCGTCAACCTCAGGCGTTTTTGCCTGGTCAGGAATCGTCTGCGAAAGAGTCTTGTACACATCGCTCAAGTAGCGCAATAACAGTCCTTCGCTTCGTTCGAGTCCGTAGTCGCTCACGTACTCTCGAAACGATTGAAAGGTTTCGAACATTTCCCGGGCAATCGATTTGGGTCGAATATTCTCCTGCTCTAGCCAGGGGTGATTCCGGGAAAATACGTTGAATGCCTCATAGATGAACTCGGCATTGGGCTTGGGGTAGTCGAGCTTCTCGAGCTCTTCCATTCGCTGCTCGTATTCAACGCCGGCTGCCTTGAGTTCGGCCAACTTCTCCGTCTTGATTTGATCTAATTGCTTGTTCAAGATGGGAATTGGGTTTTCAAGAATCGATTCGACCGCCGACAAAAGATCGAGCGCGTAGAAAGGACTTTCAACCTCGAGCGCGTCGATGACCTGGACCAAGAACAACGACAGCGCGTGATTGAGCGAAAAATCCTCCTGCAAATCGGCGTCAATCGAAACGCTCCGATCTGGGCCAATCTTCACGATCTCCGAATCGAGCAGGCTTTGGAACATCGCCCGCGCCTTTTGCCCAAGCTGGCGCTTGTTATGACGGGTTTCGTGACAATCGTAGATGAGTTTGGCCGTTGCTCGGCACCCTCCAGGACCGCGACCGAGCATCTGAACGAGCAGACCGTGGCTAACCTGGAACTTCGACGTCAGGGGCTCGGGTGGCGATACGATGATTCGCTCGAAGAACTTTTGGTCCCATGCAACGTAACCGCGTTCAGGAGGCTTCTTCTTGACGATCTTCTTGCGCTTGCTCGGATCCTTGGTGGCTTTGGCTTCCAGCTTCAGATTCTCGATCACGTGCTCGGGCGCCTGGGCAATCACGCTGCCCCGGTCATCGAATCCGCGCCGCCCCGCGCGCCCAGCGATCTGATGAAAATCCCTCGCCCTGAGTAAAGCGGTTTTCTCCCCGTCGTACTTGCAGAGTTTGGTGAAAAGAACCGTGCGAATCGGGATATTTACGCCAACGCCCAGCGTGTCTGTTCCCACGATAATCTTGAGCAGGCCCTTTTGAGCCAGTTTTTCGACGAGCAATCGATACTTGGGTAGCAGGCCTGCATGGTGCAGCCCGATTCCGTGACGCAGGTATCGCTGCACGTCCTTTCCGTAGGGGCTGTCGAACCGAACACCGCGCAAGGCCAGGTTGATCGCTTGCTTCTCCGCCTTGTCGCAGTAGTCGGTACTCATCAAGTTCTGCGCTTCGTCGGCGCACGCGCGTTGCGTGAAGTTTACGATGTAGACTGGCTTTCTTCCTTGCTGCATGAGCTCGAGCAGCGTTTCGTGAAGAGCGGTCAAGCGGTATTCATAGTCGAGTGGAACCGGGCGATCACTCGACTGAACGATGCTGGTGGGTTTGCCCGTTAGTCGCGTAAGCTTTTCTTGAAAGAAAGTGCCATCGCCCAGGGTAGCCGACATAAGCAAAAACGTCGCTTGCGGCAGCGTCAACAGCGGTATTTGCCAGGCGGTACCGCGGTCCCGGTCGGCGTAATAGTGAAATTCGTCGCACACGATCGAATCGACCTCGAGATTCTTGCCGCAGCGAAGCGCCATGCTTGCCAGAATTTCGGCTGTGCAACAAAGAATGGGTGCATCCGCGTTGACGCTTGCATCGCCCGTGAGCATGCCGACGTTGGGCGCCCCAAAATCACGGCAGAGTGCGAAGAACTTCTCGTTTACCAAAGCCTTGATCGGTGCCGTGTAGAAGGTGCGCCCTTGTCTGGCCAAGCTCACGAAGTGCATTGCCGTCGCTACGAGCGACTTGCCCGAACCGGTGGGTGTACTGAGAATTACGTTGTTGCCTGCGCAGAGCTCCAAAACCGCCTGTTCCTGCGCAGGGTAAAGCTGCAAACCGGTCAGTCGAACGTACTCGAGGAATCGGTCCAAGAACTCCTCACCCGTAACGGATTCGGGATCGGGAGACATTGTGTAAGCCAAATAGGAAAGGGGGGGTTCCCCCGACGGAATGTTCATGGATTGACTTTAGTGTGACGCAATCTGACGGTCCGGTCCCAAGGGCCCATCGTTTCGATGGATCGCGCTACTAGCACGCTCCGGACGTGCTTGGTTGCATTCGATTGTATTGTCCTCGCGTTGACACGCGCGACCACGCATGAATAATGCCACCATGATGCGATTGGCTCAGTTAGAGAATCCGCGCTTCGGCCTCCGGCAATTGCCCAATGCAATTTTGATTTCTGTCGTGCTAATTGCTGTTTCGGGCTGCGACAAATCGGACTCCCTAAAGAAGACTCGGGCGTCAACTGCAGCTTCTTCACAAGTGGAGCCGTTGCCCTCGGCTGCGCTCGTCGCTCCGCCAGCGCCCCAGGACATGGACGTTGCGGCGCTAGAGAAGGATCTCAATTGTGCCAAGACGGGCCCCAAGCAAGCGTGCCGCATTATCAAGGACTTTTCGCAGGCGCAGCGATTTACGGCGCACACTCCATCCGGCGAGGGGCGATGGGTGGGGCATGCCTTCGTCGTTGCCAAGGGAGTTGAAACCGAACGTGAGCTGGTCCTGTGGGCCAAAGTGGTTCCAACAAGTCAAGTCGGACCCGGCGATCTGGCGATCAAAGTGGGGTTCGATTTCTTTCCCGATGATCTAAAATCGCACGCCGAAAAACTCGTTCGCACCTTGGGCAGAGGTGATCCGCCTAGCCCCAAGAACCAAGCCTTCCCCTTTGCCAAGGCATTCATCCCCGCAAAGCAACGCGTAATCGTCAACACGGCAGGTCAGTCTGTTCACGTGACAGCGGAGGAATCTATCTATCTGCGAGCCAAGGCTCCGCGTTCCGTGTTCATCGTCAATCCCTCGACTTCACGAGAGGCTGCGCCGGGCGACGGAATGTACGCCGAATTGTGGCTTGCCGATTGGTGAAGTCGTTCGAGGAGCTGATACTCTGAGCCTTCGTTATTTCTCAAGGAAGCGCTCAAGATCTCCGCACAGTACTTTGCGGGTCACTGCCTCCGCGCGTATACGCGACTGGCAAAATGTCATTACGGGAATGCATTTCATAAGGACGACTAAGTCACTTCGACGTGCCGCCCAAACCCCAAGAACAATCCAAATTTTGCTATCGCTAAGCGATAATTGACGGATATTCCAGTCCGAGCGCCCGAAACACGCTTCCCGTCGGGCACGGTTCGATTCTGGGAACAATTCCAGGAGCGCGCGACCGAAAATGTTCTAAACCTACGCCACGCTTTGAGCGTCGAAGTCGCGAGGAGTTGGTAGATGGTTCCCGGCAAAAAACTCGGCAGTCCCAGAAAATGCTCGTCACTGGGCCGCGCGCGGGAGAGCAGGATGACACCGAGCGCATATTCACGGTCGTTGGTTCTCCTGGCGAGCGCTCTATTAGGCGGCCTCAGTCCTTGCGGTTGTGTTGAGACTGGCAATTCGAGCAAGGGCTCAAGTGGTGGACAGTCAGCAGTCAGCCAAGGCGGTGACACGAGCGCTGCCGGCGGTTGCTCGGCGACGATCGACACGGCGACTGACGGAATGGCAGGCACCACGAGCACCGGACCCTATACCTGGAAGAGTGTAACTATCCGAGGCGGCGGTTTCGTAGACGGCATCATTTTCAGCACGGCCAAGCCAAACGTTATTTTTGCACGCACGGATATGGGCGGCGCTTACCGCTTTGACACTGCGACGAACGGTTGGGTGCCCCTCACCGACTGGGTCGATCGAAACAACTCGAATCAGATTGGAATCGAAAGCATTGCCGCAGATCCAAACGACGCGAATATCGTGTACATGGCGGCCGGTACTTACCTGACCTCTGGCAACGGTGTGATTTTGAGGTCAACGAATGGTGGAGCGACCTTCGTTTCGAATACCATTGGAGTGCCCATGGGCGGTAATTTAGATGGCCGCTCGATGGGCGAGCGCCTTGCCATCGACCCGAACCGGACTAGCACGCTCTACTTTGGGTCGCGCACAATGGGCTTGATGCGAAGCACCGATTCGGGCAGCAATTGGTCGCAAGTGACCAGCTTTCCTGTTCTCGGTGGTAAGAGTTCGGGCGGCACTCAATTGGGTCTCTCGTTCGTACTATTTGATCCCAGAAGCGGAGCGTCTGACGCTGGTTCTTCGACGATTTACGTAGGTGTCGCGGACGTTACCGCCGGGAGCAATCTGTATACCTCGAATGACGCTGGCGCCAGTTGGCAACTGGTTGCGGGCGGGCCAACGTCGCAAATGCCGCACCACGCAGTGTTGGATCGCGACGGAAAGCTCTACTTGGCCTACAACGACAGTTCTGGTCCGAATAACATCAAGGCGGGCGGCATCTGGAGATACGATACCGCGACCAGTCAATGGACTGACATTTCACCTGTCGTTTCGGGAGACCATGGCTTTGGCGGGATTTCGCTCGATGCAAAGAATTCAGGTACCCTAGTCGTGTCTACTCTCGACTGGTGGGCGCCCGACGAAATATTTCGTACGACCAACGCGGGTGCCAATTGGAACCCCATCGGAAAATCCGCAGTGCACAATCCCAATGGCGCCGAGTGGTTACGTTGGGGCGTACCCGGGTGCGCAACGCCGAGTTATGGCGGTTGGATGGGTGACATAGAGATCGATCCCTACGATTCCAATCATGTTTTATACGTCACGGGTCAGGGCGTTTGGAGTAACAACAACGTTGCTGCCGCGAACATAAGTGATCGGCCCTGGACGTTTACTGACCGCAATCTCGAACAGACAGCGGTCACGGACATGGTTCCTTCGGTCAACGGGGCGTTCTTGAGCTGCGTCGGTGATATTGCCGGCATGCGCAACGAGAACCTGGATCAACCCTCACCGACCGGCATGTACAACAATCCGATATTCAGCAATTGCACTAGCCTCGACTTTGCCGCAAAAGACGCGAACATCGTGGTACGGGCGGGAAACCCAACCAATCCGGGTAATTACGGCGCCTATTCCAAGGACAACGGCAAGACTTGGGTGCCCTTTGCAACCCTGCCAGTCGCCAAAGCGACTACCTGTTCCAGCGGTGGAAAACTTGCCATCTCAGCGGATGGCGCGAATATCGTTTGGTCGCTTCGGTGCACCGTACCTGCCGCGTCTGACGCGGGGACCCCAACGACTACGGTGACCGCAATTGCAGTATCTTCTGATTTCGGCAGCACCTGGACACAAGTCACGGGGCTGCCAACCGGTGCGTCGATTACCTCCGATCGAGAGAACCCCAATAAATTCTACGCGTACTTGTACGCGAACAACGTCGGTACCGTTTATGCGAGCACGGACGGCGGCAAGACCTTCGCGGCGACGACTAATACAGTTTCATTCATCGGCCGGGGCACGATCCGCGCTGTGTTTGGCATTGAAGGAGACACCTGGATTGTCGCAGGTTCCGGAGCAACTTCGGCACTCTACCATTCGACAGAGTCGGGGGCGAACTTTACGCAAGTGAGCAACCTGCAGGCAGCCTACGCTGTCGGCTTCGGCAAGGCGGCTGAGGGTAATTCCTACCCAGCCATCTACCTATTCGGTCAATATAACGGCATTTTGGGCTTCTTTCGCTCAGATGATCAAGGTGCCAATTGGACTCGTATCAACGACGATCAGCATCAGTTCGGCACCGCCGGTTACATTGCGGGAGATGAGACCAAGTTCGGCCGAGTCTATATTGGCACCAACGGCCGCGGAATTCTCTACGGCGATCCAAACTAGTGCCACATCTAGGCAGGGACTTCCGATTCATCGGAGCGGGAGGGAAACTTCTCGCGCGTCTCCCCGCTTCTATCCAATGCAAACTTGAAGAGAATGGGTCCGATGATTTCGTTCATCGCAACCGTCGCAATCACGAGTGATCTCAGGCTTTGACCCAAAGCCGGGAATTCTCGAGTAAGGCTCGCCGCGAGCGCTAATGTCAAGCCCGCCTGCGACACTAGCGGCGCCCAGGACCAGCGCTTGATGGTTGGGGGCTCATTGGCTACGCGATTGGCAAGGCGCATGGCTATAATGCTCGCAATTACCCGGACTACGAAAAATGCTAAGGCGACGCCCCACGCCTTACGGAGTAGGGAAATGTCCAAGTGCGCGCCGGCCACCCCAAAAAACACTACGAATACGACGCCGCTAGTCTTGACCACCGTCTCACGAAACGCCTCTGAATCACGGCAGAAATTCCGAACCGTGGCGCCGGCAACGAGGAATGCAAGGAGCGTATCGAATTGAACGTACGCCAAGAGATCGGTGGCAACGAAACCCAAGATCAGGAGCAATAACAAGAACTGCTTTCCCCCGAGCCTCAGGTAAGCGGCCAGCACCAATCCTAAAGTTACTCCCAGCGATACGCTCCCGAGGATCTCATGAGCCATGACCGTAAGTCTCGTCCACGAGAATTCGCTGCCTTCGACTAGGTAAGGTCTCGCGATTGCGAGCACCAGCGTCATCGTAACGACCACGACGATGTCGGAACTCATGACGAATTGCAGAGTCCAGCGGGATAGGGTTCCACGGGCTCGGGTTTGGGCCAGGACAGCCAGGGTAGCCGATGGACTCCGACTCGACGCGAGTACGCCCCAAATCAGTGCCACGGAGCCTAGCGCCAGGGGTGTCATTTCATGGGCAAAAGGTAGATAATTTGCCAAGTAGAAGAACGCACCGCCTGCCAGGATCGTTACGACGGTTGTGTTGAAGAAGTTGGTCCAAAACAGACTGGCTATCGAACGTCGAAGTTCACCAAATTCGAGCTCAAGGCCTCCTGCCAGAGCGATCAAGGAAATTGCAAGGGAACTGATCGGCTCCAGCGTTGCCAAGGTGCGGACATCCATCAATCGAAGCAAGTCGGGTCCACCCACTATTCCGACGAGCATATAGGCCGTCAGATGCGGCAACCGCAGAGGTTGAAGCAGGTTGGCGGCCAATGTACCGGCGTAAAGCAAATATCCCACTGCAACGATGGCGTTCAGGCGTGGNNGCTACCGACCCAGCCGTCATGTGCTACCCCGCGGTATCGGGCTGGGCGGTGGCTGCGACGATCGACTTTCTGCCGAAATTTCGGCGACAGTCCAAAGTGTTCGCTTTAGGCCTGCCGGTGCGACAATCTCACCCAAGAGGGCTCCCGCGATACTAGTTATCAATACCAATTGACCCGTTCGGCCCTGATGCAAAGTGGCAAAGGCCATGGCCACGATGACCGCCACTTCTCCCGAAGACGCCAGGCTAAGTCCAGCACCGTAAAGTCCGCGCAGCTTGCCGGCGGCTGCACCCACGATGATCGGCCCCAATAGCAAATGGGTGACCAAACGAGTCAACACTGCAATCCCCGCGACGATGATCAATTTCCCCCCGAGCCTGAGATCCACGGTGGCACCCGCTACCACCAACACGGGCAAGAGAATCGAGCTTTCAGCAGGTGCAATCATCGTTCGCATTTCGCGAACGTGGTTTGCCTTGCCTCGCCCCAGTACCCATCCCGCCACGAAAGCACCGGTTACGACCGATGCTCCCAGTCGTTGCGTCAACCCGACGATGAACAGCATGCCACCGAGTAGGAGCGCCCAACTCTCGGCAACGCGGTTCTCGGTCCGAAGCAGGACACGTCCCATGAGACCGAGCAGTCCCCCAAGAACGATTGGGGTCAGCATCACGACGATTACGTGGCGAGCGGTTGTAATCCCAGCCAAGTCGAAGGCAACCAGGGGGGCCATCCCTAAGAGTGCGAATGCGTCGCCACCCAGGGACGCGCTCTGCAGAGCGTCAGTCACTTTGCCCGCGGCCCCGTAGCGCTGCCGAGCCCAGTCGACGAGTTGCTGAGCGGACCCACAAAGGATTAGCCCCAACGTGCCGCCGACCACCCAGCGAGCCCCGATTGTTAGTTGACCGACGCGTCCTAGCGAATAGTAGGAAACCATCGCAACACAGGCGAGAGTTGTCGCTGCAAGTAGTGCACCGAACAGCGCGAACAGCAGTGACGCATCGTGTCGCAATAGGTTTTGATCACTGGATGGCTCGGCCAGGCGCGTCCCCACTATGAATGCGAGCCAGCCGACGGCAGATAAGATGACAGGATTGAAACTCTGTAAATCCGACGTGTGTACCAATCCGAATCCGTGGGGTCCGAGCAAGAGGCCCACAAGGAGCGACTCGCTCCCCGATGGCAAGCCGAAACCGCGCAGGCGCCCGCCCCTTTTTATTCGGTTGCCGATTGCTGCAATTACAAGCAGACCCAGCAGCAACCAGGCTGGATTCACGCGCTCGTCTCCGAATGGTGCCCCTCTGCAATTGGAACATTTCGATCTGACAACAGGCGCAACAGATCGATCAGGAGCGCAGTTCTACTCATTGATTCAGGCATTGTCACTTGTACAAGGAGGTCAGCCCGGTTCGGCGCCACGGATTCGACATTGACTGAGGCATCCGACCCAAAGCGCGCCGACGCGGAAGTAAGCTCGTCGATGACTTCAGTGAGGTTCTCGAGGGTCGCTATCGACAAGCGGATGCGCTGGGTCGTGCCGGTCGATGTGCGAAGTGTTTGCCACAACAAGACCAAGTGCGGAACGCGTGCCGTCTCTCCCCCAGGAAGCCAAATTCTCGTGTCAAATAACGTAAGCTCCAAGATTCTGCCCGTGACTGCCCCGATGCTCACCCATTGCCCCACGGCTAATCGACTCGCGTAAAGCACGCGCATGCCGAGGAAAACCGTAGTTACCAGAGGTACAAGTGCCAGTGCGATGGCGGCAATTGCCAGCTGCCCGAGCCTGGAAAAGGTACCGTCATTGTTCCCCGTCAATACGGGTGCCACTACCAGGAGGCTCAGCAGGACCAGCCCGATTCTCACGACGAGACTCGTCGGAGCAGCGAGCGCCGGGCTCAAGTGTTCGACTTTGGTTTCGCCTCGCTCGACGGCGGCAAAAAACAGACTGATGAACCGAAGCAAGATCAGCAGAACGACGGCACCGAGGGCTACTATCACCGTGAGTGGCAAGAGCGCGGCTATTCGACCCGTCAACGTGGAAAGCGGTGACAGTACGAGCCCGGTGAGCTTTTCCGTATAACCGCGAGTCGACTCAAAGAACGACATCGAAGCGATCAGCCACAAGTAGACCGCGCCGATCTGACCAATCCATTTGAGCACGGCGAGAGATACGAGTGTTGCGTTTCGCAGCACTGGCGGTCGCACCACCTCAATCGACTTGAGTCGAATTGCAGGAATCCGCTGCGGATTTCTCTCGACCCACGCCCGCGCCCGGTAGCTCCAGTCACGGATCATTTTCAGCGAAAATAGGGCGCCAAGACCGAGTACGATCACGATGACGACATCGCGAACGGTCTTTCCGAGCTGACTCCTGTTTTCTTCTGCGTGCAATATGTCAGAGATGCGCGCCTCGACGGATGCCGCGTAAAGATCGAGTGACCCTTCGCCAGCAATCGCCGCGTCCTCGGCGGTAAGCTCAACTACGGGCCGTGCGCCAATGAATACGATACAGCGGCCACCCCGCTGTTCCACCCGAACTGGCTTCGACGAGGTTCCTCCAATTGCCTGTTCGATGGCTCGGTTGGCACGGCGGGCGCGTTCCGCGGCGGGCATCCCTCCGTCACTCAGCTGTAACGTGAATATGACCGTTTCGCGAATCCGAACTTCGATTTTTGCGGGCGGCGCCACGGTTGCCGACGTGGTCGTCGAGGTATTGGTAGCGGTCGACGTCGAGGAGATCGGCGGCGCCTCGCGCGATGCCGCGGATGCGTCAGGCAGCTCGATCTTGCCGGCGTCACGCTGGGGGCCGAGTGCGGCATCGGGGGCATTTACGGATGCATCGGACGCAGCATCGACGCCCGCGTCTTGGGATTTCGACTTGTTCGCCCGCGTCGCAGTCTTGGTGCGCTTGGCAACATGCGAGATCTTGTTTGAAGTCTCACTTCCGGTGCTTGTAGATGGAGGGGATTCTTCCGTGGCGGCCGCGACGAGCCGGCCAGTAAGCAATAGGGCAAACACAATAAGGTCGGGGTGCCCGTTGCGACACGAGGCGTAAGCCCCGCGAATCCCTCGATTCTCGCTGTTCACGCCCAGAGCATCGCCGACAAGTCGCTGTCCGGCAAGTCCCGGTTTTCACGTCGGCGGATCTTGCGGGCCTCTAGGGAGCGTACCTGCACTTACAGGGCGCTCGATCCCCAATGACGAGCCGGACATCGCAAAGTTTTGCAATCCGTGCCCCTGGCGCGGACTAGTGGTGCAAGGGTATTGCTCAAGCCAAACGCGGGCCGCACACAGCGTGAGCTGCCATCTGATGGGTATGCTGCTTGTGATATACCGCATCTTCGCTTGGGTGCTGAGCGTCAGTTCGGAATTATCAATCTCGACTCCTTGCGCGTGGCGCCATCTGATTGGGCGAGTGGGGCAGACATTCTTAACTACTTTGGGGAGCAACGGCCCGTCAACATCGCCATCGGGAAAGGACACGAGACACTCGCTCAAGGCACTCTGTGTCTAGGCAACTGCACAATCGAACATCGAAAGCGTGGTCCCTTCGTGCCGGGTTGCCCGCCCGTAGTCAGTTCGATCCACAATGTTCTCACTCGCGGTAGCGCCAAGGGTGAATAGGTCGTAATTCAACGGTCTCACTAGAATGTGACGTTCGGCTCCGGTCTCTTTCCGCAATCGCAATTGGCCTGTCCCGTCGTGGCTCATCCTACTCGGAAGTTCCGTATACGCAGCGAAACCCGATGTCGTCGGAGGGCCTAGTCCAAAGAACGCAGGCCCAGCTTTTGAGCTCCAGCGCCGTTCGCGAGCGAAAGCTGCCCCCGCAAACCCAGACTCTTTCTTCGGCATCGAGCGCTAGCTCCGCGACGTTGCCCGATAAGTCGAGCACACCTTCAGGTGACTGACCAGCAGCGTGAATTCCCGCAATATCCGGCTCATTTCCGTGCTCGGCGCAGGGTCCAACGGTGACGCCATATGTCGCGCGCCGGCATACAAGGCCTGTCTGACCCCAAGGAAATCGTCGCGATTCGGCGCCCGCCGCGAGCGCCATTCGCTCGTTGAGCTTGGGCAGCCGACCCTTAACCGAAGTGCAGTAGCTTTGTGCATCGTCTGGTGTAACTCGCGTCACGGGCTGACCCAATTCACGGAACTCAATGCTTCGACACCGCTTGGATTGTACGCAAGACAGCCATTGTTCGTGTGTGACTTCGCTCGCGTCGACGAAAAAGGCCGGCACGTCTGCGACAATCGGAATGACTTGTTCGGATTGCCAGTCATTCGGGCCAATACTCAGCTTCACGGGCCCAATTCGGATTTTTCTGGCGTCGAATACGCAGCCCTCAGCATTGCTCGACTGGTGAAAGCCCACTGGGCAGAATTTCACTGTTCCCGCGCAATGCCCGCCGTCGGAGAATTGGCCTGCCGCGCAACAGCGCGAACCGGTGCGTACCCAACCATCGCCGCAACGACTGGGGCTCGAGTGGCGCCATACAGCCAGCGTCACAACTGAACCAATTATCATGACCCCCGAGAGGAGAAGCCCAATCGCACGTGGGCGCATGGTACTACCAAGGTGTCTTTGCACGGGGTTTTCGCACGTTAGCGCGTGGCGATGCCTTACGCATGGGCCCGACTCGCGCACGGCTCCGCAGCCGACACAGTTTCCCTTGACCCTCTTGAACGGCAAGGTCTTCGGGCTAAGTTGATGAACCAACGCCGTTGCAGCAGGTGCTCCTGTAGCCCTCGAGGAAAGCGACCATGTCTGAGATTGACGAAACCATATCTGAGGCGGTCGAGCGAGCAGACAAGTCCAGGCTAAACTCAATAGTTGCCCTGCTAGTGGCTATTAGCGCCACGTTTATGGCCTTGTGCAATGTAAAGCGACCGCACATTCGGCTATTCGCGGGTCACAAAACCAATACCCAAATATCGTAAAGGGCATGCGTCCATACCGCGGGAGCAAATCCGCGTAGCGCAAATATCGCCGTGAACACTAGCCCAGAGACCCAGCGAAATATGAATGCCTGCAGGGTAAATGGCTCCCCAAAGGAACCGAAGTGGTGCCACGCGCTGAAGGCCGCCGACGAGAATACGGCCCAGCCCAGCCAGAACAAGACCTTTGCAAACGGCAATGATGTGGCTACGAAGGCCAACCAAACCAAGCGCCCCAAAATTGCAAATAGGCAAACACGAAATGCAAGCTCCTCGTAAAAGCCTGCTCCTAGAGACAAGACGACGCCCGCAAATGGACTACTCTGGATGGACGTGATTGCCGGCGTCGGCAAAGCATCCAACTTCAATCTGCCGACAATGCTACTGGCGACGAGCCGCATCGCCACGGCATACAGAATTCCCTCCACCCCAATCCCTACGAATCGCGTCCAACGCAACGCATGCCCGCGCCCAATTGCAACGAGAGATATCACCAACGCCGCGCCAATGGACAACGTGACGGCTGCGTAGATGCGCAGATCGTTGGACGCGAGATCAGCCATCTGATGGGTGACCCAGTCAGCCGCGTTGCGAACAGGCAGGAATACGACGCACAAATGATAGCCGAGGAAAATCGGCAATGTGAGGCCGAGATCGGTCCACGCGTTTTCGCTCTTATACGCGGGAGTTGGAGTATTGATCGAGTCTTTCACATTCCCGGGTGCAGTTGGTAGACAATCCACATTACGAGGCCGACCCAACCGAGCACGATGAATACGAAGGGGCCATCACGAAGCATTTCCTGAGTTGGACTCTCGGTCTTGGGCCGTGCGCGCACCAAGTACAAGAATCTCCACATACCGAGGATGACGAACAGCGTGCTAGGCCACAACCAGTCCGTGCGAAAGAAGGCTCGCGTTCTCGCGTCTAGTGTATAGGCTAGGTAAGATACCGTTGTTGCAAGCGCCGTCACTGCAAGCGAGAACTCGAGTCCCCTGCGGTCGTAGGCTTCGAGCACGGCGCGTTGCTTGCCGGATTTGGCGGCAGCAATCTCATGCCTCCGTTTGCCAAAGCCCAAAAACAACGCCAAAAGTGCCGTGCAAACCAAGAGATACCCAGACATCTCGATGTTAGTGGCAAACCCGCCGCCGATGACGCGCATCACGAAGAATGCGGCGATGCAACCGACGTCAACATAGGCAACGTGCTTGAGCCGGAGCGAATAAGCCAGATTGAGGCCATAGTAGCCGGTTGCTATTAAACCAAACTTTGGACCCAGGGCGAATGCACCGAGCAAAGCCAAAATAACTAACCCCAAGGCGAGACTTTTCGCCCAAGTCAGCGGCACACGACCGGCTGCAATCGGGCGGAACCGCTTGACGGGATGCTGCCGATCGGACGCAATATCCGTAATGTCGTTCATTGCATAAACGGATCCCGCCAATAGGCAGAATCCGAAGAACGCAGCTGCGGCGCGTAGCAGCAGAGGCGGGTAAAAGATCTCTTTTGCAAACACAACGGGTGCCAACACAAATACGTTCTTGACCCATTGATGAGGCCGTACCGTTAGAAGAACGCCACCGAGCCGCCACCACCAGGGCCCGTCGCTGCGCGGCTGCACTGAACTCGGCAACCATTGATTGGATGAGGGCGGAAAGCCAATGCTCGTTGGGGCTGGGATCTCCTCAGCCAATCGGGTCGTTGAGCTATCGCTCGGAGCCTTCATCGAGTGAACGTACAATAGCGGAAATCAAAGCTACTGCACGATTCGGGTCTCGGGCCGCTTCGGCAAGCGCGCCACGTTATGGGGTCATTTTCCGCCGGATCGACAGCCGCGCGTTTCCGTAGACCCATGCGAATTGGAAATCCTTGAGGCCCGATCATGTCACTTCGGCACGTGGACACGTACAATGTTTCGCGGTGGCCGTCGATTCCGGCATGATCACCGGCAGACAGACGATGAGCGATAAAACCAAAGGTTCCCGGCATTCTGAACTCGTGCGAGAGATTCAGTACCACGACCATCGTTATTACGTACTCGACGATCCGGAAATCAGTGACTTCGAATATGACCGACTCTATCGATCGCTAGTAGAACTCGAAACATCGCACCCCGAACTCGTTACGGCTGATTCACCTACGAAGCGCGTAGGAGCAACACCTCGAGCGGATTTGGTGAGCGTCACGCATGTCGCTCCCATGACCTCGCTCGATAACACGTACAGCGAATCAGAGCTGCGCGACTTCATTCGGCGCGTCAAAGAGAATCTCGCGGATGATGAGGTCGTTAGATTTTGCGTTGAACCGAAACTCGACGGCGCCAGTGTGGAACTCGTATATCGCCAAGGGCGCTTCGTTCAGGGTTCCACGCGAGGAGACGGGACGACCGGAGAGGAAATTACAGAGAATCTCCGCACTATTCGCGGCCTTCCGCTCGTGATTGAACATCGAGACCCGCTGACGCTCCGCGCCGAAGCCGTGATATTTCGCCGTGACTTGGAGCGGGTCAATGAACGACGGCTGCTCGAGGGTGAGCAACCGTTTGCGAATCCGCGCAACGCGGCCAGCGGCGGTCTTCGAATGCTAGACCCACGCGAGGTTGCCGAGCGGCACTTGAGGCTTTTCGTTTGGCAATGTCTAGAGGGCGCAAGCCTGGCGCCCTCACAGGCAATCGTACTCGATCGATTGGCGGCATTGGGCCTTCCTATGCATCAAAGGCACAAGGTTTGCGACGGCATCGATACGATCATGGAATACTTAACGTCGCTCGATCGGTCACGCAGAGATCTGCCCTTTGACATAGATGGTGCGGTCGTAAAAGTCGATTCCTTCGCCCAACAGGGCAGGCTCGGAAAAACAGCGAAATTTCCGCGATGGGCCATCGCCTTCAAATTCGCAGCCGAACGTGCCCAAACGAGACTCCTCGATATTGCTGTCCAAGTGGGGCGCACTGGAGTGCTGACGCCGGTAGCTGTGCTCGAACCCGTGCAATTGGCAGGAACGGTAGTTTCCCGGGCATCACTGCACAATCAGCAAAACATCGATTCGCTCGATGCCCGCATTGGCGATTTGGTCAGCATAGAAAAGGCAGGGGAGATTATCCCGCAAGTAATTGCCGTCGACACTGGTTCTCGTTTCCCAGGGGCGGCGGTTTTCCGTATGCCCGATACTTGCCCCAGCTGCGGCACGACCGTAGTGCGGCGAGGCGAAGAGGTGGCCCTCCGATGCCCGAATGCACGTTGCCCGGCCGTAATTCGGCAGTCTATTTTGCATTTTTCCCGCCGATTTGCGATGGATATCGATCATTTGGGTGAGTCACTGATTGATCAATTAGTCGAACGGGGACTTGTCGCGGACGTCGCGGACTTGTACCAATTGGACATGAATGCGCTCAAGGTTTTGGATAGGTTCGGTCCAAAAAGCGCCGAGAATTTGCTGCGTGCGATTGCAACTTCGAAGGAGCAACCGCTCGAGCGTCTCATTACGGGTGTTGGAATCGAACTAATTGGCCAAGTGGCATCACGTCAACTGGCCGAAGTCGCCATCACTCTGGAAAACCTATTGGCCTGGACCGCGGAGGACGTACAAGAAAAGCTAGGCACAATCGATGGATTTGGCCCCAAGATGGTCGAGGCAGTTGCCGTTTTCCTAACCGATGAGTCCAAGCGCAATCTCTTGAACAAAATTGCGGCGCAAGGCGTGTCCCGTGCCCAAGTGGCCAATCAGACTCAGCGCACCGGCCCTCTGTCGGGCAAAAGTTTCTGCGTTACCGGAGTGCTGACGCGGCCTCGCGATGAGGTTCACGCAGCAATTCTGGCTGCGGGAGGGACCGTGCACGACAAAGTGAAAAAGGGCACACAATTCTTGGTTGCCGGAGACAAAGTCGGCAAATCGAAACTCGACGCAGCCAAGAAAAATGGCGCAGAAATCATTGACGAGGCCAGGCTCCACGCGATGATTCTCGGTTAGCCGATGAGGCGCTACGATGAACATCCATTCACCCAAACCGCTAGCCTTACCGCGGGAAACTCGAGCAGCGGTAGCCAGCCGCGCACATCCACGCGCGTTATCCCGCGCACATGCGCGAAAGGTCACTATCCGAGATACCCCAACAGGCTACCAGACGTAATAGATCCTTGAAGCCGAACCATCCCCCGCGCGTGCCGACAAAAGCCAATGATTATTCTACGATCCTGCTCCGGTACGGTTTTTTGCCTGCTAATGGACAAAGCCAAGACAGGGTACCAAATCAGGAAGTGAGAGTTGAAACCATGAACACAAATTCTCCGTCCGCCGAACATGAAAAACCCGTCATTGTGAATTATCGGAACGGTGGCATAATGCCGAACGCCATGAAGGTACTCGTCGTCGAAGACAACAGGAAGTTGGCTCGCTTTCTGCAGCGCGCACTACAGGAAGAAGGCTACATCGTTGACCTCATCGAAGACGGCACCGAAGCGCTCGAGCGGTCATCCAATATTGAGTATGACCTCATCATACTCGACTGGATGCTGCCCGGTACTGATGGGATTGCCGTTTGCAAGTCGCTGCGCGATCGAGGATCGGGGATTCCCATCCTGATGCTTACCGCTCGAGCGGAAGTGTCCGAGCGCATTCTGGGTTTGGATGCTGGCGCCGACGACTATTTGCCGAAGCCCTTCGATCTCGGTGAATTGCTCGCACGAGTTCGCGCCTTGGGGCGTCGAGGTGCGGGTACGGATGGCGTCGTTCGCGTGGGTCCACTCGTCTTGGACCGGCTCGAACGGCACGCAACACTCAGCGGCCAGGTCGTCGAGCTTACCCCGCGTGAATTTGCACTACTAACCTATCTTGCGCGAGAATCCGGACGCGTCGTACCTCGATCGGAGCTGCTACGAAAGGTGTGGGAAACAACTTACGATCCCGGCTCCAACGTTGTCGATGCGCACATCAAGAAGTTGCGGGAAAAACTCGGTGATCATGCGTCGCTAATCGAAACAGTTCGCGGCGTTGGGTATCGAATTGGGTCCGCAGATTCGCCCGCCGTGTCCTGAGCCAACAAGCAATGCAGCTGTCTCGGCGGCTTACTCTGTCACTGTCGTCGCTAACCCTAGCGACACTGGCAGGTAGCTTCGGCGTTGCATACTTGCTCGTGTCGCGTGAACAAATTCGCGATCTTGACGCCGCACTTCGAACCGAGGCTGGCGTCGTGTCGGCCCTTATTTGGCAAGACCCGGCAGCCGTAGCCACTCTCAATACTGGCAACGTCCCAATGCCCGACCCGCTCAAGGACTTGCAGAGTTACGCGGTAGCATACGACGCTGAAGGCAAGCCCATAATCTGGACCAAAGATAGCCTTCCCAAACCGCCCACCCTTGACACGCTGGATATCAATTGGCCCCTTTCTCCCGAAGGCACAGCGTTCAACTTCACTTATTTTGGTCGACACCTGCGCGCCATCGTGATTCCCGTGGCTTCTGGTCGGGCGCGTCGCTTGTTCGTGGCAGTTTCCCGAGCAGGTGTAGAGGACGACATGGCTTACCTGTTGCGCCTCTTTGCCAGTCTAATGGCCGTAGCCATGCTCAGCACAGTTGGAATAGCGTCCTGGGTTGGAAGGCGCGTCGCCAGGGACGTTCAACGCATTGCAATCGTAGCCCGGCAAGTGGCTGAGGGAGACCTCGGCGCACGCTTGGGTCAAGGCCGATTTGGCAGCTCGGAATTGCAGTCGCTTGCGTCGGACCTAGACCACATGATTGCAAAATTGGCTGAA
>PMCK01000543.1 GCA_003154095.1 Myxococcales bacterium | reverse complement strand
TGGCTCATGAGGAATGATAGCAAACGTGTAGAAGGCGCTGCTGAAGAGCTTGGCGGCAAAATCCGGGGCGGTTTTGGCAAACTGATCGGCAACGAGCAAATGCAAGTATCGGGCAAGGTCTGTGAACTCGAGGGTGCTGCCAAGCAGCTAGCTGCGAAGGCGGCCGAACGTGTCCAAGTCAATATGGTGAAGTTCGTTGGCGCGGTCACGTATCGCGTGGGTGCCATGATCGAAAACGAGCATCCACGAATCGAAAGCCGCGCGCAAGTGTCGCTTTGCAAGGTCAGCCGCGATTCGCAGCGCTAATCGACAATCGACCTCCTAAAGCTTCTGAGTGGAAGTTACGGCGCGTCCATCCTCCGCATCAGTGACGGGCGAGGAATCGCATTCTGATGTCACTACCCCAAGAACGAGCAGCAATGACCTCTAAGGTCACGCAGTTCCTGATACGCCATCGAATCTGTTCCTTGCCGAGTACGGGCGCAGCGCATTTGGTGATTGCCGGCGTACTTGGAGCTGCTCCAGGGGTTGCGGCACCAGAGAGTGCGTCACGCGTCACCGAAGATGGGGCGGACCATTCCTCTGGTATATTGGGTCCATTTCGAATTGGCCCTGTAATGGGAGCTGGTCTGCCAAATCTGCTAGATTTCGGTGTCACGAGCAAATTGACTCGGTATTTCGGAGCGGGTTTCCACGTGGGCCTGATTCCAAAATTCCGGATCAGTTATTATGGCGACGCAACGCTCTCATTCGTAGAATATGATGTATATGGTCGCGCTTACCCATTTGGGAGTTCCATTTTTGTCGGGGCTGGCGTGGGATACGCCACAGCCAAAGGAACCTTAGCAAGTAGTTATGATCTGACGGCTTATCAAGCGATTGTCCCAAGTCTACCAGCAACCTTTTTACTCAATAGTCAGGGGTCCGTACACACTCTAGTTCTGAGGCCAGAAATCGGGCTATTTCACACGTTTGATTCCGGTTTCAGCTTTGGCTTCAGCGTGGGCATGCAAATACCAATCGCTCCAAGCGAAGTCAACCTGAACGAGAACTTGCCAGCAGGACTTCCCCAAAGCGTGATTGACCAATTCGTAGGACCAACTAATCAGAAAGTAAGGGATACACTTCATACAGTTGGCCGTGCGCCCATACCAACGGTTAGTGTCTTTATCGGATGGCTATTTTGATGCTCGCCCCACGGCCGGCCGCGAACCGCGATGATTTCTCCAATAGTGTGTTGCGGGAAACGAGCAGTTTGCATTATGCAAATCGTCAAGGCGAATTGCGAATCCGGTGATCCACGAACCGCACGTCCAGCAAGCGGTATCTTTTCTGCGTTTGCTTGGTACAATTTGTGCACAAGTCGCAGCCTGATCACATGTTCCATTTGGGAAACTCCCGTGGCCATGGGAGACGAATACTTGAAGCGCGCGAGCAAAGCCGCACCTCTACAATCAATCTTGAGCATGAAACTAGGATCACAATGGCGATTGAACCGGATTCAGCATTAGCCCGCTACGTGTCAGCGTCACGCAGGTATCGAAGGCTTTCTCGCGAGGAAGAGCTGAAACTTTGGCGTCAATGGCACGACGAGCAGGACGAGCAGGCCAACGATACGCTGGCTCGCGCCAATTTGCGGTACGTAGTCGCCATTGCGTTTAAGTATCAGCGATACGGACTGCCAGTCGCCGAACTCATAGCCGAGGGCAATTTCGGAGTCGTTCACGCATTGACGAAGTTCGATCCCGATCGCGGAAACCGATTCGTGACATACGCGGCGTACTGGATCCGCACCTTCATCTTGACCTACATTATTCGCTCGTGGAGCTTGGTGGGTGCCGGATCAGGAGTTCTTCGGTCGGTCATGTTNNATTCAATACATCGCGAGTTGAAATCGTCGAAATGGTGGGGCGATTGGAGGCGCGAGACGTTTCGCTCAATTCGAAGGTGTTCGACGACGGAGTAACGAGGCTCATGGACACTCTGGTCTCATCCGACATTAGTCAGGAAGAGGCCTGCGTGCGCTCTCAGCACAATCGTCGGGTTAGCCATGTCGTTCGTTCCGCACTCGACGTTCTCGATCGGCGCGAGCGCATCATCATCGAGCGTCGTCTGATGGCAGATGCGGAAGAGGAACAGTCGTTGGCCGAATTGGGCCGCACCTTAGGTATCTCTCGAGAGCGAGCTCGACAACTCGAGGTGAAAGCGAAAATCAAGCTGAGGCGACGAATCTTTGAGCTGTCGGGCAGCGCCAACATCGACGAGCTAACTGCTGAGTCAGCGGCCTAGATCGGACGATTAATATTGAAATCACTAAACACACGCATCCTGACGATTAACGGCGGCTCGTCGAGTATTAAGTTCGCACTTTACGATGTGGGCGAGGCATTGAAGCGGGGACTTTGGGGAAAACTCGATCGTATTGGCACAAGCAATACTAACCTGACCTGCTACGATGCTAGTGGGAATCAACAGTACAGTCACAGTACGGCAGCTTCCGATCACAGGTCGGCCGCCAACATTCTGTTCGATTGGCTCAAAGAACAGGAAGAATTCGCTTCCGTTGCGGCCCTGGGGCATCGGGTAGTCCACGGAATGAAGCATATTCAACCTGAGATTATCACTCAAGATTTGTTGGATGAATTGCATCGCATCAGACCTTACGACCCAGATCATCTCCCGCGCGAAATCGAGCTGATCGAGGCGTGCCGACAGCGCAGTCCAAGTTTGGTACAAGTCGCCTGTTTCGACACTGCATTTCATCAAACCATGCCGCGGGTGGCAAAGTTGCTCCCAATTCCGCGACGCTTCGACGCAAAGGGTGTTCAGCGCTACGGTTTCCATGGACTATCTTACGCGTACCTGGTCGAAGAACTCGAGCGCGTCGGCGATCCGGCGGCAACGAAGGGTCGTATAGTCCTCGCGCATCTAGGCAATGGGGCCAGCATGGCCGCCGTTTGCGATGGCAAAAGTATCGATACAAGTATGGGTTTCACGCCGACCGCGGGGTTAGTCATGAGCACTCGCTCGGGTGACTTGGATCCGGGACTTGCGCCGTATTTGGCACGAGCCGAGCAGGTTAATGCGAAGCAGTTTTACGAAATGGTCAATCACGAGTCGGGGTTACTCGGAGTTTCTGAAACAAGCGCTGATATGCGCGACTTGCTGGCGCAGCGGGCCCTGGACGTGCGAGCCGAAGAAGCCGTGGCGTTATTCTGTTATCAGGCAAAAAAATGGATAGGCTCATTCGCTGCGGCGCTCGGTGGTTTGGACTCTCTCGTCTTTTCGGGTGGCATCGGAGAGAATGCGCCAATCGTTCGTGCCCAGATTTGCGAGGGGCTGGGGTTTCTGGGGATCGAACTAGACGAACAGCGAAACGCAATCAGTGCGGACGTGATCTCTGCAACCGCGAGCCGAACCACGGTTCGCGTCATTCGCACGGACGAAGAACTGATGATCGCACGCTCGGTGCACCGCATTCTCGACCCTGAAGCGATGAACGGAAAGGTTTGAACCGTGAAAACATGTACTCTATCGCCCGAGTTACTGCGCAGTATCGATGCTTACTGGCGCGCGGCCAATTATCTCGCGGTCGGCCAGATCTATCTTTACGACAATCCACTTCTGAAGCGGCCGCTCGTGCTCGGTGATGTAAAGCACATGCTGCTGGGACATTGGGGTACGACCCCCGGGCAGAATTTTATCTACGTGCACCTCAATCGGGTTATCAAGAAATACGATTTGGACATGATCTACATCTCGGGTCCAGGACACGGCGGCCCCGCTGTAGTCGGCAACACTTATCTCGAAGGAACTTACAGCGAAGTCTATCCCAACATCAGCCAGGACGAGGCAGGACTTCGCAAGCTTTTCATTCAGTTTTCCTTTCCTGGAGGAATTCCGAGCCACGCATCGCCCGAGTGCCCCGGCTCGATCCACGAGGG
>PMCK01000150.1 GCA_003154095.1 Myxococcales bacterium | reverse complement strand
CAAACCCATGCCCAGCCAGCGAATGCGGTCACACAGAAATCGAGGCACTCATACCAGGAACTGCAGATCCGAAAGGACCCGTCTGGAGTCGTAGCAACTAGCTGAATTCACTCATGAGTTTTTGAGACGCCTATTCGCAGGGCGCGTATAGTTCGCACGAATAGTCCGTCGATGACTTGGAGCGGCTGTTTGATGACGGACGAGCGCAGCACCGTCAGCCCCGGGCATTCAACCTCGGTCATCAATCGCTCAATGGTGTTGCTCCGACCGTTTCCAGAAACCACAAAAAGCAATTCCATCGGCCCGAACGGTTTTGGGCGAAGCAATTCTGCCCAGAGTGCACATTTTGCTTTGAGCATCCGACCTGTCTCGCTGCCAAGATCCACTTCACAGCCGACGGTCAATCGAACTTCGCCCCGTCGAACTATCGCGAGCCCATCAGGGATGATGCCGACTGATTGAAAAATCGGCTCCTTGGCAAGATCGTCTTCGAAGCGGAAGTCTTCCAGTTGGATTGTGTTTGATTGATCGGCGACAAAAAATGCAACAAAGAGGTCGCGCACAGCGAGCGCATGTTCAAGCTTCTGGGCTCTGACCACGCGTCGCGGCTTCGCGTCCGAAATACCTTGCGCATCGAGGTGCGCCGCGCCCTTCGGCGTGAGCGCGTAGACGTTCTGCAGGTGAAGCGATGTTCCCTGCAGGCAAGCCCTCACGAGACCGTGGTCGAGCAAAGCCCGAAGTCGGCGCTGAACCGTTCGTCGCGATGGAAAATGGAGTCGCTCGATCTGTCCCGTGGACAGAAATCCAGCCCAGGCCAACGAGTGCAGAACGCTCAGATCACGGGTCTTACCAACGACCGACTTCGCCTTTTGGCGAGCCTCTGTCCGCCAGGCGCCGATGGTCATAGTCGAGTCCAGGGCAGCACGATGGATACGCCGCATTTCAGGCACGAAATCCACGATGCATCGGCTCCGCAAATCGTGCATTTGCCCACCCACCCCATGTAGATGCTCTTACACGAGGAGCATTCCCATCGGCCGGCGACAGGATTCGGACAATGGCAATTTGGACAATGAAGATTGTCGATCAATTCGTACCGTGCACGCCGTGCCAATCGGCTTAGTCCGAACACAGCCCTCAGCAATGTCAGAAGGCCAATCAGGAAGAAAAATGGGAAGGCAAATATGAATGTGGCGAGTGATGGGCGCCGCTTATTCTGTGTCATCGTGAGTTCAGTTCCGTGCTTTAGGCGATCAAAGCGAAGATGTGCGTGAAGTCGGCCGGGTAGCGCCAGCCTGTCCAATTGCAGCAAAGTCGATCACGTTTCTAAGTGTCTCGGTTTGCTGTCGCGGCGGTCGAGCCCGCGCACCCGGCCGACTTTATGCGAGAAAGTGACGCAGGGTTTTCAACTACACAGCTTCTTCTTGCCAGGGGAACCGCATCCGTTCTGCCGCGTCGCCCAAAGATAATCCGACAAGTCTGTCGGGTAACTTGAGCGCGGAAAGCTCCTTACGGTCAGCATAGGCCGACGCTGGAAACTGGGTGTAGTAGAGGCCCTTCAGCATCGCGAGTTGACTTGCCGTGGCGAGTCTCTTGACCTCGTCATCCAAGCCTCGGCTGTTGAGGTAGGCACATTGGCGTACAATCCGCACGCTGTCCGGTCTCTCCTCGCCAGCTTCGAAGATCACGTCACCACACGGGATGTAATTACCTTCGTCGGATACCTTAATCTTTGCTTGGGGCAGCAGCGCTGATAGCCACTTCACGAATCGGATCACCAGGACGGCGTTCCATTCGTCGCTCATGACTTTGGTGAAGCCATATGCCTGCACGGGAGCGTCGGTCGACAAATCGGGCGTGTGTTCCCTCTGACGTCGTTGCTCTTCGCTGACAGGATTGAGCTTGAGGTTCTCGCAGGTCCAGGTGAAGCGTTCATTCATGGCGTTCTGAACGGACTCGATAACGTGCCAAATCTCCGACGGGAGTGGCTGGGGCGCAAGGAGTCGGTAGTGCAATGTTCTTCCCATAGAATTTCGGGTTCGTGAGTAAGTCGGGGCCCGACCGCTCAACGAGTTCGAACAGGGCAAGAAGTTCCATCGGTTGTTGGTTTTCGTGCGTCACCTCCACATTAGTTCATGGCTCAATCGCGGTCAGTGTTACAGAACTGCGAGGGACAAAAGACGCGCAGCAGAGAAATTTGAACCGAGCTACCGAATCGTCGACCCGGTGCTATCCTCAAGGAGCTGCGGGGTCACCATGAATGCGCCTAGCTCCACCTACGACGAGACCAGCACGTTCGCGAAACCGTGGAATGTGCCGTTCCCAAACGGTGTTCAGACCTGGTATGCGGACGAGCAATGGAACATCGTTCCAGCTGAACTTCGGAAGTCACGATGGATGTGGCGAGCGCGTAAGACACTCGCCACGATCTTCGACGACCCATGGCTCCGTGCACAGACATTTCAGTCTCATCCTATATCAATTCAATCTCGGTTCCGCTACAACCGTTGGGGCCTCTTTCGGCTAGGGGTAGCGTGCGATATTCTGCGACTCTCTTCGAAAATCCGAGACAAGCTGCGCCTGCCCCTCGAATACATTCCGTGTGCCGCCGAACTTGATTTCGGACTGTTTCTACGCTGCACTGGCGCGAAGGTTCAGTACGAACCGCTCGCACCGAAGAGGGGTCCCGACTTCGACTCGTGTTGGGGAGCACAGCCGGTCCCGTTCGAAGTGAAATGCATTCAATTCAGCGACGCATTCAAGAAGATGGAACGCGTTGCGACCACACTTGCAATGGAGTTCTCAGGCATGACCTGCGCTCTGACGCGTCTATCCGGTTGGGCGCTTCAACTTCGCGTGGACGAAGCAACGCTCATGGCTGCAGCAGAAGATGACCGGGTACTGGAATCTGTGGTCGCAGGTCTCGGGACGACCATCCGTGACTGGGCTTCTGATCCACGCGCTGGCGAGTTTCCGCCACACGCGGCGGTGCAATTCCATGCGAATCGGTGGGGCGTGCCGGGCGTTAGCGTTTGCGGACCCGGTGTAGGCGGTGATGCGAGCCATGAAGTATTCCGCATGCGGACCCACCTGCTCGATGCAGCAGACCAATTGGCTCAGACCCGGAGACCGGGATTCATCGTTCTTTCCCAGGAGAGGCATTCACTCATTCGAAATCACATTGGAGCATTGGTTCGATTGATGCGTGATGAAGTGGAACTTCGGCATGTTGCCGGTATCATCCTCTACGACGTTGAACTCAATGACGCTCTGCGCCGACTCGTTTCTAACGCCCTGATCTACACGCGCCTCGAGCACCGCAAGCTGCTCCCAGCACTATCCCAATTGCGAATGGGCGGGCGCGTATCTGTAAGACCGCTATAGAAACGTCAATCAGTGGACCCGGCCGATTGTGCCAACTCCAGACTCGTCTAGGATGGCGGCGCCCGCCTAAATCAGCTTCGGTTTCCTCGCCGGGCCAACCAGTCCATCGGTGTCATCGACGATTCGAAACGTTGCTTTCTCTCGATGTTCAATCTCGTTTTCGAGAGCAGGAATTGCAATTCCCAGATTGCCATCCCGCAGACGCTTTCTTGTGGTCGGAGAATGGGCC
>PMCK01000223.1 GCA_003154095.1 Myxococcales bacterium | reverse complement strand
AGGGCCGAAGCCTGGTCAGGAGCAATGCCGCTGAAGTGGCGTCCCGGCAGCTCCACGACGGCTGTGCGCGCACGCATTCCTTCGAGCGTCGTCAGGATCTTTAGCAATACCGTTCGATATACGCGCTCTCCGAAGTCAGCTCGCCTTCCCGCGCCAAAGAACAACAGCTTATCGAAAGGGAGTTGAGGTTTGCCCGGCAGGAGTACGACTTCCCCCAATTGTCCCGTGACGAAACCCGATTGCATGAGGCGGGACAATCGACCACAAAGTCTCCAATCTACCAAACCGGCAACGCCGTGCGGTGGACGTTCATCCTCGAGAATTGCCGATACGAGCACCTCGGTGCTCGCGCAGTCAAGACGCCGCAGGTGTGGAGATATAAACCGCAAATCCATTGAACAATGCGCTATTCGTCGTCCTGCTCAGCACTCACTACTGGGTCAACACGACCACAATCATCCGCGACTTGATCGAGCACGCCGTTAACGAAGGCTCCACTATCTTCGGCTCCATAGCGCTTCGCCAATTCAACGGCTTCATCCAGGGCCACGGCCCTTGGGACATCGAGACGGTAAAGCAATTCGTAGACTCCGAGTCGCAAAACGTTGCGATCGACTCGGGTCATCCGATCAACCCGCCAATGGGCGCTGGCCCCCGTAATTCGATTGTCGAGTTCGGTAATTACCGCTGCTGCCCCTTGTACGAGCTCGTTGGCGTAGGATTTTCCTTCCGGATCCCCAGGCGTCTCGCGCCAATAGTCAAAAATAGTCTGAGCTATGTCGTTGCCGGTTGTATCCAGCGCAAAAAGCATCTGAAGTGCCGCTTCACGGGCAGTGGTCCGCGCACCCATTCTCAAAGACCGTGATTGCTTAGTTCACGCATCAGCGAGACCATTTCGATTGCAGCCATCGCGGCGTCGAAGCCCTTGTTCCCAGCCTTTACACCAGCCCGATCGACAGCTTGCTCCAATGTATCGGTAGTTAGAACTCCAAGAGTGACTGGTACACCGGTGGCTAGGGTAATAGAGGCCAAGCCCTTGGTTACTTCCGCCGCAATATATTCGAAATGGGGCGTGCCTCCCTGGATCACCGCGCCCACCGCGACAATCGCGTCGAATTGTTTCGCTCGAGCCAAGCGAGAGCACAAAAGCGGCATCTCCCAAGAACCGGGCACCCGAAACAGAGTAATCCGTGCGCTGTCGGCGCCGTGACGATGTAGCGCGTCGAATGCTCCTTCAACAAGTCGATCGACAATGAACGAATTCGTACGACCGGCGACGATGGCAAATTTCGCCTCGGGTGGCACGACTAAATTGCCGACGATTGCCTGACCTCGCGATGAGAAATCTTCCATGTTCATGTGACTTTCTACGTTAGCTTGTCATGCGAGCCGATACCAGTGGAACAAACTCGAGGATTTCCAGACCATAGCCCTCGATGCCGGCGAGCCGCATTGGGTTATTCGTGAGAAGCCGAAGGCTCCTGATGCCGAGATCGCGAAGCACCTGGGCCCCCAGACCGTATTCTCGAAGGGGTCCTGTGGTCGATTTCCCGGTCATTCCTGGGTCACGCACGCCGCCCTTGGCTGTCTGCACCTCTGACAACAAATCGCCCTGTGACGGTAAATAGACGATGACTCCACGGCCTTCGGCTTCAATCGCATCGATGGCCTCATGCAAATTCCGACGGCCGTCGCCCGAAAGCGCCGTGAAGACGTCGCCTAGCGTGGAGCCTACGTGCATTCGACATAGCGTTGCTTCCTTCTGTAACGAATCGCCGAATACGAATGCCAGCGACTGCAGGGAATTGATCGAGTCTTCGTACAGGTGCACGGTCCAAGGTTTTCCAGTGCGGCCAATCACTACGGAGGCAGACTCAATTCTACGGACCAGTATCTCCGTCTGCAGGCGGTATCGGATCAGGTCGGCGACCGTCATGATCTTCAACGCATGGCGTTCGGCGAACTGTTCGAGATCGGCGAGGCGCGCCATCGTCCCGTCTTCGTTCATGATCTCGCAAATTACGCCCGCCGGATTCAGGCCGGAAAGACGTGCCAAGTCCACGGATCCCTCGGTTTGTCCCGCACGTACCAAGACGCCTCCCCGGCGAGCCTTGAGAGGCAAGACATGACCGGGCACGACAAGATCTTCGGGCTTAGCACTCGTGCTCGCCGCCACTCGGATAGTGTGGGCACGATCTGACGCACTGATACCCGTCGTGACGCCCTCGCGCGCCTCGATACTTACCGTGAATGCCGTCCCGAGGGTGGGGCCCTGTCTGCCCTGCAATTGCATCATCGGCAGTTCCAATCGCTCTACCTGTGCTTCGGTCAGCGTGACGCAAATCAGGCCGCGGCCGTGGGTCGCCATGAAGTTGATAGCGTCCGCTGATATGTGGTCGGCAGCGAGGCACAAATCACCTTCGTTCTCCCTGTCTTTGTCGTCGACCAATATCACCATCTTGCCGGACCGAATGTCCTCGATACCAGCGACGACCCGTTCCAAAAGGCCGGGATTGATGTCCAATTGACGGGGCGGGTACGACGGTAATCGTCTATTTCGAGTCATGCACGAAACCCGCACGGATCAGCGCCGTTTGAAGGGCAATGTCCGCACCCTTATTCTCAGATTGCCCATCTTCCGAGGTGAATGGGTGCTTTAGCGCGCGAACGACGTAGCGAGCCAAAATATCGACCTCCAGATTGACCCCGTCTCCTGGTCTCGCGCGCTCGAGCGTCGTGACCTGTCGCGTGTGAGGGATGATCATTACGGTAAATCGGTCGTCAAGAACCTCGTTGACGGTGAGTGAAACACCCTCGAGTCCCACGGACCCCTTGGGCGCCAAGAAGGGCGCTAGCGGGGACGGCAATTCGAGCGTCACGTTAATCGATGGACCTGCCTTCTTGGTACTGATCCAACGAATGACAGCGTCCACGTGACCCGTCATCCAGTGCCCGCCCATTCGATCACCCACGCGTAGGGCCCGTTCCAAATTCACAGGGGATCCCACTGCCAGCCGTCCGAGCGTGCTGCGCTCGAGAGTTTCGGCCGACACATCGGCGAAAAAACCGTCGGGTAGAGCCTCACTCACCGTCAGGCAGACCCCGTTGACGGACACGGATTCGCCGATAGCTCCGATGACCAGTTCGGATTTCACGAGCAAGCGTTGCCCGAGGGGCTGTTGGCTCCGAGCTTGAATATGCCCAACTGCTTCCACGAGGCCTGTAAACACGCGCAGCCCATAGCATTTGTCGTGGCTGGGGCCATCTTGGTCGTACCCTCAGCGCTGTTTGTTGCCGGGAAAAACTGCGTCCAAGCGGTCCAATCTTTCAAAAATCTCGGCCTGCGATTGCAGTTCGGGCAAAAGCCCGGCAGTCTGACGAAGTCATGTCGCGAATCTTCTTGGGGTCTCCCCAAGGCCTTTGGGTTCTAATTGCTGGTTTTGTTTTTGGATGCGGGCCCAATGTACAGATGATTTACGAGGGCAACGTTCGATTTGAGCATTGCTATCGACTGGACTTGGATCCAACGATTGCGCCTACTCACCGCCGCGCTTGTTGGGAAGATTGGCTCGCGCGACACACCTATGCGCAGAGCGGCGACCGCTTAAGTCACGCTCGACAACGTTTGAGCGAGCTCGAAAAGGGCAATCAAGCAACGCTGTCCCTCGACATTGATGCGGGCCCCCAGGGACAACCCGCGGCAGAGGGCGTGCCTATGCCCTCTAACATTCACGCCGCTCCGCCACCCAAGGCCGTTGAAGTCCCGCCAGCGCCCAGCCAGCCACCGAGTGCCTCGCCGAAAGTCGCGCCGACAGCTCCAGAGGCCGAGTGCTCGGACGACTGCCATGCGCACTGGAATGAATGCGCCGGCAGCTGTGACAATCAGGACAAGCCGACCTCGAATAGCGGCAACGCTTCATCCAGACCGCCCATGGGTGTCTCCGTGCCGACAAGTCAAAGAAATACAAAAGATGCCTGCAACAACTGCCGGCGTACTTTCAAAACATGCATGCATCGTTGCTTCAAGTAGCGGCCGACTAAAGGCTTCAGCCTTGCAAAGAGGGCAAAGACATGGAGCGACCAGGGCCGGGACCCTGGGCGCCAACACGACAAAACAGTCAGGGCGTGGCGCGGCCGGGTAATCGGATTCGCATCGAGAATTTGACGAAAGTCCAGCAATGGCGTTAACCCCTAGCTACTGCCCCGAGCAGAGCTAACCATGTCTACCGTGGTATCTCCACTGCCCCGAGTTCTTCGACCTCAGCGTGCCCTGCCGTCCGACGCCGTTCGCCCCACGCGAGCGGAAATAAACCTGGGGCACCTCCGGCACAATCTGCACACGGTCAAAAGGGCTGTCGGTGACATTCCAGTCTGGGCGGTTCTCAAGGCCGATGGCTATGGCCACGGTGCCAAGGCCGTCGCGCGCACGTTGGAGCGCGATGGGGTTGCCGGCGTTTGCGTGGCACTAGTCGAGGAGGGCATCGAGCTTCGCGAAGCCGGCATCAGAGTTCCAATTCTCGTCATCGGCGGTCACTACGGGCGTGCCTGGAGTGACGTAATTGCGCATGGGTTAACACCCATGCTGCACGATCCGGGACAGGTCGAGGCGCTGGCCGATGAGGTTCGCTATCTCGGCGTCGATTCGGTCGATGTGCACGTGAAGGTAGATACCGGCATGGGCCGTTTGGGCGTGACCCTGCCGGAAATGGGTCGGTTGATTCGCGCTTTCGAGGCTCACCCCGAGATTCGATTGCATGGGCTCATGACCCACTATGCCTGCGCGGACGCGCCGGATAAGACTCATCTCGAGGAGCAACGCGCAGCATTTGACGAAATCACCGCCGTATTGTCGCGACAAGGGTTTCAACCGGTTATCAGACATGCCGCAAACAGCGCCGCACTGTTCGTAGATAAGCGGCACCATTTTGACTTAGTTCGCCCGGGACTGGCGCTCTTTGGCATCAATCCGATCGCCGACATGAACGTGGAACTTCTGCCAGCGATGCGCGTGCGAACGGAAATAGTCGCAATGCGACAGCTTACGCCGGGCCAGAGCGTCGGTTATGGGGCAACCTGGTCGGCAAAGCGCCCGAGCCGCATCGCAACGATCCCCGTGGGCTACGCGGACGGCCTTTCCCGAGGCCTGTCCAACCGCGGACACGTTCTGCTCGCCGGGCAGCGAGCTCCGATTGTCGGCATCGTGAACATGGACATGACGATGGTCGATGTAACCGACTTGCCCGGCGTCGACGTTGGAGAAGAATGCGTGGTGCTCGGTCCGCAAAAAGGCCGGCTGGGCTCCGATTGCATCACGGCCAATGAAATTGCCGACGCGCTTGGCACGGTCCCCTGGGAAGTGTTAACCAGCGTTTCGCGACGTGTACCGCGGTTCTACCGTGAGCCCTGAGTCCCCGTCCAAGCGGAGTGCATAATGCCAAGAATCGTGTGTCTCGATCTTGAGGGAGTCCTCGTGCCAGAAGTGTGGATAGCCTTTGCCGAGGCGACGAAAATTCCGGAACTCCGGCGCACGACTCGCGACGAACCCGATTACGATAAGCTGATGCGCGGCCGCATCGAGATTCTGTCGAAGCACGGCCTTTTGCTGCGCGATATCCAGCGCGTCATCAGCCAAATGGAAGCACTACCCGGTGCTCGGGACTTCTTGGACCGGCTGCGAGCGCAAGAACAGCTCATCATACTCAGCGACACGTTCTACCAGTTTGCTGCGCCGTTCATGCAAAAGCTCGCATTGCCCACGCTCTTTTGCCACCAGTTACNNCGTGCCGCGGGTGACAGCTACAACGACACAACGATGCTCACGGCTGCCAACAGGGGAGTGCTGTTCCGATGTCCCGATAACGTGGCCGCCGAATTTCCACAGTTTAAACGCACCGAGACCTACGAAGAACTCTGGGATGCGTTGCTCGGGTAGCAGGTTGTCGATAGAAGGCGTAAGTGTGCGATTATCCTCAGCGTGCCGCCTGCGCGATCCGCCAAGACTTAACGAGGCGAGGGGTCCGGCTTTTTTTCTGGCGTGACGGCACGGAATTGGTCACTTGGCGTCTCTGCAAATTCGACTCCGTCGAGTCGACTCGGATTGAGGTCCTTGACGTATTTTGCCTTCAGCTGTGAAAGCAATTCATCGAATGCGCGCCGCGCCCGTGACTCGCGCAGGTGAGCCCGGATGGTTTTTGCAAGGTTTGCCGGATTGGCGCGCAGTTCGGCTGTGTGACCCCGGCGCCAAACAACCGCAAACTTATCGCCCTCGCGAATGGGCACCTTGCCAATTTCTCCGTCCTTGAGCTTGGCCGCAGCCGCAAAGAGCGCCGGATCGACCTGTAGCTCGACCCTATCCGATTTTCCATCCGACGATACGAAGCCAAGCTCACCGCCCCGCATATTCGTCGCTCGATCCAATGACTTTTCACGCGACGTGTTCTTCCAAGTTTCAAAATCCGCCGCGCCACCGAACTTCTGAATGAGGGCCGTTGCCTCTGCCTCCGTCGCCACCAGTATGCGATAAATTCGCAACCTCTCGGGCTGGCCGAAGTCTTGATGGTTGGATTCCAGATACGCCTTGATATCGGCGTCCGTGACGGGTGAATCAGCGTCCGATTCTTTTCGAATGCGTTCGGCCAGTGCTTGTTGCAGGACTGACTTTTCTACGGCCTGCCATCGCTCATTCGAGAAATTCTTTGGATCCACTGCCGCTTGCGTGAGCAATAATTCCGGCAAGACCCAACGATCGACAAACGCCTGAACCCCCTCGGTTTCGGTCTTCCCGAGAACCTTGCGCTGAAATGCCGGCAACTGCAACCACCGGCGCTGCAACTCCGCGACGGTAACCGACTTCTTGCCGGCCTGAATTACTACCGCGGAAGGATCAGCAGAAATAGCGGGCATCGAGAGAAAAACGATGCTGCCGGTCAGCAATACTCGAGATATGGGACCGCGCACGGACGTTGTATTAGGCGCGTTTGCCCCAAAGTGCAACCATCGCTTGCTCGAGGCGTTACGCAACTCGATGAGTCGTCGTCACTCGCGCTGGGCGCTCAGTGCGGTGCAGCGCGGGCCCTCTCACCACCGAGTTCTTCTGTACGGCAATCCCCAACGCTGCAAGGCGCTGGCAGGTCATCTCAATCGCTGCAGGGCTGTCGTCAATTCCGATAGCGCTGCGGCCAAGCTTGGCGCAGACGGCCAATGTCGTACCGCTGCCTGCGTAGGGATCCAACACCCAATCACCGGGTAATGTCAGGCTCTCGACTAAGCGCGACAGCAACGCCTCGGGTTTCTGCGTTGGGTAGCCCGTGCGCTCGCGCGCCACCGGCGCGACGATTCCGATGTCCCAGACATCGCCGAGAGGCACGCCAGGGGACGCATCGGCGGTCGAACTCGAACATCGACGGCGGCCCGTTGTGTCGTACATGGCGCGCTGTTTCTTCGTTCCCCAAGTGGCCAAAGTGGACGGGGCTAAGGGTTCGTAAAGCTGAGTGAATCTTGGCTTTGCATTAGCGTCGCGCACGTAACGTAAGAGCACGTCGTGTACCTTTTGAAAATTGGGGGTCCTAGCCGGCCATCGGCGATAGCGCCAGACTACTTCGCTTGCGAAACAATCTGGGCCAAATATCTCATCCAACAGCACCTTTGCGTAGTGGCTCGTCTTTGGATCGACATGTAAGACTAGGGAACCATGCGGACACAATAGGTCCCGCGCAGTGGAAAGTCGGATGCGTAACTCTTGCAGATAATCCGAAAGGCTACTCCAGCGATCGTCGAACGCAGGTTCGCTCTCGCGCACGATTTGCCCGGATGCATTGCGTCCGCGCAGTACTCTCAGGTGCTGACGACCCGTTAAGAAAGGGGGATCCATGTAGACCAGAGCCACTTTTGGCACCCCGGATTCCAAAAGCGAGCTCAGCGCTATCGCATTGTCAGCCTTTACAACGACGTATCGTCGATCGCCTTCGGCAATTTTGTGGAGCCGGCCGGGTGCGGGTCGCTCTGGAGGCGCTTTTCCAGACCATTCAAGGCGGACCCTAGAGGGCTTCTGCATGCAATGAAATCGTACCGGGGGTCAAGTACACTCGGCCAACTTCGCAGCATAACCGCTCAGGATGCGCGACTCGTAGTGGCCACAGGGCCAGACAGCCCAGGGGTTGCCCGTGAACGATGTCAAGAGTACCGATGCTCGGTGATGCAAAGCGCGACGCTACTAGTCAAATGCCGTCGATCAGCCCGAATCAGGCTGACACTACCGGTAGTTGGCTTGGCGATTCTGGCGAGCAGCACCGCCTGCCGGCGTGAGGCGATTGACGAGGATCCAGAAAGATTAGTGAAGGAATTTATCGACCGCGCAAAAGGCGCTTACGGTGATCCAAAGATGGCACGCGGTGCCTTCGATTTCCTGTGGTCGAGTGCTCAAAAGAACCTTACGGAGCGCGCCACGCGCGCCAGCGCGTTGGCCAGTCGCAAAGTTGCGCCCGAAGAAATGCTGGCCTTGACCCGGTTCTCTTTGCGCTTCGTTCCACAGCGCTATCAAGCAACCGTTCAGGGGGATGTGGCCGTCGTCACTTTGCAGGGCGACTCGCATTCGAAAGATCGGGCGGACGTGCGCTGCGTTCGCGAACAGGGTCGCTGGCGCATCGCGGTAGAGCTGCCCCCGTTGCCGCCGATTCAGCGAAGGTCGGACGCGAACAATGATGAGGAGTGACTTGTCAGGCACCCTGACCACCTTAACGAGCATGAGCGTGCGAGGTATTCCTTGCACGCTCATGACTGGCTATTGCCGGGTGTCTAGTTCGAAAAGAAAATCGCTTCGATTTCCGTCTTCACGTCTTCTTCTGTCTGGGCACGNNTAACGGCGGTTCCAAGTTTGAGTATCAAAGCCGATGGTACGCTCGCGCAGAATATCGAATATTTCCCGAATTTCCTGCTCACTAATCACTTGACGCAGACCCACCGCGTTGGCGTTGGAAACCGGCACCATGATCTTGCGATCAGTATCGAGAATTCGAAGCACGTAGAAACGCTGTCGGGCGCCGGCGATTTCCTTTTCCTCAATGCTGATTATTTCAGCTACGCCTTGTGCGGGGTAAACTGCTTTGTCGCCGACTTTGAACTCAATTTCCTGAGCTGGCTGCATGCTTCTCTCCTTTTACGACCTACACCAAAACAGAATGCCGCAACGCGTTTGCACCCGTCCTCGATTGGGAGCACCCCAATGAAGACTGGTGTCCATCCACAACGGGCTGCGCTACAACACTCGAGAGCGACTAATCATTCCATATCTCGTCAGACGATCTGGACTTCCCGAGCTACGGGCACTCCCGTTTCAGGTTAGAGGTCGCCAGGCGAAGGACTTTAGTCAGCTCCGCGAGCGATGTCAACTATTTAGTCAACTTTGCTCAACGGATATCATAACGTAGCATAAATTCAGCCAAAAGCACGTAGGCAGCTCGAAGCGTTCAGGGACCCGGCCCCCGCAAATTCGACGAGTTGGCGAACATCTGCGCAGGAAATCCGACTACCCGTATGGCTCGGACCTTCGAATCCGCCTCTGCTAAAATATGCACATTTTGACAGGCTGAACATTCATCAAGTTGGTTGTCAGGGACGCAAAGCTTGCTGGTTGTCTGGGCCTCGACCCCGACAACTGCGGTCAGTTGTGTTGTCGAGCGTGAAGTTGTCTTCTTGTTTGTTTGGGCGCTGACCGTGACGATTACGAGCAGTGAGTGAATTTGCAGCGCGAGAGTTTTACTTGTCTGGGCCCCGCGCAAAATATGAGCGACCAGTTCAACGTGAGCGACGCAACGGCATTGTGGCGCCGCGGCGGCGACGTTATTTTGCAGCCTGAGTTGGCTTTCGCGGGAGCCTAACGCGGACGACACCGGATCTTCATGCGGTTGTGTGGGTGGTAGGTGCGCCGCGATACCCTGCCCCCGCGACAACGGTCGGTGATTGAACTTACTGCGCGATGCTCCGGCACCCGTGCCATGTGTGAATTTGCCGTGCGCGAATCTATCTTGCGTGGACCGTCGTTGCGCCAGAGCCCCAGCGACTGCGCATCGAACTCTGCCGCGTGTGTCGGTGAAAGGGCAACTTGACTTTGAGTTGAACGATGAAGACCAAAAATGCGATCATCGGTTGAGCGGATACCCGACTCCGTCGAAGCGAAATGCCGAGAATGCCCCGGTGTGAATCCAGCGGATTACCTGGCCTTTTCACCAAATCTCTCAATCCCAACAGTGGGTGCGGTCGTCGTCGGAAAGAGCCGACTAGACCCTTTCGCGACACAAAGCTTGTTCAACCAAGCCCCACCGCACGCCGCGGTCAGAAACAATTACTTCTTTGGTACCTAGCCAATCCATTAACTCGAGCACGATCAAGGCACCCGTCCCAATTACATCGGCGCGTTTCGGTTCAAGACCGGTAATCCCTCGACGCTGCTCTACAGTCTGCTGCGCCAATGTGTCCGACCAATACTGGACTTCCGTCCGGCGGAGGCGCCCCCCGTGGACGCGCTCCCCGTCATACGCAGCCAGTTGCTGGACCATGGCAAACAGCGTTGTCACGGTTCCACCGACGCCTACCACGCCCGAAGAATTGCGATACTGAGTAGATTCAGGCAGGTGCATGCGAATATCTTGCTGTGCGGCGAGCAGTTCTTCAGGCTGCGGTGGATCGTGTTTTATGTGACGCTCGTGCAGCCGCACGGAACCAATATTTACGCTTGTCGCCCCATCAACTTCTGATTCTCGACTGCTCGTCCCCCCGGAAATGACCTCGGTGCTTCCACCGCCCACATCGAACGCCGTCACATTTTCAGCCAAATTTAGGCCCGAAAGGGCGCCACGGAACGTCAGTCGCGCTTCGTCTTCGCCGCTTAGCACCCTGGGTCTCACCCCAAGTATGCCTTCAGCCCGGCTCAGGAATTCGTCCCCGTCGCTTGCGTCCCTCAGCGCGCTGGTGCCAACGACCTGCCGACTTTTGACTCCCAGTCGGTCGAGCTCATCGGCAAATAGCCGCAAACATTCGAGAGTTCGCGCCGAAGACGCGCCGTCGAGGCGTAGGGTCCGATCAACGCCCAAGCCGAGCCGAGTGATTACGGCCCTGTCCACGACGGCGCGGACGCCGCTGCTGCTAGCCTCGACGACCAGCAGAATGACCGAGTTGGTCCCAATGTCAATCGCTGCAACGCGCTGTGCCGAACGCGTCACTTAGTTAGACTGCCGAGGTTCAACATTTCCTCGACGTCGGGTTGAATTACTAGCTCGACGCGGCGATTGCGCTTGCGGCCTTCGTCGGTGTCGTTCGGAGCCACCGGATCGGTATCTGCATAACCCGCCGCACTCCACTTACTGGGCTTGAGTCCGCCACCCCCATCGGCCACCGGGGTAGTGAGGAGCGTTACCACCGAGCGAGCTCGCATCGCAGACAGGCCCCAATTGTCTATAAAAACCCCACCTTTCAGGGGTTTTGAGTCCGTATGACCAGCAACTTGGAATTCACGCTCCGCCAATTGAGCGTCATTGCGCAGCACTTCGGCGACCTGATTCAGGATGGTCTTGCCTTCACCCCTCAGCGTCGCGCTACCTGAATCGAAAAGCACATCCCCGGGCAGCTGGATCAGCATTCGGTTGTCCCGCGTTTCAACCTTGAGCCCGAATTCGGTAAGCTTCTGCAGCTTGGTACGCAACAACTCGAAGCGCTTTCGCGTTTCCTCCAATTGCTTGGCGCGCTGCGCGTACTCGTCCAGTGCTTTCTTCTGTTGCTCGAGGCTGGCACTGAGGTTGTCAAGGTCGAGGCCCTGGGCCCGATACTTCTTCTTTAGGTCGTCGATTTCGTGCAGGGCGTCGGCATAGTCGGCCTCGCACTTTCGCTTGGCCTGACTCTCGCGATTCAAATCGACCCGCAACTGTTCGCTCTCACGGACCTTCTGGTCCCATTCTTCCTGCGAGTAACCACAACCTGCGACAATGAATGCAGCGCAGGCTCCTATTGCGAACAGGCGGGCAACCGAAGACCTCGACGACATGGTAACTCCTTGAATGGGGGCGGGCATTGGGGCGCTTGCCGTCCCGCTAATCCGAGCGGGCAGGTGGGTCAAGCCGTGTCCCGCATTCGCGGGAACGCACGTTCAGTCGATTTTTCTAAAATAATCCTACTGGCCTAAATGCCCAAAAAGCCCGGGGAAATACGGCAGTGATGCCCAGGGCCAAGGTTGGTTGATGCTACTTCGAGAATTGCAATGAATTTTTTCGTTGACACATCACATTAGGTGGCAATATATGTCTTGCAACATACTCTCTCGGACGGTTCGCCGCCCGGAGGGTTTTCAGGGAGGCAAGAAAAAATGGCCGCAAAGAAGACAAAGACCAAGACCGCTCGTAAGGCACCCGCAAAGAAGGCTCCGAAAGTCGCGAAGAAGCGCACAGTTAAGCGCGCCAAGAAGGCCGGCAAGAAGGTAGCTAAGAAAGCTGCCAAAGCTGCCGCCCCCAAGGCGAAGAAAGCTGCAAAGCGTCGCGTCCGTCGCGCCAAGAAGGTGGCTGCCTGAGAAATCAGCCGGTCGCGCGGTAACACACTTGTTGCCGCTCGACCCCTTGGGGGAGGTGCAGGGCCTGTCCGATAGGCCTAATCGAACGCGAGGCAAGCGCCTCGCTCGCCTCCCCCGACCCGGGCCCAGATGTGCCGCCAGTCCGGGGCGCATCAATGCAAGTGCCCCCTCGGGTGATTGTCGATACTGGGGTCCGGCGCAGAAAGCACGCGTGCAACATTGTTGCCCGCGTGCTTTCTTGTTTTTGTTGGGTCGACTCGGGGTGCCTAAGCAGGCGTCGGGTGACTGCGGGAGTCCCCCTGGCTGTTCTTTTGTTGGCTGTTGATGTCGACCCGATGAAAGCCAGGGCGCAGGGGTGCCTGAGTGACCGTAACTTGGCTATGGGAGTCCCTCTGGCTGTCGTTGGCTATTGGTGTTGACCCCATGAAAGGCGCGACCGAGAGTGCCAGCGGCTTTTCAACGAGTGCACTCTGGCAATCGGCTTTCCGGGGGTACAACACCAAAAGCCAATAGCCAATAGCCAGCTAGCGAGTGACTTTCATCGAGTACACTCTTAGACGTCGAAGCACGTCGCGTCCTCGTCGTCATCCCATTGAACGAACGCCAGATTCGCGTCCGTGTCGTCCTGACTTATGTCCCGCACGATAGTCAGCCTCGGATGAGTGGTTTCATCCTCGCCGCAGTCGAAGTCGAACAGCGTTGGCATTGCTTCGCGAGCGCCTAGGCCAATCAAGGTCGTCACACGCGCCCTTCGATCCCGTCCAACCCGTGGAAAGCTGCCGGGGGCCGCGTCCGGCGCCCGAACTACGACTTTAGGCTGGCGGCGACGGAGCACGCAGCGGGGGCTTTCTGCCGATGATTGCTCCCTGGACTCGTTCCGGTGTGCCGACATGGTCTCTGCACCCTGTCTCACAAGCCTCTCTCGGGCCAAAAAAGGCGCTGTGGATCCACCGAACTTCCACGAAAAGTGCCTAACGGCTCCGGCCAGCCGATGCGCGCCTCTTGACGTGGGTGGGCTGCCGCGCCTAGCCTGCCGCAAGCGGAGTTATTTCGTGCGCATTAGAGGCTGTCTTGTAGGCTTTGTGTTTAGTTCGATGTTGGTCGCGATTGGCATGCCCGCGCGCGCGGCGCCAATGGATCCGGCAATTGAGCGCCTTGTCAAAGATACTGGATGTCGAACTCCGACCGGGGAATTACCACAGGGCGCCGGCGCAACTTACAACCCTTGCCAACCAGACGATGCGGCGTTCAAAAGGCTAATCAACCAGTACGCATTTGCCTTTGCTCCGAGCGCGATGCACTCAGCGCGCACGACCGGATTTGGCGGGTTTCACATTTCGCTCCAGGCCGCGTATACGAGTATTGATTCGGGCAAGGACTACTGGCGAAAAGGAACTCAGGGCGACACGGACCCCTCGTCGGGTTTGCCAGCAACCGAGAACACCTCGCCATCGGGGATTCTGCAATTGTATTCTGTTCAGCTGCGCAAGAGTTTCGGCTTCGGTCTCGAGGTTGCTGGCAATTTCGGCGTGATGCCAAAGACATCGCTCTGGGCAACGGGGGCTGATATAAGATTGAGCCTTTTCGAAGGCTTTCGGAAGAATATCCCCGGCATGATTCCCGACATTGCACTCGGCGGTGGAGTGCGCACAATCACGGGAACTCCCGAGTTGCAACTGACCGTTTCCAGCTTGGACGCGCAGATATCCAAACCAATTCCGATCGAAAATGCGGTGGTGGTGACCCCCTGGCTGGGTTACCAATACCTTTGGATATTTGGCGATTCGAACGTCGTTGATTTTACCCCCGGGACCGACCCATTCGCTTCGTGCAATTACGGTGGAGTCAACGCGCCTGGGCAGGCCGCTCCCACCAATGGCAACTACACCGGGCAACCCACATGCAATGGAACCGGACAGGTCTGGGACTTCAACAACAACCGCATTTTCAAACCGGTGCGGTTGCGTCGCCAGCGATTATTAATCGGGGCTAACGTTCGATATGAAACCGTGATGTTCGGTGTCCAGCTCATCACCGATTTGGTCAGTCCCTCGGATGCGCAGTCCGGCAACGCGTCGAAAGCCGCATTGGCCGGAGAAAAGCGCCAATATACGGGCGTTTTCGAACTTGGGATGATGTTCTAACTGCACGAGTCGTAAACCATGGCATGAGCCTTCCTGAAATTACCTCAGGTACGCTGTACGCATTTCGCCTCTTCGAGGTGGCCGAAAGTATCGATATCACGGCCCTGTCGCACCTCGAACTTCCAGCAAGTACCAGCATACGACCCGGGCGTCTGACGTTCTTTGGTCAGTTGCGCAGTCTGCTCAGCGTGGCCGCAATGGGCTCCCGAGATATCGAGGTCGAACCTGGGCGTTGGCTTCAGGCCGACTGCAATGTCTTGCTATTTAGTTTCGGCGTTGCGGCCACCTGCTTCCAATTTCCCATACCGATGGGTGCAACGACCTCTGAATCAACGACGCATCCGTCAGAATTGGCAAAGTGGGTCGGGCTATTCAACCAAAGTCCGGCACTGACGGCTACCGGTCGCGAAATAGTCGATCGGCTGCTGGCGTTAATCAGGCCCGCAATCGACAGGCCTCTTACCGACCCCAACCACGAGACTTACACGATCGTCTCGGTACAGAGATTCGTTGAACCTTGCTCCATCGACAGGGTCCTAGCATCGCCGGACGTAGTGCGGATCTTGCTCGGAGAAACACCGAGTTTTGTGCCCGCATCCAGTTTTCACTCTCAAATCGTCGGTCATCACTATCGCTATAGTCGCGACGACATCTGTATCGTTGATTGGGACGCAGCCTTCATCGTCGATCCAAAACCCAACGAGGACCTCGTTAATCTCTTGTCACTCGCTTTGACGCAGTTGCTGGAGTTCCAACGTTTCGATACGCAACTCGAGAGGGAGCTCAATACATTGTACGATTGGACGAACGAGCGCGTTGGTCACTGGCCGTTCGTCAACCGTGCACGCCGTAGAGTCGATGTCGTCAATCGGCTGCTGATCGATATTGGGGAATTCGTCGATCGCAGCGAGAACGCCTTCAAGATTACCGAGGATGTTTACTATGCTCGCGTATATCGGGGCGCAATCGAACGCTTTCAGGTGCCCGCCTGGCGCAGTTCAGTGCTAGCGCGACAGCGCGCCGTCTCCGAAATTGCGCGCACTCTTTACGATCGCGCACAACTCGGCGTGGCGCATTCACTCGAACTCATAATCATAGCGCTGATTGCGTTCGAGATTGTGATGGCGTTCGTGCGACGTTAGTTCGAACATCCATGCTTATCCGAGGGGGGATTAACGCGGGGTGAAACCCCGCCACCACGACAATTCGACTGCCCCTGCGAAGCGGCCACGGCAACTCTAAGATAGCCCTGGGTGCAGCAACAGGGGAATGTGCTCCTTCAAACGTGACGCCAAGACCAAATCGGCAGCAAAGTGGAGGGACCCGGTCTCGCTCGGGTTCAATGCGTCACGCGCGGCGGCTGCGGCGAAGACTCGACGATGGCGATTGGCCAACAGAGGGCCTCGCGAGTCCAAGCGTTGGTTTCGGGCAGGCGCCAATCGAGCCTGAGTTCGTACGAACCCGACACTGGAGGCAAAGGCAACCCCAATGTTCTTGTGCGGTATCTCGGCGTATTCGAGCGATATTTGTATGTATCGCTAAAGCTCTCTAGTCCCGTCTCCGTTGACACGAGCACGAATCTGACGTCGAAGGTAAAGCCCAATTCGTTGGAGGCAAAGTGAAAGTACGCGTGTACTTCAAGGGGAATGAGAGTTCCGGGAGTCGGGGCCGAACCCGGTTGAAAATTTATCTGCTCGACCAGGTTGAAGAGTGACACATTGTTCGAATGTTGATCGAGCGACGACCCCGAACAAAGGGAGAGCATGTAGCACCTAGGCACGTCTCTTAGCTAGCGCGATCCCGGCCACGCGTAAAGGCGTATCATGACCAGTCCTCCCTGTCGTCAAATCGAGCCACCAGCGGCAAACGCCGTAATCGTTGCGAAGGCGACAACGAAGTCCAATATGCAAAGGGACATGACAAGTACGCCTCGATGCCGGCCTAACCAAGTACCGTCAAGGTCCGAAAGGGCCCCAAGAGCACGCAGACACGCCCCGGCGACGCTCCACAGTTGCGCAGCCAAACCCAAGGCTAGCGCAAAGGCCAACACTGGAGCTCCAGCGTATGCAGACGAAAGACGAGCCGTCCACACCGTGACGCGATCGGTTCCTCCGGCATCCCCCACAAGCCACGGCGCGCGCAACGCGACCACATATAATGCGATGTACCCGAATCCCACGATTAGCATCGCTCGGTTGGCCCACATTTGCCAAATCCACTGCCACTTTTCGCGACCAACCGCGCGGTAATCGACAATGAGTAAGAACGCTACTGGTCCAAATACGGTTAGCGTCTCAAGTCCAGCAAGCTGACGTGAAGTATCGAATACGCGACAGTAACTCTCGAAGCAATTCTTACTAACCAACACTGTCCCCAATGCCAGCCAATGGATAGACATGACTAATAGAGCAAACAAACCTAGCTGTGCCCTTCGCATTTGCCGAGTCGTGCCCACAAGGCCACCTAAGGTAGTCCTCAGGCCGTATCTCGTAAGTTTGGCAACTCGTTGCAGCGAGCGTCTGACTGGACCAAGCGGGCGACTATCCAAGCCGATAATCTAGTCCGTGGCGCGATTTTAGGCCATAGTGCCGTGCCTCAATCACCCCACGGTTTTGGGCCAACCGGTCCTGGTGCTTGACTGACCCTCGGAAAGGAAGACAGGGTTACCGGCGTGTGGTTGACTGAAGCGACTCTCGAGCGGCAACGGCTGTACGGCGGGGCGGGACATTTTGCAAAGCTCGCCGCGATGCTCTGCGTCGGCGGTGCTGCATTGGGGTGCGCCGGTAGTGAAGCTCTGCCCGCGGCTCCGGTCGCGGCAATTGGACAATCCGTGACTGCGCAACAAGACTTTCGACAACTCGAACAGGCCTGGCTCGAAGGCTCAGATCGGGAACGGCAGGATCTCGAGCCTCGACTAGCGAGATTTCTGAACTCGTTTCCCACGGATCCGGAGGCTCGGCAGGTACAAGTGTGGCTTGCCTGGCTGCGCGTATCAAAAAGTCGCTTTGATGAAGCGCTCGCGCTTGCCGACAAAGCCGGTGCGGATAAGGTCGGCACTACCGCCGATGCCGCACAGGTCCTAAAGGCTGCAGTCTTTACCAGACGCGGGCAACCGGAACAGAGTCTGAGGTTGCTGGAACCGCTCAGTGGTCAAATTGTCGACTCTCGCGAACGCGACAGTTGGGCCCGTGAGATAATTCTGGCGGCGTTACGCCTGAAGCACGACGACGATGCGCTCAAGTGGGCTTTGGTGTGGCGGCTGGAAAGTAGTGAAGACCGACGTGTCTCAATCGAGCGCGAGATTGGTTTGGTGCTCGATCAGGTCTCGCGCCTGGCACTGGATCGGATGTGGTCGCAATTGGTGGCGGCCGATCGCATTCCCACGACCTCCCCGAGTCGGAAGCAGGGGCGAATTTGGATGCGCGAGGCGGTTTTGCAGCGACTAACCCGATTTGCAATCGACAAGCGGGACAGCGTACTGGCAAGACGACTCATGAACGATGCCTGGTTNNCAAAGTCTCACGCGGACGATTGGAGTCATTCTGGAACTCGACGACACGCGCGAACGCCGGCGTTCTAGCGATTTGTTGACGGGAGTCCTTCAATCGTTGGAGGAACTTGCGGCAACGAATAACGTTCACTTGCGAACTCGCGAGGCTCTGCTCAAGGATCGCGAGGGTTACGCGGATGCAGTCGAAGATCTATACAATGAAGGCGTAGCCGTGATCATCGGCGGTTTTGAACGAGCCTCCGCCACGGAACTCGCTAAGAAAGCTAGAACAAGAATGATTCCAGCCATAACTTTATCGCGGTTGGAAGTCAGTGAACAGAACGACTCGTCGTTTTGGATAGATACATCGGAGGACAGTCTGATTGAAGCTTGGCATCGAGCAAACCCCAAGAGCAGCGAAGTCGACCGGGTGATTACCGATGAGGCGTTTTTCTGCAACGCGGATACCGAGGCCCCCTTCGAAGATTGGCGCAGCGCTCATGTCGAGCGGGTGCTCTTGGCTTGTGATGTTAGTTGTGCGGAGAAGCTCGGGCAGGCCGCATTTAGCACCTCTAAGTTGCCAGCAATTTGGCTAGGGCCAAAGGCCGTGGGTGCGGCGGACTCTTGGCGAAGTGAGCAGATCAAAGGGGAGATGACATTCGAAGTTTTGCTCAAAGCGCGACCGAATGACGAAAGTCTCAGTCGCTGGCAAAAGCGATATCTACGACAACCTACATTCTACGAAGTTCTTGGGCATGACGTTGCGTTGCTTGCTGCGGGTAGCCTAAGCGGTGTTCCTAGTAAGGTGGCGCCCGATCCGGAAAGTCGATCAAAGGTTCTTCGGAGTGTTGCTCAGCATCTCGAAGAATCTAAGATGTCGCTTTGGAGCAGCGTAGAAAGTGGCTTCGCCTCCAATCATTCGCTTGTCCCCAGTTACGCGCTGCGAAGTGGTACCGCCTATTCGAACCGGGCGGCACCCGGTTCTGAAAGCAAATTCCGACGCCCATGAGCGATGCAGGAGCCTTCAGCGTTCCGTTAAGTTCACGCCGCAGCACCCTGCACTTGGCACGCGATTTGTCCCAATGTATCTGCGGCGGAGATCTAGTAATTCTAAGCGGTGAACTGGGAGCCGGGAAGACGTTTCTCGTGCGCGGCCTGTGTCGCGCTCTGGGACTGCCAGAAAAAGTCCGCGTAACTAGTCCGACGTTCACGCTGGTGCACGAATTAAATACAGTCCCACCTCTACTACACGCGGACTTGTACCGGCTCAGGACGTCACGGGAAGTCCTTGAACTTGGGCTGCTGTACCTTCGCGATGAAGGCCGGATTTTGATCGTGGAATGGGGTGAAGGCTGGATTTCCGAGCTTGGCGGTGATGCTTTGATAATTTCGCTTTCGGTGCACCCGCGGGTAGCCCAATTGTCATGCTCTGGTGCTCGGTCGAGCAAGATGCTTGCGCAGCTCCGGGAATCGGGGCAAATGAAAAAAGATAACGCTACAATTCCGGATTTATGACGATAGCGGCGCTAACGAAGGATTCACAGCCGACGGGTGGTCCAAAGCCACGCGGTGCTCTCAAGGAAATCGCTCTACCGTTCACAAATTTCGTGGGCGGCCTCCGATCCTACTTCAGCCTAACGATTCGCACGCTGCTTTGGATCATCAGACCGCCGTACCGGCTCGGGGAACTGATGAAGTCAATGGACTTCATTGGGGTGCAGTCGGTATTCATCGTGAGTTTGACCGGACTCTTCACGGGAATGGTTCTGGCGCTTCAGACCACGTACAGTCTTCGACGATTTAGCGCCGAGGGAGTCGTTGGAAGCGTCGTTGCAATATCGCTGACTCGGGAAATCAGCCCCGTGTTTGCTTCGCTCATGGTGACCGCGCGCGCTGGGAGTGCCATGGCCGCAGAACTCGGCAACATGCGGGTCACCGAACAAATCGATGCGCTTACCACCATGAGTGTGAGTCCAGTACAATACCTGTTGTCGCCACGACTGGTTGCCAGCGTACTGATGCTCCCGCTTCTTTGCATACTGTACAGTTGCATCGGCATGGTAGGCGCTTGGGTCATTGCGGTTGACACGCTTGGCGTTGACCCCGGGGTTTTTATCGCGAATATCGAGAAGTATCTAGCACTCGGCGATTTCACGATGGGATTGATCAAAGCTGCGGTATTCGGGCTATTGATATCCACGATTTCGTGCCATCAGGGCTATTTTGCAAGTGGCGGCGCACGGGGCGTAGGAATTGCGACTACGCGGGCCGTCGTGCAAAGCGCGGTCGCTTTATTGGTCGCGAATTACATGATTACTAGTTGGCTGACGCAGTTGTAAATATGGTTGCTGGTTGCTGTTAATCAATCGATCGCGATTGATGATTATGCCAGTCGAACCGGGCCGGGTACAGCAATCAGGGTTTCCCAGAGGGTACGGCGGCAGCGCAGCGTTGTTCGAAAACTTCTGCTGACAAGCTGTCTTCGACTTTGGTTTCGTAAGAAGGGACTTCGGCGGGTTGAAGCTTGTGAACCAATTCCTCGATTTCCCGCGAGGAATGGCCCAAGTCTAACAGTTGTTGACGATTCAGTGACGCCCCGGCACGAGCGCGGATATTTCCAATATCATCGACTTCTAACAATTCGCGAAACGCGCTTAATTCCATTCGACTCATGCGTGCCCCACATACATCGTAATCGATCCAAGCTTCATAGCTCAAAGGCGCTACGCAACGCACCATGCCCGCCATTATTTCGCCGAATTTCTGAATCTCCCACTGTGCATGGGCATCCACTCGCAGTTTCAAGAAATGAAGGAGATTGTGGAGGTCGATTTTCCAGTACCATTGAGTGTACGTTGATAGCGGTAGATCGATGCGCGCGAGTTCTCGGGCCACATCTTGTTCCGTCAACCATTCATAGTTAGACCGCGCATCGTTGCGCCCCTTTTCCCAGCGCGCGGTTGCTTCGCCGTAAATTGAGTTACTCAGGCTCTGGCCGCTGCGACCTTGATGGTTACTCTGACTCTGCTTCTGTAATTGCTCTTGATCGGGGGTATAAAACAGCATGGGTATGAGCGAATAGCGCCCCGAGTATTCATTGACATTGGCGGTTCGGTGGCGAATCCACTGCCGTGCTACGAATATGGGCATGCAACAATGAAACTTGAACTCGACCATCTCGGATGGTGTCGTATGCAAGTGGCGCCGCAGATAGCGCAACAGGCCGCGTGTTTGGCTGGTCGAGCGAGTCCCGTAGCCGTAACTCACGCGCGCCGCGCGTTCGATACAGGCATCTGTCCCCATATAGTCGACGAGGGCCACGAACCCGTGGTCAAGAACTGGGAAATAACGACCGAGGATGGCCTCGGCGGCCGGCGCAGAAGGGCGTAATGTCGTCATTAGCGACCGATTGTGGCAGAAGCCNNAGAAGGCTCACTGAATCGTGCAGTAGTAGCTGTCTGCATCCAGTTCGCCCGTTCCCACGAAGACCTCTGTCCCCGCCTGAACGCTGCTCAGGTACTTCGAACTAGCCATCCAACCCCGTGAAACCAGGTCCTTGAGGAAGTCCATGAGATTCAACGTGGCGGAGGTCTGATTGGTCGTGTTCACGTAGGAATAGACGTTCCAATTACCGTTATTGCCTCGATGCAATTCCCACGAACTGCCCGCGAGCGATACCGTTGCCTGTGTGCCGCCAATTGGACCCGCACCGCCCGCGCGATACAGCCAGATCATGATCTCGTCCGTTGGATTGTCGTTCGTGCCGGGATTTGCCATTGAATGCGCAAAAAGGTCATATGAGACGTCAATGGTTTGACCCGGGGTGACGCGATAGGTCCAACCGCAGGTCACACCCCTATTGGCTGATATTTGTACTGGAAGACCCGTGCCGCTCGCAACCTTCCACCCCCAATGCCATCCGAGCACTGCACTTGCGTACGACTTAACCTGACTGTTCGAACCACCACTCCAGTTCCAGCTGGTCCCCCAACCGATTGTGTTCCCCGAACTGCAAGTGTCCCAGATACTCTGCGAACCACTGGCTCCCGAAGCACCCCACACGTTGTTGTTTATCCAATACTTGCCCAGGATGATTGACGCGTAGGCCGTGCTGGTCGTGTCCTTTTTCGCCATGTTCGCGGTGCAACTACTGGCCGCGCAGGTACCCGCCGAGCACACGCCGCTGCAGGATTTGTTGCAGCCGCCACAGTTCGCGACATCAATCTGAGTATTAACGCATTGACCACTGCAGTTTGTGTAACCGCTGGGGCATTGGCAAGCGCCTGCGCTACACGTCTGTGGGTTTGGACAGGCATTGCCGCAAGTGCCGCAGTTGGCGTTATTCGTCTTAGTGTCAACGCAACCCGTCCCGCACAATGTTAGTCCACCAGTGCAGGACGTGTTCGCCATGAACTGAACATTGTCCACACTCAGATTGTAGCCAGCCGGTGCCGGCACACAATTCGCACCAGTGCTATCGCAGGTGTAGTTAAGGGAAACATTCCAACTCAGACCCGTTATTCCGTTGCCAGTCGTGGGAACCGCAGCGCCGTTGGCTTGGCCCGCCGTAAACGTGCCCCAAGGCACCAATACTTGCGTCCACGCAGTCGTGACCGGGAACTCAATGCCGGGTCCTGAACAGGGAGTCGTCGTGCACGTGCCACCACCGAAACCCGTGCTGTCTGGAACCGCAGTGCCCTCGGTTGCCAGTGTCAAGTTCGCCTTGCCAGTAGGTGCCGTGCCTTGAACCCAGAATGATATGCCTTGATAAGCGGACGCGTCGATGCAGCCCATCCACACGCCGAGCTGGCTACCCCACCCTGTCGCTTGAGTGTTAGCGATGTTAGCGGTGTATTTGCTGCTGTTATAGCCCGGAGCAACTAGGCCGAGCGTTGGAGTGCCGGTACCGTCGTTGGAATTGTAAAAGCCCGCATACACCGCGACGGCCGTT
>PMCK01000704.1 GCA_003154095.1 Myxococcales bacterium | reverse complement strand
TTGCCAAGCGAAAACTGAATTTCCGCCAGCGCCGCTTCGCTCTGTGCGAGACCCGCTAAATTGCCGGTAGACTCGAAGGTAGCTCGAGCTTTCTCGACCAGCTTGAGGCCCTCGGTGGGTTGCCCTTGTTCAGCGGTAATGCAACCGAGTAGCCGTAATGATTGTGCGAGATTTTCGGTGTCCGCCAATTCTTCGAAGGTAGCTCGTGCAATTTCCGCGTGCATGCTTGCTTCTTCGACACGCGCAATCTGCCTGAAGGCTTCTGCCTGCCAGCGGTGCTTCAACGCAAGCGTGTGGCCCTGAAGTTTGCCTTTGAGCAAGTCTATATCGGCCAGCAGCGAAAGAGGTTCACGCGCGACCCCACCAGAGGTTTGCAGATAGGAAAACAGTACATTTGCCGCCGCATCAGGGTCACCCGCACCAAGCAGATTCGTAACGCGCTGGCGTACTACGCGACGCGTGCCAGCCAGTGGATGTTTCGATAGGGCCTCGGCAGCTGCCCTGAGTATGCGACGACAGTCATCCCGCTGCGCCAAACGAGAGGACAGATGTTCGTACAGCAGTGCGTGCGGCCAGCCATAGCGGCCCGGCCCGCGAGGCACCAAAATTTCAGCATTTTGTAGGCTCAATATTGCGTCGTCCGCGGGCAACTCGAGCGAGGTGAGCAAAGAATGAAGCACAATTCGTCTGACGTCTGCTCCGAGCGATGCCGCGACAAACGGCGCAAGCCGATGCTCGGCGGGCAATGCGGAAATTCGACTGTCCCAAAGCTCAGCCGTCGTACGAGGTCGGACTGCAAGTACTTCCGCTGGGACGTGATAGCGCCCCGCGGTACGCGTCATCTCGCCCGCCAATGCCCAAGCGTGCAACTGTTGCAACGCAAACAGGGGATTTCCACGACTCCGTCGGGCTGCTTCCTCGACCGCCGCGTCATCAAGAGGCAGCGAAGCGCGCACGAGTGCGCAAGTGGTATCGCTGTCCATTGGGCGTACTTCCAACATCCGAGTGTCCATGCGCTCGACCAGAGGTCGCAATTTGTCGGATAGACGCGGGTCTAGCTGATAGTCCTCGTCACGAACCGTTGCCACCATTACAAAGCGTTGATCCGCCTCTTCTTCGTGAAGGTGCGCCAAGCCCGAAATGGTGGATTCGCTCGCATGGTGGAGATCATCCAGCCAAAGCAACATCGGACGACCTCGAGCGATTCTTCGCAACGTGTAGCGCATCACCATCCGACGGGTTTCGGGCGTATCGAGCGAAAAACGGATACCACTGGGCCCGATCGGTTGATCACTGATTGGACCGAGCGGTCGCAACCATTCGGCGATACCAGCGACCCAGGTGCGCCCGGCTTTGTCGTTTCGCCCAATTTTCCAGCGAGCGAGCAAGGTACGTTCCAATGTGTCCCTGTCGGCGCGCTCGAAATTGAAGTATTGAGTAACGGCACCTAGCATGCCATCGAGCGGCCCCCGCGGCGAACGGTAGCGTGCCCGCAGTGGTACCATGGATCCGCTTTCGTGCACCGACTCGTACAGCCATTCGGCGATCCGACTCTTCCCAACGCCTGCCGGTCCTACGAGAATAACGAGTCGATGCGCGGGTCCTTGACCTTGAATCGAATCGCGGCACGCATTCTGCAAAACCTCACGAAGTTCATCACGGCCTACGAGCGGGCTGGGACGAATGCTCAGTAAGCCTGGGCTGCGTTCCGCCGTTGAAACATTTGGAACTGCGCGCGGCTTGTGTACTGTAGCTGCACGCGGCGCCTCGTCCTTCCGCGGCAACGGTGGAAATCGGTAACCGCTCGGGTCAATGTCATGCGACGGTTTCCACCGGAGCCATTCCGCGCGAGCCTCGCTGGCAAATTCCCACCTATCCCAGGGTTGTTTTGCAAGCATGCGCAGTATGAAGTGAACAGAATCGTGAGGGGCATCGGAACGAAGTTTGGGAGCAATCGGCACATCGAATGCGTGATGGCGCAATAGCTCCTTGGATTCGCCGGTGAATGGCGGCTTGCCGCTCAGCATCCTGTGCAAAATGCAACCCAAGGAATACAGGTCGGTTGCACCACAGACATTGTGACTCTCATGTTGAATTTGTTCCGGCGCCATATAACCGGGCGTGCCGGCACCCGCGTGCGGCGTGAAATCCAATGCCTTGGAGCCATCCAGGCGTTCATCGTGACGATCCTGCTTTAGCCACGCTAGGCCGAAGTCAAGTACGTGAACTCGCGGCGGACCTTCGGGCTGTTCCTCGACCAGAATATTGGAAGGCTTGAGATCTCCGTGAATTATTCCGCGTGCATGAGCGTGCGCCAATGCACCTAAGATTTGATCCGTCACGCTCCACACGAGAGGAAAGNNGAGCCATCGTGAAACTGGCCAAAATCTCGAGCCCTAACAATGCTGGGATGGTCTAGGGTGGCTAACGCCTTCGATTCCTTATAGAACCAAAGCACGTATTCATTGGCAAGGGGACCCTCTGGAATGATGACACGCTTTAGAGCAACTTCGTCGCCGCTATAGGTATCCAAGCACCTATAAACGATCCCCATTCCCCCCTCTCCAAGTACGCTGAGCACTTCGTAGCGATCAGCGAGCACGTGACCAACAGCAACGCCACTCGGAGTTTCTGGTGTCACTTCACCAGCAATTTCGCGTGGTGCGGGTTCAATCTTTGCGGCTGACGGAATACTCGGTGGTCCACTGTCAAGCGCTGCCCAAAGGTCCGCTTCGGCCTCTACGGCTCGCGCCCGACGCGGTCGTTGGCGCCGCGTCGCGGGATCGCTTGGCACTCGACGCGTTGCTGGGCTACCCTGAGGAGGGCTTTGGGGGGCCGGCACTTGGCCGAATGGATCGTCATTGGTGACTCCCCCGGCGGCATTTGCAACCTTGCCTTGTTCAGGCTCAGGCTGCTTCGGGTCGTCTAGCGGCGGCCACTGCGCGTCGACATCAATATTGCCGCGAGACCCGCGCGCCCGTGCTGGAACGTCATCCGGAAGTGTGGAGAGCGCCGCTCGACGCGGAACGACTCTTGGAGGATGCGGCGACCAAGACCCTGCGTCAGGTCGAATTGGAGGCACCGACCCTGGCCGCGCTTCAGTCGGACTCTTGGCGCGCTGCGGCGGCGCGGGTGTCTTTTCGTCGCCGTCACTCATAGGGAAGGCGCGAACGTAACCATCGCGGGGTTACCGTCGAGGCGACGCAATCAAAATGCGGTAGGCTCATTATTGCCAGCGGAACTATCCCCTGGGTTTGATACAAAGCTCAAACTTTGCAGGAGACTATAGTTTTTACTCAATAATATTGGTTATTTACAAGTACAATCAAAGAACCTGAACAAGCGACCAATCTTCTGGCCGACAGCGTCGCTCGCCATCGAGAGGCAGGCGCTATCAAATTGGCTTCAACTGCATCGTTTACCCGGATTCGTAAACCCTAGCCCCTAGGTACGTCACTAAGCTGGGCGCCGCAATCGAGCAGTGAAATTCCCATCCACGCGACGTGAGTATGCCCACATCACCATCAATAGACTTCGACTTCAGCGAGATGAAAGCAATTGGGCGGTGTGTTGCGCAACCTAATATAGCGCCCTGTAGCGCTTAGCCCGGTTGCAGCCCACTTATCGAACGCTTCTTTCTTGACGGCTAGCTGCTTGTAATTTTGACGATCCGCACTGACTTCCAAATACAGCGGTACGGCTCGCTCCGGGAATTCATCGCGATTATAGACGACCACTTTGTCGAATTTGTGAACCGCGCCAAGATCGACAACGACAAATTGTGGACCTTCACAATTGGTGTGAAACCCCAAGTTGGTGCGGTCTCCGTCGACCAGCAAGGTGTGGTCTTCGCCCGCACCCGGGTACTGACTGCTCACTTCAACGGGTCTGTGAAGGGCAATATTTGGTTTTTCAAACCGAGCGCCGAGCCAATTTGTGAAAGAACTTACGGCGATGATCGCCACAACTGCCGCAATGGCCACTCGAGTATAGCGAGCAAAAAGCGCTCGTCCGAGCCGGTTAGCTTCGAATTCGAGCGGTTCCGCTAGAGTCTTGACGAAGTTGTGGAGGCCAAGCGCAAATGACTTGCGTTGTTGAACAGGCAAGTTGGCGGTGGCGTGATCGCCATCAGCCCCCAGCGCTTCGACGAGCGCCGATACTTGAACGGCCGAAAGATTATTCCACGCCTCTTGAATGACCGTAATATTACGAACATTTTCCCAGTCCGCTTCACTCAAGGGACCTGTACCAACTCGTATTCCGGCGCGTGCAGCATGGGCACGTAACAGGAGTGATGCGGTTACGCGCTCCAGCAAGAGAACGGCCCAACTGCTTTGGCCTGTCTCGCCAATTTGAACCACGCCTTCTCTGGCGTGCCGTGCGGCGTCGTATTCAGCCCAGCCAGGCTGTGATTGTCCAAAGGTATTGACCCTAGCCTCGGCCACGCGCTCGTCCAACCACAAAAGTCGACGAATCAAGTTCCTGGAAGGTGCGGCAACCCCAGCCTTTGCAACACCGGGCGTAGTTGCTGGCGTTGCGCCTGCATAATCCGCCGCCGGTGGACTAGCATTGGAACCCTCCGCGCTTGATGCAGCAACAACTTCAGAACTAGCCAGCTTGGCCTCTGCAGTTGACGCATTGTTGGTGGTTGCCGTTTGGTCGTTCCGCTTTTCGCCGCTATCGTCGTTCATGACGGTTCCGTGTATACCGTAGAAGGAGGCCGAATCCTACTTTAGACGCGCCGACGCGCCAGGAAAATTCGGAATTGGAGCCACAAGCGAGAGGGCAAGCGCTTGGCAGTCAAGCCCCAACCCTTCGTCTGTCCGGGCTCAAAATGGCTAGAAATTCCCCAACAAGTCTGAATTTAACCTAGGAACTGCCTTGCCCGACAGTTCGCCCGGGCGGGGGGACGCAAGTAACGATTGCCAAGATTGATATGCGTAGATTCAGCCAGGCGACGTGCCAAAGGCCATCATCTGTGCTCCCGCGGGTAGCCAGCCTAGGGAGGGCTCCAGCGGCCGAAGGACAGCCATCAAACGCGGAAAGAAGACGATGAATTGACGCCGAACAGCCTTGTAGCCGCATTGCCCGAGTAATCCAACGAGTTCTCCCGGTCCGAGCAAAATGGCATCGTCGTCAAACTCACATTGGGCCACGGCCCGGCGCGTTAGCGGATTGTAAGGATTGTGCTCGAACACGACGAGCCGCCCCGTTCCCGGCCGCAATAATTCCCTGAGTCGGGTCACAAGTTCAACCCGATTGGGCGGCGGCACATGGTGCAGCACATTAGCCAGCACCACGATACCGAAATGAGCCCGTGGAAGCTCACCGGGGTCATCACAGTACGTTGCGCTGTCTCCATGTTGGCGGGCCTCCTCAAGGCTTTTCGTAGAAGGATCGAAGCCATGCACGCGACTGTATCGGGTACAAAGCCGATGCGTTAGAGTGCCGACGCCGCAACCGTAGTCAAGGACAGGTTCGTCGAAATTGGACCCTGCTAGACGTGCCAAGCAATCTACCTTGTAGTCGGAAAAATAGCCTGGTTGCTCGCCCGAAGCCGTAATGCTATTGGCGTGCAACGTTTCGTAATCCTTAGCGTATGCATCAAATTTAGCTGGCATTGATCCCGGTGAGTTTCGCCTGTATGCGGACACCTCGTAAAGAGCCTAGCACGAGATGAACAACTATAAACCTCCGGGAACGACGCCCCACCCAGCGCAAAAACAATCCTCTGACACCGGGGTCAACGTTTGTCAGTCGCCAAGCGGGTCGAGTTCGAGTCACTTTCTGGAGGCGCCCACGTGTCGGGGTCGCGGCCCCGACGCGCAAACCAAACTCGCACCGGGCTCCAATACCCCAGCGCGCTCAAATCGTCGGAACGGACATGCCGATTAGCCAGGATAGTCCAACACGCGGACCGTTGCCGTCCGAAATGAACTTCCCCAATTGGCTTTGGGCTTCAGCATTGCTGACTTTGGAGTCTGTCAGCGTCGCGGTGGGGCTGTGGGCGTGGCGTCACTCGGATGCACTTGTAGACCTAGTCCGTCGCAATCAGGTCTCGTCGACATCGCACGCAGTCACGCCGCAACTTGTGGCAGTGATTGCCGCCTGCGTCGGCATCACCGCAGCCTCCCTAATTAATGCACGAGGCCTTCGAGCGCAAAAAGCATTGCACGTTCTGGCCCAACGCGGCGCCCCGCTAATTCTTCTGGGGTTCATGTCCGCGCTTTTCACTTGGCGTGCCTGGATTGATAGAGAACTTCCCCACTTATTGTACGCATTAACCGTCATTGTATTGGCAAAGCACCTGGTGGCCTTTGCCCTCCGGGCCCCCAATATGCCGGCAGCCTTGCCCGATTATTGGTCGCGAGCATGCAACACGGCACGCAAGGTGCAAGCGGATTTTCGAGCGATGGGGGCAGCGCTTCCGCAGCAACTACCTCTTCTAATTGTGTGCGCGGCCTGCCTTGTGTACACGGTGTTCTTCAGCGCCGTCACGATAATACATCACCGAAATGTACTTTCCTCGAGTCTCGATCTCGGGCTGGAAGACAATTTGGTATGGAATGTCTTACACGGCGCACGCCTATTCAAATCCTCCCCACTGGGCGGACCTGACGCGTCCCACTTGGGGTTTCACGCTACTTGGTTTTCCTTCGTCATTGCTCCAGTTTACGCACTGCGGCCGAACGCCGAAACGCTTTTGATTATCCAAGCATTTCTGTTTGGATCGGCCGCGCTTCCACTATACTTGTTGGGCACCAGATACGTGAGCCGGTGGCTAGCCTGTATGGTGGCCCTTTCCTACATTCTCTATCCGGGCCTGCATGGCTCGAATCTCTATGACTTCCACTATCTGCCGCTCGGCCCCTTCTTCCTCTGGTTTGCCGTTTATTTCGTCGAACTGCGACGTTGGATCTGGGCTGCGCTATTTGCCTTACTGGCGTTGAGTGTTCGCGAAGACGTGGCGGTGGGCCTTGCCGGGCTCGGAGGGTTATTGCTGCTAACGGGTCGCCGTCCGTTCGCTGGATCCTTGCTGTTGATTGCCGGTGGCGCTTACTTCCTTCTGATGAAGGGCGTCATAATGCATCATGCAATGGGTGGGGGGGATGCCTTCGTACACCAGTACAAACTTCTCATTCCCGAGGATGACAACAGCTTTGCAGGCGTCGTAAGAACAATCATCAGCAATCCGATCTACACCTTGGACACGCTGCTGGAGCGCCAGAAACTGATTTACGTTCTTCAAGTCATGCTACCGTTTGCGTTTCTTCCGTTACGCAAAGCCATCGGGCTGTGGGCTTGCTTGACTGGTTTCGTATTTACACTCTTGTCGACCAAATATCAGCCGCAAATAATGATTTCGTTTCAGTACACGGCCTACTGGAGTGCACAACTGTTTCCCGTAGCCTTGGTGAATCTTCGCTGGATTAATCAAACTTCAGAGTGTAGCCCCAGCTACGACAAGGCTTGGAGGTGGTCGTGGCTTGCGGCATTCGGCCTTGGAACGCTGGCAATGAGTCATCAGTATGGTGCACTATTGCAGCAAAATACCGCCTGGGGTGGTTTTGGTCCCTACCACTTCGAAACGGATGCGGCTGATTTGACGCGACGAGTAAGTTTGAGAAAGTTGCTCAACTTGGTGCCACCAATGGCGAAGATATCTGCAACGGAAAACGTCGTTCCTCAACTTTCGAATCGCCCGAATGCTTACACACTGCGTTTGAGTATATACGACGCCGACTACGTGCTTTTCAGACTTCCGGCAGGGCAGTTCGAACGAGAAAATGTACTCGAGGTACTTCAATCGCGCAAATTTGGAGTCCTTCGCGAAAGTGGAGAATTCGTACTCGCCAAACGTGGCTTCTCGACCGCGGACAACCTCAGAATTATCGCACGACTGGGCGGCCATGGCTTCAATTGATCGGCAACCGGAACTTCCGCGATTTACGCGATTCGTTCACGCATTTTCTTTGGCCGTGCTCGAAGGGATGTCAATTGGCTTTGCGGCAGCTACTTTGGCTCAGCCGAATCGACTTGCTCAATTCGTAATGACGAATCGAATGACCACTGGGCTCCGTAAAGAGATGCTGCTGATCGTGATTCTGCCCGCATTGATCCTGCCACTTGCAGTAGCAATTACATGCGCCACGCCAAAATTGGCTGGTAAGCGGTTGGTCTCATTCGAAAGGCGAATACGACTATTGGCGCCGTTATGTGCCGTTGGATTCGTGCCGCTTGTATTTCAGCCATCAATATGGACGGATAAGTCGCTGGCATTTTTGATTGCGACGGCACTCTTTTCGAGCGTTACCGTCGTATCGGTCGATGCATCGCTCTTGACTTGGTCGTCACGCAACAGCGTGGCGCGAACGAGTGACTGGCGAACCATTGTCGATGCGATGGCTACGCGGGTTACCCCCAGAATAATTTCAATACTAGTTACGGTGGCCATTCTTGCATTTGTAATCGTTGGGGTTCGTCATGCCACAGCTAAGATTAGCTTGGCAACAGCTGGAATTAGTAATGAATGGGTAATCGTTCGCCACTTTTCCGCAGTCGGCGGCCTCCCCACGTGGTTCACGGTCAAGGGCATGCGGGCTACCGGGCACGCCAGTTGCCTCGGCGCGTTGCACTCTATGACAGCTTGGTTCTCACCTAAGGTGGAGGGCCTGATGCTATTGCGCGTCTTGGCACTCTCGCTTGCAGCGATTCCACTATTTCATTGGTGCAAGAAGTCACTTGGCGTGTTTTCAGCCTTCTTGATATCGATTGCTTTCCTCTCGATGCCCTCGGTGGGAATGCTTGGGATTAAGGATTCTTTTCCGATTACTTTCGCATTGGGCAGCTTCTACTTGGCTGCGTATTACTTTGAGAATGGCCGAGTTCTGCGGGGGTTAATCACTACCCTTCTTGGAATTGCAATCAACGAGCAAGTAGCGATTTGGTACGCAGTGTTGGGAATATACTTTCTGGCGTCTGGTTCCCGACGTCAGACCGGCAAATGGTTGGCAATACTTTGCACGGGATATTTTCTAACCATCGCGCTGGTTGTACTGCCTCACTATGGGATCAAGACCTATCAAGTCGATTTGCCCAACATGCCTTCAATGGGCGCGCAGAATCTTCTGGCGACATTGACGACTCTAACCGTCAATCCAGCTTACGCGTTGTCAAAATGGTTCGAGGCGCAAAACTTGGAATTTTGGTTGGCCCTGCTGGTGCCTTTGGTATTTCTGCCATTCAGAGCGAAGCGCTGGTTCGTGTGGTTGTTGCCAGTCATGCTTTTCGCGGGCACGGCCACTCTGCAAGACTCGAATTCACAGTGGCGAGACCCAGTCTTCGGCCATTTTCTAGCGCTTGGTTTCTTTGCAACAATCGCCTGTCTGAGGCAGATTCGGACCTCCACATCCGACGGACAGATTCGCTACCGAGCCGCCCTCGTTGGTTGGTTGGCAGCCCTGCTTCCCTGCATTGGAATGTTTGGATCGCTCTATTACCGCAACTCTTGAGCAACGATCGGGCAACCCCTCAAAAGCCGGCCTTTCGTTCGGTGCCCTTGTCGTAGTATATTCGCGGCAATGGCACGTCCCCAGCTATCGTTGGTTATCCCTGTATTCAATGAGGAGGACACGCTTCCTGAACTTGATCGTCGATTGCGCGATCTCTTTTCGAATCTTGTGCAGGTGGGCGACAACTGGGAAGTGGTCTTCGTCGAGGACGGCTCGTCGGACAACTCGCGGCGCCTGCTGGCAAACATGGCGGCATCTGAATCGCGCTACCGCCTGATAGCGTTTTCGCGAAATTTCGGGCACCAATTTGCCATTACGGCAGGTGTCGACCGGGCTGAGGGTGATGTCGTGGTCGTCATGGACGCGGATCTTCAGGATCCGCCGAGTGTAGTCAGTGAAATGATTGACAAGCAGAGGGCGGGATATGATGTCGTCTACGGTGTCCGTAAGAAGCGCAAAGGGGAAACCTGGTTCAAGCGCGCTACCGCATCGATATTTTACCGATTGATTCGCGCAATAACGGGGGTGGCAATCCCATTGGATGCCGGCGATTTTCGTCTAATGAGTCGCCCGGTTGTGCTTACCTTGCGAGCCCTGCGCGAGCAACATAGGTTCGTTCGTGGAATGGTAGCGTGGGTTGGGTTCAGGCAAACCGCCGTGTACTACGACCGCGAAGCTAGATTTGCCGGTGCCACCAAATACCCCGTAAGCAAGATGCTGAAATTTGCAATTGACGGAATTACTTCATTCTCCATCTTGCCACTGCGCGTCGCAACTTGGCTCGGAGTATTCGCCGCAATCTGCGCGGTTGGAATTGGGGCTTGGGCTATCGCCGTCAAAGTGTTGGGCCTCGGTACCGTGCCGGGTTGGACGACAATCATGTTCGCCGTGGCACTGGGTTCGTCGGCACAGCTGCTGATGACGGGGGTGCTTGGCGAATATGTGGGGCGAATATACGAGGAAATCAAACGTCGCCCGCTGTATATAATCGAGCAAGAAATCAACGCACCCAATCATGGGGATCCTGCACCAGAGTTGGCTAGTCGAAACCCATGAAACTGGTATCGAGACAAGAGGTCCGCATAAGCTGCTTTCATGAAACCTCGTCCCCCCGAAGCAGGCGGTGAACCGCGGGACCCCGAATATTCGATTCGGGTCGTCTCGCGAATGACCGGTTTGAGCCCTGACACACTTCGAATGTGGGAACGGCGTTATGGGTATCCGAAGCCTACGCGGGCAGACTCAGGTGTGCGCTTGTACGCACGTAGCGATATCGATCGACTGACCCTGATTGCTCGTGGCATAAAGCTCGGATATCGGGTTGGTGAATCAATCAATCTCGACGAGACATCCTTGAAAAGACGGTTAGCCGCCTCGGACCCGGCTAGACTCAATATCGAGGAATCGGAAATTGCGCATGATCTCGTGGACTGCATTATTGCGGACGACCCGGATTCTCTTCGAATTCGACTGCGTCGAGCGGCAGTTATGCTCGGCACGAAGCGCTTCATTTCCGAGGTGGCCACTCCGTTGTTGGATGAATTGGGTGAGGCGTGGGAGGGTGGGGCTATTGAAGTACAGCAAGAGCATCTAGCAACTGAGATTCTCCAGTCCCAGCTTCACCTAATGTTTGCGGCTTATGAAGGCGGTACTGGCCCAACGATAGTGCTCGCGACTCTGCCTCGCGAATATCACGCGCTAGGGCTGCAGTTGGTCGGTCTATACCTAGCAGCATGCGGCGGTGTGCCTCGCATCCTGGGAGCTGACACACCCACGGCGCAAATTGCTAAGGCCGGTAAGGCGCTGAACGCAACCGCCGTCGGACTTAGTGTATCTCTTGCCGCTTCATCCGTCGCAACAACCAACCATTTGGAAGCCCTGATGAAAGTATTGGATGACTCCATTCCGCTGTGGTTGGGCGGTAAGGGTGCTTCGCGGATTGGCTCGAGGCCGGAGCGAGCACTACTACTCAATCGGTGGGATGAACTCGAGGACGCGTTCGAGAACTTGCGCCAAAGGTGGATATCTCGATAGTCTACTTCGTGTAACTCTCAATCGAATACTACGGTCTTCTTGCCATACACGAGCACCCTATCCTCTACGTGCCAGCGAACCGCACGTGCGAGCACGACTTTTTCCAGGTCCCGCCCCTTTCGAATCAAGTCCGCCACGCTATCGCGATGTGAGCATCTAACTACGTCCTGTTCAATGATGGGACCTTCGTCGAGATGTTCCGTAACGTAGTGAGCTGTAACGCCTACAATCTTAACTCCACGTTCATGTGCCTGGTGGTAAGGTTTTCCGCCGACGAATGCGGGTAAGAATGAATGGTGGATGTTGATGATTCGCTGTGGATAAAGTGCAGTAAAGTCCCGACTCAATATTTGCATGTAGCGCGCCAACACGATCAGATCGACTTCGTGGCGAGAAAGCAATTCGAGCTCGCGCCTTTCTTGTTCAGCTCGATTCTGGTCGGTCATTGGGACATGGTGAAAATCAACCCCGAATTGCTCCACCAATGGCTTCAATTCCCGATGGTTGCTAATCACCAGTGATATTTCGCAATCCAGTTCCTTGGAGCGATGGCGCAACAACAGGTCGATCAGACAGTGTTCGTATTTCGATACAAAGATTGCCACCCGCTTTGCTCTACCCTGCCAACTAATACGTGAGCGCATGTCGAATCGTGTCGCAACTTCACCGATTGCGCGCTCGAGTGTCCCACGATCCGTCAGCAGCTCAGAGGTGTCAAAGCGAATTCGCTGAAAGAATTGCTTGGCAATTGGATCACTGTGCTGATCGGAATCCAAGATATTAGCCCCATGCCCGAAGAGCACTTGCGCCAGCGCAGCTACGAGGCCACGCCGATCTGGACAGGTTACCAGCAATGTCGCCAATTGGTCGGAGTGCAAGTCTGACATTCAGGGTTCCGTATGAGTGTCGCCGAGCGTAATCGGCAATTTCCGGGCTCCTCGGGCGGGTCGCGACACAAACCCGGTGGCAAGCCTACCCGTTCGTTCACGATACTCAGAAGCCAGTTGAGACATTACCGCCTCGACGCAATCAGTCCGGACGAGCGTTACGGTACAACCACCGAACCCGCCGCCTGTCATGCGAGCCCCGAATACACCGCGGTTTTCACCGATATTGCGCACACAATCCACTAGGACATCGAGTTCAGGGCAACTTACTTCGTAGTCGTCACGCAACGATGTATGGCTCGCATACATCAATTGACCAGCGCGATGTGTGTCTCCACCAATAAATGCTTCGGCGGCGAGCAATGTTCTTTCGTTCTCCGTAATGACGTGCCGAGCGCGCTTGAATTCAATTTCGGTAAGGTCGGGGGCTTGTGCGTCCAACCTCGC
>PMCK01000368.1 GCA_003154095.1 Myxococcales bacterium | reverse complement strand
ACTTGTCGTTCGACCTCGTGCACGGTAACTGCGAAGAGCTGCCGTTCGCAGACTCGTCATTCGACTTCGTAATCAGCGAATACGGCGCCGCAATATGGTGTCAACCGGAACGATGGTTGCGCGAGGCATTCCGAGTCACAAAGCCGGGGGGTGCTCTGCATTTCCTGGGCTGTTCGCCCTGGGTTTACGTGTGCAGTCCGGCCAGCGGTGAACTTCCCCTTGTCGAACGCCTGGAGCACAGCTACTTCGATCAGCACAGGCACGACTGGGGCGAAGAAGGTGTGGATTTTAATCTGCCTATTTCCGCTTGGTTTCGGCTGTTCCACGACATTGGGTGGCACGTGGTTGACTACCTCGAACCGCGTCCGAAATCGCCAGGTCCGGAACGGAAGCATCACGTCACGCTTGATTGGGGCTATCGCTACCCAACCGAGCAGGTGTGGAAGCTCGCCAGGCCAATATGACATTCATTCAGTAACTCGCGCGCACTCAAGCCTCACGCGACCCCGCCGACCGCCTGCTGATTGCCGCGGCCCGATTACACGGTCTTGTGCTTGGAACGCGTGTTGGCCCACTCGCGGAGAGGCGGGCGCGTCAGTGAAATGTTCGACGCGTCAGAAGACTAGTGGGAGCCACCGTCGGCAGACGAACAGGGCGGCGCAGAGGTCGACAATGAATGGGCATGGTCCCTTGGACGTCCGCTTCGGGACAGACGGACGTCCGCGGCCATGCCTTGATCATAAATTGAGTCGAGAGTGTGGGCTGTACACCGCCCACGATATTCGCTATCTGCGTTGAATACAGGTCCTCTTCGACAATCGCAATCCCGACCTTGAAAACGGCACGTGACGTGCTCATGGGAAAGGAAAGTGTGGGCAAGGCCCCGGTGACAGTGAATGAGGCAGGTACTATGAAACAGCAACAAATGACCCAATGTGTGACGGCGCTCTCTGTGTTTGCAGCACTTAGCCTGCTGGCGGCTTGTTCCTCCGAAAGCAGCAAAGCGCTTGGCGCTGCAGGTGCCAGCAGCATGGGTGGCGCGACGGGTACGGGCGGTACGTCGAATACCGGTGGCGCAGGCGGAGGGTACGCCACAGGTGATGCGTCGACTGCGTTTCCAGCCTGTCCAAGTCCGGATCCCAGCTACATTTGCCAACCGAGCGGCTTCCCTTTCATTCAGATCGCTCTAGTGGCCTCGGACCTATGTGGGGGTCCAGTGGCAGGTTGCGCCCTTGGCAAGAGTGTCCCAACTGGGGAAACAACCGCAACTCTTAGCCAGCCGGCTGCCGGCAAACTTTGCTTGTCGGGAGTCGTCTCACCGGGTGGGTGGGCGCAACTCGGCTTCGAATTCATCGAACATACACCAGACGGAACTGGGATCCTAAAGATGTTTGATGCCAATGCGCTTGGCATCAGCCAGCTGCGGTTCACGGTCGACACACCGCCGAGCGGTGGCTTGACCATGGACGCCGCCATTGACACAAATGTATTATGCCCGAGTGACGCGACCCATTGTTCATGCAGGCGTGGCTCGCTCGATTGCTTTACCTATGGGTTTGACCTGATGACTGCTCCCGGGTCGTCGGTGCCCGTGAACATTACGACGACCCAGACCGTTACTGCGCCCTTTGCCAATTTCATGCAGACCGTGGATGGCCATAGTTTCGACACGAGTGCGATCGATCACATGGAGTTGGGTTTGACGACCCAGGGACCCTTCAACTTCTGCATGCATGACTTCAATTTCCTCGACGCCCAGGGCAACGTGGTCCTGCCGTGAACGAGAAGCCTTAATCACACACACTAACCGGGACTGCTCCGGTCCGTATCAAAAATACCAACCAGAAACCGGCGCATTTCGCGCTTCTTAGCAGATTATTCGGGAAACCCCCAATGACAGTGAATGGACCCAGTATTATGAAACAATATCACATGACGAAACGTGTCACGACCCTATCAGTTCTAGCAAGCCTCGGCTTGCTCTCCGCTTGCGGTTCCGACAGCGGCAAGGCGGTTGGCGCCAGCGGCGCTACCAGCGTGGGTGGCGCGACGGGCACGGGCGGTGCTTCGACTAACGGCGGCACGGCAGGCACGAGCAGCACTTCTGTGGCGGACTCGTGCCAGACCGGACCTTGCGTACCGAGCGGTTTTCCTTTCGTGACAAGGGCCCTAGCAATCTCAGACGCATGTGGCAGCAACTGTCCCCTATCGGCTGCAAACACGCCGTCTGGAGAAACTACTGCAACGCTAAGTCAGCCCGTGGCCGGCACACTTTGCCTTTCGGGAGCCGTAGCGCCGGCCGGATGGGCTCAAATTGCCTTGACATTCGCGACAAAGAGTCAGGACAACACCCAGGTCTTGAGCAAGTTCGACGCGAAGTCGCTCGGGATCACACAGGTGGCGTTTACGATCGATTCGCCGCCGAGTGCAGGCGTAAGCGTGAGCGCTGCCGTCACCACCGCCACATCGTGTCCGGGCAACCTGCTTGGGTGTTTTACCTATGGGTTCGATCTCATGACTGGGCCCGGATCGTCAGTGGCCGCGAATTACACGAGGCCCGGTCAAGTCACCGCGCCCTTCGCCAATTTTTTGCAGAGCGTGGGTTCTCAGAGTTTCGACACGAGTGCGCTCGATCACTTGGTGTTTGGCGTCGGATCGGGAAGTTACAACTTCTGCATCCACGACTTTAAGTTTCTCGACGCCCAGGGTAACGAGGTCATGGACACGCAACAACCGGACAGCGCTGAGGCGTATAAAGCCCCGACTGAAGATTCTTACCGCCAATTCACAGTCTGCTAGACGCCGGGCGCAACGTTACTTAATGAACGTCGAAATCTCGGTCACAAACGCGCACGGCGTGCCGATGGGACATCGAGATGAGTCTATTTGAAGGAGCCGCTCCAATGGCACATGCTGTCACGAACCAATTCATCACGGCGCTATCGCTTCTTGCAAGCCTGGGTTTGCTAGCAGCCTGCGCCTCCGACAGCAATAAATCTATTGGTGCCGGCAGCGACGCAAGTATGGGGGGCGCGACGGTTATGGGTGGTGCTTCGACCACCGGCGGCACCACAAGCACCGCGGGTGGCGCCACTGGCAGTGGCGGGTCGAGCGCAGTTCCAATCAAATTGACGGGATGCGCGACTTCCCCAACCGAGCCCGTGGCGCCGGGTGGCTACTACGTCAACGGCAATACAGTCTGCACTGCCGACGGGCGCGCTCACTTATTGCACGGCGTTGATCGTCCAACGCTCGAATGGTCTAGCGTTGGACTGAACCTTTCGCTCGCGGACTTTCAGCTGATGGCATCGTGGAAAGCAAACGTAGTGCGAATCGCGCTCAACCAGGACTTCTGGATCGCGGAGTCCCCCCTGTTCGATCCGTACTACAGCGCCCTCGTCGACGATGCAGTATCTTGGGCGGAGATCGCGGGCATGGACGTGATCTTGGATCTGCACTGGTCCGACCGCGGGGTCCTGGGCAGCTGTGTATCGACGCCCACTTCGGGGTGCCAGCAGCAGATGCCGGACGTAAACTCGCTCACTTTTTGGTCAGAAGTCGCGACTCGCTATCGCAGCGACGGGCGCGTGATGTTCGAGCTCTACAATGAACCGCATGATGTCAGCTGGGCAATTTGGAAATCCGGAGGTTCTGCGAGTGACGGCTTTCAAGCCGTAGGAATGCAACAACTCTATGACACGGTGCGCGCGACCGGCGCGCAGAACCTCGTGATCATCGGTGGCCTCGATTGGGCCTATGATCTCTCGGGTGTTCCAGCGAACCGGATCGATGGCTACAACATCATATACGCGACGCACCCTTACAATTCGCCCGGCAGGCGCCCCAGCAACTGGGACAAATCTTGGGGGTTCCTTACGCAAACGGATCCGGTCATTATGACCGAATTCGGGGGCGCTCTCAACGACACCACCTGCGCGACGGACTACAATGTACAGGTCATTCAATACGCTGACGCGCATGCTACTAGCTGGACCGCTTGGGGCTGGTTTCCGGGCGGATGCACGTTCCCAGCGCTCATTAATGACTGGACAGCAACACCCGCGCCGTCGGGTGTCATCGTGAAGTCGGCACTTCTCGGTTACAACGATCTGCCGGCATCGCCACCCGCACCCGGCGGTGGTGGCCCAGATGTCAATTACACCTTCGATGATGGAACCCAGGGATGGGCCCTGAACGATTGGGACAATCCAGACTTCACGAATCTCGGCGCGGTCACGCCCGACGCTGGAACGTTACCGACTCTGCGCTTTGCGGACACCGACGGGGATCCGATCGCGGGCGCGCTCAAGTTAACCGTGGCATTCACGGCAATCGACCAGTACGCGGCTGCACACGTCGATTTTGCCAAACCAGGCCTAAATTTGTCGGGAAAGACCCTTCACGCGCGGGTTCGCTTGGTGTCGGGCACGTTCGCCAGCGGCGGTCTCCAGTTATACGTCTGCACCGGACCCTCGTACATCTGTGGGGAATCGCTCATCGTCAACTCTGCCAGCTTGACCCCTGGCGAGTGGGTGTCATTGACCCTGGATCTTAGCACCGTGACGGTGGTTGGGTTCGATGCGTCGGGGATTATGGAGATCGGAGTGTCGTTCTTTTCCTCTTCAGCGCCAGTAAAAGGTGGCAATTCGGATGGCGGCATGTCGGACGCCGCCACGTTCGCCAATACCGGCGAGATTGTTTTCGAGATCGACGCCGTAACCGACTGATCGAGCAAGCGTCGCAAATGCGCCGCGATGACGACTCGCAGAACTTCAATCGCCGGCCTATTTTGGTGTCCTTACGGCACGGAACCGTCGCACTTACTCAGCGAACGAGTCGCAAGCCGCGCGCGGCCCCACGGGACTCGAGATTACTCGAGCCAGACGTCATCGAACGTCAAGATCCCCGCCACCGACTGACCGACTCCAAGTGGCGACTTCACATTAAAGTTAAGGACATCGACCAATTTGGCGCACTCGCTCTTGTCGAACATGCGCACCGTTTGCCAGCTCGGTTGCTGAAAATCGGCCAAGGCGATAGCGAACGATTGCCAGTCTGCCGCAGGGTTGAATGGGTACTCGACCATGAACCCCCCCCGGACGGATCCCGGCGGGTGGCCCGCTGAATTGCATCCAAAATTGACCGCGACGATGATTCCTGGTGGGGGGCCAGGACTCGCCGGATCCATTTTGACACTAAAGCGGATGGTTGCGTAAGTGCTGAGGTCCACGGTGCCGGCTAGGGGCACCAGGCTCGCTCCGGCGCCGACGCCATCCGGCGAGGCAACGGGCGGGCTTTGGAGTTCGAACTTGAGCGAGTACGCAAAGGTGCTGTCGAACCCTGCGGTAAGGTCGCAAGTTGGCGGCGGCTGTTCGGGAATGAACGAGTAGCAATCCCAAGCTTTGAACAAGCTCGTGCTCGGCCATAGGTCGCCATCCTCGAAGTCGTCGATCAGGAGCCTTGGCCGCGAAGTCTGCGTCACGTCGACCTTTTCAACGTTGAAGCAGCCGACAAAAAACAGCGCCGCCGCTAACATCGCCGGGCGATTGAGCCTTTTTGTGCTATTGTAGATATACATTGTCAATCGCGAATGTCGCCGCGGTGGAATCTCCATCCGCAAGCTCGGCCGGGTATTCGAACCTGATTCCATCGACGAGCGTGCTGCAGGCTCGTTCGTCGATGGGCACGAGCTTCTTGTTCCAATCGAATTGAATGAAGGTCGATAGTGCAAGCTTAAATGATTGCCAATAGCTTGTCGGCTGCACAGCATTGCCAATTGAATAGACTCCAGAGTAAGGCTCGACGGTTTGAGTGACCGTGCTGCAGTTAAGACTGATCCTGACGGTTACCGGCTCGGGAAGCGGCGTATCACGTGGCACGAGCCTCGCGCTAAATACGATATTGGCGTACATGCTGAAGTCGACTGGAGCCATCGTCTGCGTTTGCAGGACCATGCCCGGGTAGTCGAGGATGCCGTTCTTCGAATCTGCAAGTTCGAAATCCACGGAGTACGCGTAGTTACTGTAAGACCCCGGCGTCGATACGTAACAATTTGCCTGAGGTGTTCCGGGGCTGTTGTAGGAATAGCATTGCCAGTGCCAGAATTGCGTGTCACTCGGGTCGCGGTTGCCATCCTCGAAATCATCTATGAGCAGAGCTGGCCCATTTTTCCGACTGCTCGTGGCGCTGCCCGCATCGTCGCCCACATTTACAGTCGTTACGTCGAAACAACCGGATAGCGATGCGATCGCTGCAAGCAATCCTGCGATCTTTACCGAGCCTCTTACAAGCAATTGGGGCATAATTGCAGCCATTAAGATCACCATGCAGCGCGCAGTGAAATCACCCCGCCCCCATGCTGTGCCTCGGTTACCAGTGACGGTCGTTTACCACGATCCAAGACGACCAGCGTGACGCCAGAAACCAAAAAAATGCCCCCGGCTACCGCAAGCCCCACAGTAACGTGGCTAGCGTTCTGGATGGAGCCTGCGAGCTCGTTATTTTGGATTTGACGGCCCATGTAATCCGGGGCTTGTTGGTTACTAGCTAACTCAGTGTGGGTGCTCTGCCATTGCTCGAAGCGGTTCCGATTCCATAGGTAATGACCCAATGTTCCCACCCCGAGCGCCACTCCAACGGATCCCAATACATAACCCAAGGTGGAAACTCGAATGCTCGATCCGGATATACTATCGGTTGGTCTTGGCGCCCCGGCATTGGACATGACATTCGCCTGCGCACCGGCGCCGAGACCGTTTGCGTCGCGGTGCGCGGCGGAAATATTGGCCGGTGAACTCGGGACTTCGATGGTCAGGATCAACCGCTCGCCGCCTTGCGACACTACTTCGCGAATGACTTCAGTGCCGTCTGCCGTGCGCACCGAAAGGGTGTGCTTACCGGCCGCGACTCGAATTGGTGCTTCGAGTGGAGCTTTGCCAACTTCCTTACCGTCGATGATGATGGTGGCGCCTGCGGGCCTAGCCGTAAGCCCAATCTCGGCAATCAAAGCCTTTTCTGCTGCAATCTGCGTGTTAGTTTCTTGAATACGCTCCGCGGCTATTTGATCCTTGCCTTCGCGCAGATATTGTTCGAGCACCAAGATGGCATCAATCGGCTGCTGCAAGGCAATGTGGGCCTGCCCGATGTTGTAGAGCACGGCAAAGTGTGGACGGATCCGATAGGCCTCCTGGAACTCCTGCAGTGCCTGTGAGTAATTGCCTTGCGCGGCTAGCTCGATGCCTCGGCCGTAATGCTGGCGTGCCGCTTGCAGCCCTGAACCATCGGTCGCCGTTTCCGCCACGTGCTCCTCTGCCCGGACCTGCGCGCTAGTCCAAGTGAAGATTGTCGCCAATAGGATGCAATCGATGACGCGCACGGCCACGTCCCTTCGTGAGCAAAGGGCGTGCCGCTTATTCATAAGGGTTTCGCGAGTCAAATGCGGCGTGCACGCCACCCGGATCCGCAGGTTTTGCCGTCGCGGGAGCTTGCGCGGCAACTTCGTTCGGTAACGGACGTCCCCGCGGACGTCCAGCTGTCACGAGCGGACGCTTGGTCTCATTTTCTATGTCCGAGGAGCGCGACGGGCTCGTGCGTCCCGGTGGAGGTTGTTGAGGAGCCGGCTCCGAATTCGTCACAGGCAGCGAGTTGGCTGTCGAAGGCAGATTGGCTGTTTCTTTATTGGAATTGGTTAGAAACGTTGCGGCCGCTGCCGCGGGTACAACGATGGCGTCGTTGGCAGCAGTTTTCGTGTTTTCGGTTCTCACTCCGGGACCTCCGGAGCGACTCGCAATGTAGCCGCCTGCGAGCAGAACAGCCAGGAGGGCTACGCCCGTTGCCAATATTGCCGGGCGACCTCGCCGCGGGGGCGCGCTCACGGGGGTATCGGCAAGACTTGGCTCGATCGCGCGCACCGCGTCGAGCGGTGAAGGTCGATCGGAGTCATGCGTGAGCGCAGGCCAGATCTGACGGCTCGCCAGGGGTGCTAGCTGACGCGAGAATTCCTCGGCAGAAGCCGGACGTTCTGCGGGGTCATGCGCTATGGCGCGATGAACGATCTCGATTAGGTTGGACGGCAGCTCTCGACCTTCGCAGGCGAGCGCAAGGGCTGGCTGCGTGGCAATATGGTAAATGACTGCATTATACGAGTCGCCGGGATGCGGGGTATGCCCCGATAGTAGTTCGTACAAGATGACCCCCAACGCATAGACATCCGTGCACTGATCAATTGCGGAACCTCCTCTTGCCTGCTCCGGCGACATGTATGACGGCGTGCCCACGATTCCGCCTGTCTTCGTGACGGCAGCTCCTGCGTCACTGGCCTGGAACTTCGCGATTCCGAAGTCCACGATCTTGACCAAGTCCGAGCCGTCGCTGCGCCGGCATACGAACAAGTTCTCTGGCTTTAGGTCGCGATGAATGACCCCGGCGGCATGGGCTTGCTGTATGCCCAGACAGGCCTGAAACACGATGTCCGTCGCTCGCTCGACGGGCAACGGCCCCGAATTTCTCAAGAGTTGCGCCAAATCACAGCCCACCAGATACTCCATGACGATGTAAGGAGCTCCGTCGTCCGTAATGCCGAAATCGACTACGGCTGCGATGTTTTCGCTCTCGAGAGCCCCAGCCGCAGCAGCTTCTCTTTGAAAGCGCGCTAGCGCATCGCGCCTTTGTGTCAGTTCGGCACGCAGAAATTTTACGGCAAAGCGACGCTTTACGACAACATGAACCGCTTCGTACACAGCCCCCATTCCGCCCTCTGCCATTAGCCGGACGATCTTGTATTTCCCTCCGATACTGACCCCGACTCTTTCAACGGGTGCGGACGCACTCACGGCGGCTCCTCACTTGGACTGCGCAACGCTTCTAGGTCGACAGCCTGACCTTGCATGAGGCGATACGCGCGCTGGCGAGATATAGAAAGCATCGCCGCAGCCTGAGCGACATTCCCATGCGACGCTCTGAGCGCCGCGATGAGGGCCGGAAACTCGACGGGTTCCTTGCGCGATTGCACCAATTCGGCTCGTGGCTTTCCAATCTCCTCGGTAACGTGATCGAGCAAACCGATCATGTGATTGGGCAGATGATTGACCCGTAAGCAGGTTTCTTCACCGTAAAGGACCGCAATGCGCTTCGCCAATAATACGACCTCGCGCACGTTGAAGGGCCAGTCGTACACGCACAACCGCTCGACGAAGTTGACGTCGAACGCCGGTGTTCGGTCGGATGTCAGCTTGGCAAGCAACCGGGTGAGCATGGGAAGAACGTCACCGACCCTCTTACGTAGCGGTGGTAACTCGACACAGATGCCATTGAGCCGCGCCAAGAGATCCTGCCGGAATTTCTTCTGGTGTACGGCATGATTCAACGGCTCCTGTGTTGCGACAATCATTCGCACATCGACGCCCACGGGCTGGGTCTCGCCGAGCGGCTGCACCTCATGCTGCTCGAGGACGCGCAGCAATTTTGCCTGAGTCGAGAGCGGCAGATCCGAGACCTCGTCGAGCAACAAGGTGCCGCCCTCAGCACTTCGAAAGAACCCTGGACTCGCGCGTTCGGCACCTGTGAATGCCCCTCGCCTGTAGCCAAAGAGCTCTCCCTCGGCCAGGGCTTCTGGAAGGGCAGCACAATTGACGGCAACGAAGGGCCCGCTTCTTCCACTCCAAGTGTGAATCGCGCGAGCCACCACTTCTTTACCTGTGCCGGTTTCCCCCTCGAGAATTACTGGCAAATCGCTGGTGGCAGCCCTCATTGCAGCTTCGAGTTGGAATTGCATGAGGGGCCCAGCCATCAGCCCAGGACTGATCTCTTTCGTCAGTCCGGGACGATCCGTGATTATGCCAATACGGCCCCCTAACCTCACAATGTCATTCAGCGCCAAGCGCTCTGACATCTTTCGGCAACCATTGACGTACGTGCCATTGCGACTGCCTAGATCGGTTACGACTAAGTCTGTTCCCTCGCGATGAATCCGTGCATGCCGCCGGGAAATATCGCCTCCCAAAAAACGCACCGTGCAATCTTCGTCACGGCCAACCACGAATTCATTGCCCGGTTCCAGCGCCAGACTGAGCTCAGGATCCGTCGGACAGGGGAACAGCCACCCCAGCGATAGCCTTTCAGTCGCAATGGAATGCGAGATCTGGGCCGAAAGCGGCATCGTCGTTTGTTGTGAGCCCAGTCCGCGCATGCACAATACCTAATAATGCAGCGCCCAAATGCCAAGGGACGCGTGAATCATTCACATCAGCCAGGTCGTGAGTGATCCAGGTCAAACTGTGTAGATTTGGAAATTCACAATCGTTAAAGGTTGCCTTTTTTGATGTCTTTACGGCACGGAATACTCGGGTGGAGTTGATACAAGCGCTGGACGCCGCTCGCCATTTGTGTCATACATTCTGTATGTCAATCCCACAAATACGACGTATCAACGCTCGCATCGATGACGAGCTCGAACGTAAGTTGAGCTATCTGCGTGGGCGAACAAAGCAGAGCACGACGGCTGTCGTGCGCGAGGCGATCGAACGCTATCACGCAGCGATAGGTAAAGCGGATGCGAATTGCGTGGATATCTTGGAGCGTACTGGTTTCATCGGCTGCGTGGATGGTCCGCGCGATCTGTCAGTCCGATATAAGGAAGAACTCGGACTGTCCTTGTCAAAGAAATTATGATTCTCGTCGACACGGGTTTCTGGCTGGCATTGGCCAATCGCGGGGACGCGGCTCACAATAAGGCCCGTCTTGCGCTGACTCGCCACCGAGGACCCTTTGTTACGACTTGGCCTGTCATGACGGAGACGTGTCATCTACTGGCGTCACGTCTGGGGTACGACGCGGAGCTAGCTTTCGTACGGAGTGCTGTCGCGGGCGCGTTCGAGATTTTTCATCTCGATCCGGATCATCTTCCCAGGATCGAAGTTCTGATGGTCAAGTATCGGAATCTTCCGATGGACTTGGCGGATGCGTCGTTGGTAATTGCCGCTGAAGAACTGGGTTCAGGGCGGATTTTGTCTACTGATCGCCGCGATTTTGGTGCCTATCGCTGGAAGTCGAGAAAGCCGTTCAAAAATTTGCTGGATTGAGCCAAGGGCTTCCGGCTGTCCCCGTGAGGAAGGGTTAGGCTTAGGATTAACAAAGAGGGGCCAGTTATCCTTGCAAATTGAATTTCTCGTGTTCAATATACAAGGATGATTCCCCGGCGAGCCACGAAGTCGCTGAATTTGGCTGGGAAGGCTTCGTCATTGAAAACCTTCTTTCCGCTGCCCCCACCAGAACGGTGGCAAGTTTCTACCGGACTTCGGCAGGAGCCGAGATTGATCTCGTGCTTGAAGTGCCCAATCGGGGCAAATGGGCAATTGAGATTAAGCGAGGCCTCTCACCACGCGCGGAAAAAGGCTTCCACATTGCCTGTGACGATATTAAACCCGATCGCCGGTTCATTGTGTATTCGGGACATGACAGATACCCCTTGAGCACAGAGCTGGAAGTAATTGGTCTGCGCGAAATGGCGTCATTGCTGACGCAACCGCCTGAACGTGCATCCTAGCCCTAGCCCTTCAGGCTTGAGGCTAGCCCTTCAGGCTTGAGGCTAGCCCTTCAGGCTTCAGGCTAACGCTAAGCCTAACCCTGTTACCTGGCCCTTCTTTCCATCAATTGGTCAAACTGGAAGCCAATAACCGGATGGTGAAAGCCTGAAGGGGCAGGATCAGGATTAGCAAAAAGGGCTTGGTTTAGCCTGAAGCCTGAAGGGATGGGGTTGGCCTGAAGACTGAAGCCTGAAGCCTGAAGCCTGAAGGGATAGGGTTAGGCGCCGATTTCGTCATTTTTATTCGGGGAATATTCCGAAGATGGCATTGGCGCGCCAGGGCTTCGCCCTGTCACTTGCCAATGCAACTTTAGGTATTGGGTGACTTCGCTCTTACTCGTGGGGCTACGGCCTCCTTTTTTTTGAAGGAGGCCTTCGCCAATGAATCAAATCGATAATCACGGTACATCACTTCCTCATCATCGCTTGCTTGCCTATAAGAAGTCCCTGGAGTTGTTGGCTGGGGTTCGTTCGGCGCAGATTCGGGACACCAAGCTCAAAGACGAGGCTCTACGCGCTGCCAAGGGCTCCTGTTTGAACATAGCGGAAGGTGCGGGTCGGGTTTCGCGGGCTGACAAGGCTCGCGCTTACGCAATTGCTCGCGGTGAATGTGTTGAGGCTGTGGCTGCTACTGAGATCGCCGGTGAGGCTGGTGACGCCATTCCAGACTACGTCGCCCTCGTCGTTGAATTGGGCAATGAGCTTTATTTGATGCTTGGGGGGTTGATTCGGTGAGCGCTCGGCGCGTTTTGGCCGTCGGGTGGCTCCGTATGCCTTCGTAGCGGCACTGAAACGGCTACAATCCAGGCGTTTCTTCCGCAACGGACCTGGGCGCAGGCACAGTTTCTGATCCGGATCCGGATCAGAATCCGAATGTAACCAACGATCCTCGACGGTGAGCTAGCGACAATATCCATTCACGACATTCGTGCAAGTCTGCCCAGTTGCACACTGTGTGGCTGCAGTACACGGGATGGTGCACCGCATAGTCTGGCCGCCACCGAGATTTTGACACAGGCCGTCACCCAGCCCCGCTCCGCAGGTGTTGCTCCGAGTGCACGTCGTGGGCGTCAATAGATTCAAGACGGCTTCGCAGGTAGTTGCGTCTTGATTGATGCCGCAATTGGGCGCTGTGGTGGTTGCCGACANNACATTCTGAATCCGCGACACAAGCATGACAGGTGCCAACTGATCCCGCGCACGTGCCGGCAATACAAACAGAAGCCGCGGCGTTGGTGCAGTCAGCGTTGCTCCTGCATTGAATGCACTCGTCCGCCGCCGTATCGCAGATGGGCTTGCCAGTTCCCTCGCAGTCCAGGTTCTTGATGCATTCGACGCATTTGGCGGTGCTTTCCTTGCAGACGGGGGTTTGGCCACTGCAGCTTGGGCTGCAGGCGCCACTTCCGCTATCACTTCTTTCCGCTGAATTGTCGCAAGACGCGGTGTAGTTGCAATCTTCAGCGCTCTTCGAGCAGCCGAGCAGGAATGTAACTACGGCAAGGGCAGTCATAGTCCTTTGATGCCGTTTCTTCATGACTCATTCCCTCCGAATCCTGCTCGTTCAGAAGTCGCCCGAGAACGCTACACCCGAATAGTTCGAGCCCACATTGCCCTTGAGCCGGAAATTCGTGCTGGCGGCGGCCCCTGAGGTGCCCTGCCTCGGCCAGTACCAGTAAATGGGAACGGATACCAGGGCCATACCGGCTAGTACGATTCCTGCTGTGGACCAGTTTCGATCGCTATCCTTGCTCTTTGCCGTGTCCATGAGCACGCCGCAATCCGGATTCTGCGGCGCGCCGGGTGCGCAACCGTTAGGCCCTACCTTTTTGCGAAGGTCGTCAGCCCGATCGTCATTGGAATTGGCTGCGACGCGAAACCCAATCGCCATGCCTACGCCAATTGCGAATGTTGCCCCAGCAATTGCGCCGGGAATGACAGCTTTATTGAGCCTATCGCGCGTGGTGCCCGCCGATGGTTGCGCCGCATTGGGATTCGGCGGGGGCATGGGCATTGGTGTGATGGCGACAGCTCTTGGTTCGGGTGGGGGCGCCTTGTGTTCGAGTGGGATGTCGACATTCGAATCACTGCCAGCCATCATCATGATTGACTGCTTCGCTGAATCGTCGCCTAACTTGAATTCCACATCGTGTTGACCTGGTTCGACATAAACGGGTGACTTCAGGGGCGTATCTCCGATTGATTGACCATCGATAAGGACGGTGGTGCCGTCGTGGCTTGCAGTGATGTGAAGCGTTCCGATGTGACTCTTAGCATCCGCGTGCGCTTGCTTGATGGCTTCAAACGTTATGTCGCTCGCAGAGGGCGCAAAGTTGTCCAGGCAGAATTGCAAATGTGTGGCGGCATCGCGATATTGCTGAAGCTTCATCTCGGATTGAGCTAACGCGGACGCTACATCGTAAGTTTGCCGAATCGCCCAGGCCTGCATCAGCAATTGGCGTGACTCTTCGTAGTTGTGAGCATTGTACGCGGTGTATGCTTGCCGAAACAGCGCGCGCACTCGAACGTTTGCGTCATCCGAATTCTGCGTGAGGCTCGGACTATCCGCCGCCTTCACGGGTTGACTGAGTCCGCCGAGCGCGACAAGCGGAAGGAGGTAGACGAATAGGGGACGCATGAGGAACTCCGGTCATTCGGGCTTCACTAGAAAAGTGTCATTGGAACGGCGACCGGACGGCTTACGTGGGGTTGTCACCGGTTGCGCCGGGTTTGCCCTCGTTGCCGACGCAGGCTTCTGCTCTGTGTCATGAGTTGCCTCCGATGGCTTGTCGTCGCTCGGATCGTCCCGCGATGAGCTCGACGGGCTCAAGATGACTTCCGGAACGCCTACCATGGTAACGATCTTGTCCGGCATATTGATGTCAAGCTGGGGTCCGGCACCTTGTGACGCCGACGGTGCGACGGCCGCCGGAGAAGGCGGCGGCGTCAGGGTCTTGGCCGCAACCCAAATCAGCAGCCCTAGGAGAACTAACCCCAGGGCAATCGCGACTTTGTGTTTTGCTTCTAACGGTTGCACGATGCGTCAACCTCTGCGCCCGGGGCAAGTGTGGCAGAACCTTCCGATTTGACGCAACGCAAACGACGAAACGGAC
>PMCK01000375.1 GCA_003154095.1 Myxococcales bacterium | reverse complement strand
TCGATGCTGGGCGCAGTTGTCGCGAAGCTAATCCGGCCGATTGACGAAACGGGTATCCACGTGCCGCTGTGACAAAAATACCAGCGGCACACAGCGGGCACCATCAACCCGTGTACCGGACCACGACCAGCGTCATGTCGTCGTCCTGGTTGGCTGCAAATTGGCGAACGGTCCCGAGCACGTGGTCGCGAATGGCTCCGACTGACGATTCAGCCACTTTGGTAAATTCCGCGCACAGTCGATCGATGCCGAAGACTTGTTGATTGTCGTCCATGGCCTCGGTTAGGCCGTCCGTGTAAAGCAAGACGACGTCACCCGGTTGTAGATGCTGCTCGGTCTCGACGGTGCCCGCGTCGATGCTGCGAACCGCGCCCACCCAGGTTCCTGGCGTCGGGATGACTTCGATTTTTCGATCTTTGGCGCGATAGATGATGAGGTCTTCATGCGCACCGGCGAATATGAGCCGGCCTTGAGCATCGAGTCGAAAGAGTGTGAGCGTCGCGTGCTCGTCTTGCCCCAGGCGGCGCCGAATGTTTTCGTAGATGACGGCGTTGACCGTGCGAAGCAGATCGCGAGGCGCCGCCCACGGGTTATGGCGGACTAGCGCCGACACGATGCTCTGCAGCATCATCATGATGAGGCCCGTGCGCAGGCCGTGACCCGCCACGTCGCCGATTGCCAGCCAACAGCCGCCCTCGAAGGGTAACACATCGTAATAGTCGCCGCCGACATCCGCCGAGGGCAACATCACGGCCGAGATCTCGAGGCCTTCTGCTTGCAGATTCTTTGGTAAGATCGAGGTTTGAATCCGCTCGGCGATTTCCATTTCCTTCTGGAGTCGATCGCGCTCGGCTAGTTCGCGCCGCGTGGTTTCCTCGACGAGTTGCTGAACGAGCAGCGCTCCCTTCAATGAGCTGCTGATCTGATCGCGAAGTGTTTCGTAGACGACGCCATGGGCGGGGCCTGTTTCGAACAGGACGAAGCCGAGCTGATCGTGCTCGAAAAATAGGGGTTCTACGATGAAGGTTTGTCGCTCGTTGTCGTCGAATATCCCTTCCGGAACCAGTTGGTTCGAGGGGAAGATTTCGCCTCGCCGTTTCTCGACGCCGCGACCCGTCGAATCATAGGCTAACGAGAGCCGTGAGTTCTCTTGGCCGCCCTCGAACATGGAAAGGTAGGCACTCTTGATACCCAGACGGGGGATTTGCTCTTGGATTGTGTGCATGACCCCTGCCACGTCAAGCGAGGTATACAGGGCTTCGCCGGCCTTTCTCAATAGCCGGGACCAGTGTTCTACCTCGAGTCGCTTTCTGGCTTGGGCACGCTCAGCGGCGCTGCCGACGAGGACTCGGGCTTCGTGACACAGTTCTTCGGCTCGATTGTGCAGATCGATGTCGTTACCGGTGGCTGCCAACGCAAATCGGCGTAGCGTCGTCACTACGGCTTGCCAGGCGTCTACATTGCCGCCGCTTTCGGATGCAACTTGCACGGCGGAATCAAGGGTCGCGATGAATGCATCTTGACCTTCTGGCAGCAGGGAGTTCGTGAATGACTCGACGATCTCGACGCCAATGCTGACATCGACGTCTGGGGAGGACGTCCAAATAGCTTGCGTCACGTCGGCAAGGATTCTCGCCTTGTGTTCATTGAATACCGTCGCGAGGTTGCCCCCGGCGCCGGTAATCTCCGGCAGTGGGCGGTCTGGGATCTCGTGCGAGGAACAGCCGCAGGACTGGCGGCGAACCAGCTCGGTGTGGAGCATGATGTGTTCGTCAATCGTCTGACCATCAATCTGGGCTAAAACCAGCTCCAGCGCTTGCTTGCCTTGCCTGTCCAGCGGCTGGCGCACCGTGGTTAGCGGTGTCGGGGCAAAGCGTCCCTCGCGAATGTCGTCGAAACCAACGACTGCCACGTCTTTGGGTACTCGCACGCCCCGCGCCTGCAGCGCATCCATTACGCCAATTGCCATGAAATCATTGGCTGCCACTATGGCGTCAAAGCCCACGTGGCGTTCATCGTACATTTGACGCACGGCCTCGACCCCCGAGCTTGCCTGAAAATTCCCGAGCGTCACTAGATCTGGGTTGAAGGGTAACCCGTGTTCCCCGAGGACCTCCCGATAGACGCGGTAGCGCTCCTCGGCTTCTTCATTGACGCCTGGGCCTCGAATGAAGGCAATTCGGCGATAACCGTGGACATCGATAAGATGCAGCATGGCGTCTCGCATGCCCTTGGCGTTGTCCACCAGAACACTGGGTATGCCTTGCAATGCGACGCCAATACTGCACATGGGCAGCGGCCGATACCGTTCACAATAACGAGCCAGTTTGTTCGGCCCAATGTAGTTGCCGAGCGTTCCCGACATGATGACGAGTCCATCGACGCATTCAGGCCCGACTAGGTCATAGATGAAGTTTCTTCGAGCGCCAAAACGAAAGGGTGATCGCAACACGCCTCCCGCGATGCAAATCAGCCCCACACCGTTGGCCTGAGCTTCCGCATCTACGCCGGCTAGGACTTTGTCTTGGTATTCGTCTTCCAACCAGTCTACGAGCAGTCCAATTTTGCGAATCGCGCGAGCCATGCGTCACTCGCCTTTCCAGTTGGCCACACGAACGATGTCAGGTGCCATTCGCTGCAGGGCTAGAATACTTCGATCTTGCCAATGCAAGTGCGAATTAACCAAAAACGTAAGTCGATAGCGATTGTTGGGTTCAACGTTGGCGAGCAGATCAATCCAAACAACTAGCGACTTCAAGCACACGGAATTGATGAAATAGAGTTCGTGCACATCGACAAAAACTTCGGTTACGGCTAAACGTTTGGCCTCCTCGTGCGCCTGGGGCACAAATTGGCTTAGGCTTGGGCGTGCCTCCATGTCAGCGCTGCCCTGCAGCGCAATTTTCAGGCCCGAAGCTGCAAGCGTCGGCCGGATAGAGAACCCCTCCATTACCACAGGCAGCAACCTAAGTTGACTCATGTCACTTTCCTCACGCGCACGTGCATTTCGCCCAGGACAACGACCACGTCCTTTTGAATTTGATAAGAAAGGTGTACGTTCGATTCAGCTCTTACTCGAGCCAATCCCAGCGAAGAGCCGCCTTGAATTAGGCTGTCACGAATTACTTCATCGTAATGTTCAATCGGATCCTTTGCTGCATTCAGAGCGTCTATTCTGCGACACAGATTAGCGACGTGTAAACTGAGTGCAGAATTCGTGGTGCGAATGCCCGCGATTGCCTCGTCACCATCGCGATTGATCTCGAATTCCAGGCGGACTTGGTCGCCGTTCGAATACTTGATGCAGTTCTCGAGAAGTTCGTGCACAGCGATCGCCAGCCGATCGACGTTGTCGTTGTCGATGAGTACTGGCTGCAAAATGTCGGCAATGTAACAGCGCGTGGGACTTATCCACCGGTGTAGGGGTGGCAAGGAGAACCCAAGCCTTACTACGCGAATCGACATACCTGACCTTGGCGGCTCGATTACCTGCGGGAACCACCAGCTAGCAGAGTACCATCAAGGGGCGCCCGCCTGCGAGGGCCCTTAGAACGCCGTTCCGAATCGTGGAACGATTCGGCGCTTCGCGCGTGCCTTTCGGCACGAACGGCGCTCTAGTTTTGTTTCTGCGGGGGCGCCGCAGCGCCCCCCTCGGCCGCGCCGAGCCTCCCCCCTCGCCCGTTCGCGGGCGGCTAGAGCGGCCGTCATTGCGTTTCACGTTTCCGAGTGCCGCTCTAGCAAGCGCCAGGATCGGAAGGATAATCCAAGGCTGCTCGACTCGAAGAACCTCCGGCCGGGGTGCGTTAAACTTCGCACCGAACATCCACGGTCGACCCCGCGGGGGCGATGGGAACCTTGTTCCCTGCCACCGCTTTGCCGTCGACCGTGAGCTTGGGCGTTGTCCAGTGAGTGCCGGTGTTCTTTACCTGAATCTTGTAAGTTGCACCCCGCCACTTACGCGTGACTGTAAACTCGCCAATTTCATTGGAGAGGCAAGGCGAGACGATTAGACCGTCGTAGTCGGGGCGAATNNTTGGCCTCACCCGTGATGCCAGCCGCGTCTTTGCCAGCGACCATTTGCGAGTATACGTAGGGCTCTGTCCGGTGAATCTCGCTGATATCCTCAACATAGGCAGGCGTAATTCGCTTGTAGTAGTCAAAGGCCTTGTCGCCGCGACCAATTACCGTTTCGGCGATCATTATCCACGGATTGTTGTGACAGAAAATACCCGCATTTTCCTTGTACCCCGGCGGGTACGAGGATATCTCGCCCAGCTCGACGTGATACGTTTGGTATGCGGGGTTCTGCAGGACAATCCCGTATTTCGTTGCCATTCGAGCTTCTACGGCGTCCAGGGCCTTCTTGGCTTCGCCGGTTTTTACGCCGATGCCCGCCATGATGCAGTAGCCCTGTGGCTCGATGAAGATTTGTCCCTCAGCACATTCTTTGCTGCCTACCTTGTTGCCGAAGAAATCATACGCCCTAAGGAACCATTCGCCGTCCCAGCCATGTTGCAGAACGACTTTCTCCATCTTTGCGACTTCGGCCATTACCCTGCTAGCTTCGCTGGCCTGCCCCTTGGTCTCGCATAGCTTTGCGTATTCCGGCGCAATACCAACGAACATACCGGCAATGAAAATCGACTCTGCGGTCCGACCTACTCGATTGCCCGTCGTTTGATACGGTTCGTCGGGCGTTTCAGAGAAGCAGTTGAGGTTGAGGCAGTCATTCCAATCGGCTCGCCCAATCAGAGGCAAATTATGGGGTCCCAGGTTGTTTAGGACGTGATCGAACGAGCGCTTGAGATGCTCTAGCAGTGATGCCGTATTGCCAGTGTCATTATCGAATGGCACCTGCTCGTCTAGGATGGCGTAGTCGCCTGTCTCTTTAATATACGCGGCCACGCCGATAATCAACCACAGCGGGTCATCGTTGAAGCCGCTCCCGATGTCGTTATTGCCGCGTTTCGTGAGTGGTTGATATTGATGATACGCGCTGCCATCCGGAAATTGCGTCGAGGCGATGTCGATGATTCGCTCGCGAGCGCGCTCGGGGATCTGGTGAACGAATCCGAGCAAGTCCTGATTCGAATCGCGAAACCCCATGCCTCGCCCAATCCCAGTTTCGAAATAGGAGGCGCTGCGTGACATATTGAATGTCACCATGCACTGATAGGGGTTCCAGACGTTGACCATGCGATTGAGTTTCTCATCGCTGGACTCGACGACGTATTTGCTGAGCAAATTGTCCCAATGTGCCTTCAGCTTAGCCATCGCCTGCGTGACTTGCGCAGGCGTGGAGAATTCGGCAATCAACTTTTTGGCGCGTGACTTGTTGACGATACCGGGCTTTTCCCACTTTTCATCCTGGGGATTCTCGATGTATCCGAGGACGAACACGAGGGACTTTGTCTCGCCGGGCTTCAGCGTTATGTCAATGGCGTGTGATGCAATCGGTGCCCAGCCGTTGGCGACGGTATTCCTTGGCTTATTTTCCGCGACCACCTGCGGTTCGTGCATTCCGTTGTAAAGACCAAAGAAGCTTTCTCGATCCGTATCGAAGCCGGCAACCGGGGAATTTACGTGATAAAATGCGTAGTGGTTGCGGCGCTCGCGGTATTCGGTCTTGTGGTAAATCGTGCTGCCGTCGACTTCGACTTCGCCCGTGCTGAAGTTGCGTTGGAAGTTGGTAAAATCATCCATCGCGTTCCACAGACACCATTCGACGTAGGAAAAGACTCGCACGGTTCGCGGAGAAGTTCCTTCGTTGGTCAACGTAAGTTGATGAATCTCAGCTTGAGTTCCAAGAGGTACGAAATACAAGACCTGCGCGGACAGGCCCTTGCGCTTGCCTGTTATCGTCGTGTAGCCCAGGCCATGCCTGCATTCGAATGAATCGAGAGCGGCTTTCACGGGACTGAAGGTAGGCGTCCAATAACTGCCATCTTGTTCGCGAATGTAGAAATATCGACCACCCGCGTCGGTCGGAACATTGTTATAGCGATAGCGTAAGAGGCGTCTCAGGCGCGCGTCACGGTAAAAGCAATAACCGCCACCTTGCTGCGATATCAGTGAAAAGAATTGCTCGCACCCTAGGTAATTGATCCAAGGGTAAGGAGTCTGCGGCGTAGTAATAACGTATTCGTGATTATTGTCGTCGAAATGACCGAAACGCATCGCTTGAGCCTCTTTATAGGGGGGACCTGGTGCGAGGTGACCCTCCCCAAGGTCCAGGGAGGGCTACCTCGGTACACTGCTTCCGAGGTGGTCGGGCCGAATCTAGCGCGACCCACCGGGCATCAGCCAGCTACTTCTTCTTGCCTTTTGCCTGACCTTTAGCCGGAAGCTGGGGAGCCGCTCCGGCCCCCTTTCCCTTCGCCATGGCCGGTTTTGTTGCAGCAGATGGAGAAGGTGTGGCTGCTAATTTTGGGCCCCGTTCGTCGAGGAAAGCGGCAATCCATACCAAAGGAGCGTTCCAATTGATGGTAATTTCGTTCGCGCTCCACGCTTCGATATTGTCGATAAAGCACTTCTCGGGAGCGCAGCCTTTCAGGCCCGCGGCCTGAACGTACGGATCCTGCAAGCCCGAGTTTGGGCCGCCCGAAACACAGCCCGGCGGCGCCGTGGGGAAGCGCTTGTCCACTTGGTTTGACCAAAAACGATGATGGGGATTTTCCAGCGGCCTACTGCCGTAGCCGGTCACATATGACTGTCCCAACGGATTGCGACCGAAAATATATCCCATCGAGTCGATGACGCCGTCGAAGTATTTCTTCTGCTTGGTCAGGTCGTAGGCAAGCGCGAGGATGACGGTGTTGTTGAGTACGAACGAGTTCGATCCCCAAGGATATTTGCCGTCGGGCGAGCCCTTGAACGGCAGGCTATAGCCAGTCTCGGAAATCAATTTCATGTATGCATCGGCAGCTTCTTCGATCTGCGACTTCATCTCCTTCTGCGTATTGCCATCGACTCCCGGTGAAACAGTCGCCATGGACATTTTGCCAAGCGCGTCAGTGCGTTGCCAATCGAACGAAGCCGTAGAGTTACCCGCTTGCATGGGGAACCGCGTGTGCCAGGGCGAGACCGTCACGTAGGTTTTGTACTCGTCCCCTTGGGTTGTCGTCCAAAGTTCTGCTGCTGCCCAGTAGAAGTCATCCGTGAGTTCACTATCGTCGTACGGGCCCCCGCCACTGTTATCATTGGCAGCAGCGAATACTTGCGGATTGGCCTTGGCGGCCTGCCAAGCTTTTTCCGCTGCCATCAAGCATTTCCCGGCAAAGGCGTCGTCGATGCCCTTCCAGATTCTTGCGCATTGAGCCGCATTGGCCGCAAGGTTCAAGGTCGCGGCCGTGCTTACTGGCCTGAGAAAGCGGATCATTTTCTTTTCCGCTTCATCGGGCCGAATGCCAAGGGCCGTCCAGCTCCGGTCGTGGATCTTGTGATGTACCATGCCGGCTCTGGGTTGACCGTCTGGCACCTGCATCTTTAGTTCCCACTCCAGTTCCCAGCGGACTTCATCGAGCAGATCGGACACTCGATTTCGATTTTCTGGTATGTTGCACTTACCATCCGCAAAATCACTGAGGCTCGTGCCCAGGAACCTCGTTCGCTCATAGAGGTTCAATAGTGTCCAGACCGTAACGCCTGCGTTGACCACGTATTTGCCGTGATCGCCGGCGTCGTACCAACCACCACTCACGTCCAGCTTATAATTGCAACCTGCCTCGGGAGCACAGGCGACGGATCTGTCACTCGTCAAGTGCCCCGCTGGTCTCTCCCATTTCTTGTCCTCGACGTAGGGCATCTTGAGTTCGATGCCGCTGCGGTTGTGATAGTAGTAGTGGAGCGCGTCGTACTTGAGACGGTGATAAAGCTCGGTGCCAATGTCGAAGGGCGGGCTCACGTCACTTCCAACGCGCAAGGACAGGCCTTGTCCTTGCTTGACGTAGCTACTAAAGTCAATTATGTGCACCGATTCGCCTGCTGCGGCGTCCATCCCATGCGGATGGGTATTCCCCGTAGCGACGGCCTGTCCCGCGTCGAGAAGCTCCCATCTGAGCGGAGTAGGCGACGTGTTCGAATAGGCCGCAATCTTACTGCCGTGCGGGAAGTAGCCCACTTGGTTTACGGCCAGTTTTGGCACGGCCGCCTTCTGCTCCTTCGGCGCTGGAGTAAACGCCGGATCCGAGAGAATTACGTCATCAATGCATATTACGAAGGGTTCCCGAGCTAGAGCCATCGTGCCACCGTAGTGAAACGTGAACTCGGCCGTTGGGTCATCGTCGTAGTTCATCGTGAACTTGTCGGTAATCGTTGTCGGCTGGGTATCTATGGGAATCACTTGAACCCAGTATTCTCGGTAAGGTGGTCCCACCATGCCGACCTTCACACTCGCTCGGGTCTTCTGATCGCCCCATATCTTGAACGTAAGCGAATACGTGTGACCCTTTTGGATCACCATTTCCCGATGCCGCACCTGGGCATCCCATTTGTTGGCACCTTTATTCTCGACATGCAGGCAATACGCGCCATTTTCCACCGCGGCGTAGCCCTTGGCTGGATCCGAAAACGAGAGCGTCCAGGGAAGGCTTGTCCCATCGTTGAAGTCGACGGTCTTGATCAAGCTATGTTCTCTTTGGGGGTTTGCATCGGAAGCGCCCACGAAGGCGGCCACTCCGCCCTTGCGGCCGTGATGCTTTGAGCAACCCGAGACCGCGGCGACGACGAGCGTCGGCAACAAGAGCCAAGTCAATCTATGCAATAGCAGGCACATTCGTATCACTCCTTGTGACTTCAACGCGGTAGCCCAAAGCCATGCCACCGCGGCGAGTTGTCATCAACTAGTAGCCAAAAACCGGTTACGATGCCTATTTCCCTCGCGGCAGCGTTGTCGAACCGTCAAATGAAAGGTGGCGCCGCTCAGGGAGAAGACCCGTTTAGAATTTCGGGAACAGCCAACCATAGGTTGCGTAGGCTAGCGCGATATGCGTCTGTGACCAGAACCGGTGGTAGTGAAACTCTGGGGGCTTACCGCCTTTGAGGAAAGCCTCTACCTGCTTGAATGCCGGATCTTGCTTGTACTTCGAGCGAATGCTCAGGAACGTGCTCTTGTTACCAATCGGGTCACCGTTTGGCATTTTCCCTTGCCAATTGGCGGGCACAAAAACCTTCTCATTGAAACGCTTGGCATCGGCGCGTTGCTCGGGGCTGGATATTCCCTTGTCATCCCGGAACTTAGTCCACATTCTGTCCAGCAATTCCTTACACAGAATGCGCGCTTCCTTGTCGCCCTTCTTGGCGGCGTAAAATTCGAGCGTGTGTACTAAGCCGGCAGTCGTTCCGACATCGTCGGTAAACTGAGTGACCTGAACATGCAGAGAGTTGTTATAGTTAGCGTCTTTTGCATCCCAACTTTGACTCGACTCATTCCAATCATTGGCGGGTTGCCCCGACCATTTAAGTGTCGAAGGGATTTGATAGGTGCCATCAGGCAGCAACTTGGTGTTCTTCTTGACCCATTTTACCCAGCGTTCGAGCATCATTTCGGCCTTCGGATCGCCGCTCACGTAGTAGTACTCGGCAAGTCGCTCGATCGACCAGACTTGGAATCCGAACCACTCATTGCTCGGCGGATCCATATAAACAGGTGACTCGACATACGGTAGTCCGTAGAAAGTCTTCGTTCCAGCCGGAGGCGCCATATATCGGCCGTTCCAGCTGTTAGTTGCTCCACCGGCAAATCCACCTTCGTTCGATTGCAGCCACCGGTAGAACTCCAGCTGACGGGTCATGCTCGTTCCCCAATCGCGGGCACCGTTGGGCGATGTGGGTCGCAACGCTGGGTCATGCGAAAGTGCGTAGGCCGCCATTGGGTTTTGGTAACCGGAATGAGTGTGGCTTGACCCAATTCGCCAAGCCCAGATCCCGCCTCCGGGAATCGCGCCGCCCCAAGCAAAATACCAAGACAACAAATAGTGGGCGGAATCATAACCAGTACCCTGCGGACAGCTCGGGTCCTTACAACCGAGTTTCTTGAAGTACTTGTCGAAGAACGAATACCGAACGAAGTCGCCCATTGTGCTGGCTTTTTTGGCAATCCCATCTACCGTCGGATTGCCGCCGCGTTCGTCGGCCCACTTCTTGGCCCAATACATGGCTTGCACCGCGCGCGCGTCGGCGTCAGGCGCGTTGGTGTACTTCCACTGTTTTGCCGGTTTGCTATCAGCCACGAACAAGTCCAGATAGCCAAACTTGCCACCCCAATTGAATTCGTCCCAGCAAGGCTGCGGCACGGTTTCCCAGACGGATTCCTGGATGCCGCGCTGGAAGGTGTTGAACAACGATCCGTGGCTGGTTCCATCGCCGCGGTTACCGAACCCGTACCAGTTATCGACATCCATCAGCCAGTGCATGGCGTAGATATCGGTGTATCCATACGTATCGCGGAGTTCCTTGCCGATTGGGTCAAGTCCTACCGCAACGGTACCCTGTAGCGCCACCGGGTAGTCATCGGGTCGGTCCATTTCGGGTGCGTACGTTGCCGTCTTAGTCGGATTATAAGCAACATTCGTCGGCTGATCGACGTGCTTCGGAATCATGTAGTATTCGAGATTTCTCCAGGCGCGGTCGAGGTGTGTCCAGTCATTGGTCACTTTGCCGTACATGGATTCGAGCCACACCCAGTAGCTGTACGTCTCGGAAGTTGTTTCATGTCCGTAGTCGGGAGCTTCGACTATGAGCGTCTCGATCGCATGATAAGGGATGCCCTCGGGGCTGAAATAGCCATTGGACATATTGTGAATGTTCGTCCAAAGCTCAAGAAATCGGTCAATGTTCACGTTTCCAGTTTTTGGATTGGAAGGAACTGGTGCCGCGGGCGGCGGCGGCGGCGGCGCGGGGTTAAGGCCTTCGTTCGGGTTGACCTTCGCAACCGGTTGCGAAGCGCTATCCGCACTGTTTTTGCTGGAGTGGCGATGTCTTGGAACGCAACTTAGCGTCAACACAGTGCCCGAAGTGATGGCGGCTACGAGCAGCCAAGTCGAATACCCGAAGGACTTAGAATTTAGCTTCATGATAATCCGTTATGTTCAGTTATAATCGTAGCCACGCACGTCCCTGCTCACAAGGACGCTCGCGCTTGTGCTCTGAGGCGAGCGTGGGCCGATTACCTGGGCCCACGCTCTTGTCCGGAACTATTTCTTGGCAGGTGCCGGAGCCGCAGGTGCCGGAGCCGCAGGTGGGGCCGCTGCAGGTGGAGCCGCTGGTGGAGGTGCCGCCGAACCGGAGCCGCCTTGGCAGCCCGTAAAGGCAAGATCGTCCACCCAGATGTCGTAATTCTGACCCTTGTCGTTTACCTGGAATTGAGCGGCAAACATCTGGGTTGTGTCGATCCCGTGTGGATGCGGCGCTCCCCATCCCTTCTCTTGTTTCAGCATATCCCAAAGGATGATGTACTGCTCCCAATCTTCGGTCAATTTCAGTTCGATACCGAAGTCGTTGTAGCAAGCGGAACAGACGCCCCCATCCGGATCGGTCGCCACGTCGGGAATCTTGAAGCGAACCTTGGGCGTTGTGCCCGGCGATTTCTTTGCCCAAAACGAGAGACCGCCATACTTGGATCCGTCATAGGGCCCTTTCGGATCGACGAAGTTTGCTCCCATACCGGCAAACACGACGGAGGCCTTGGAGATCGAGCCCTTCATTCGTGCCGCATACGCGGAGCCATGCAGACCACCTTGCGCAAAGCTGAATATGCCGCCCGTCGCACCCGCAGGAGGATCAATCGTGGAACCTTCGTTGTCGACGTACGTGTACCAGTAACCGCCTCGACCTTCGTTTACCAATACCTGATTGTTGTTGTCCTCGCCGTCGTCGAATAGGCCTGAAGCTGGGCAGGGGGCTCCTTCAGGTGTATCCTTCAGCGATGGATCGGTTGGGTTTGACCTACAGCCGAACACACCAATCACGGAGTACGCTAACAGCAAAACAGACCAATGAGCTTTCGAGTTCATGGCAACCTTTCTCAATTGTGAGCTGGCTCATATTGACGCAGCGAGCCGACGCAGAACCCCGTGATTCGACTGTCGAACCCCGGATATGACCGTGGGGCATTTCTAAAAACCCCGCGGATACTAGCTGAACGTGCTGGCGAAAAACACCCGCCAACTGCAAGAAGCCTCCAAAACCCAAAGGGCCAGGGCGGAAATCCGATCCCCGGGACAAATCGAGGCCCCGCAAACCCTGCGCCCGACCCCGGCTCGATGTCGGACCTGGGACCCCCACGGACGCATTTCCTCATCCTGGTACTCACTTTACGAAACCCGCTACCGCGTAGACGAGCGGCCCGTTCCAATTGATGGCGATTTCATTGACATAATAGTCGGAAGCTGAGTCGTACCAGGACTTCCCAACAGGGACGTCTGGGTTCGCCTTGGCGAGTGGGTCACTGGCATCTCTATGCGGGCCACCGACTAAGAGCCCGGGCCAGGGTTCGCTCACGTTGTCACCGTTGGACGGACGATGGTGCGGATTGACCGGTGGCGCGTAGCCTAGGCCGGTGACAAGCGATCGGCCAAATGGGTTTCGCCCCAGCAAGTAATCGACTTGCTGGGTTGCCGCGTCGAGATACTTGGGATCACTCGTAACGCGATACGCCGCTTGGAGATTCATCACCGCACGTGCCACGAAGCCATTCGAACCCCAATTGTAGTCCGTCGCGCTTACGGCGCGTCCGTAGCCATGATTCTGGGTAGTCGTGACCAAGTCATCTGCCACAGTGGTTATTGCGGTTTGAATTTTCGTGACTGTCGCTGCGTCGCGCAAAGTGCTGTCTGATGCTGCATAGTCGAAAACGGCGAGATTTCCGGGTCCCGGCCAGTCCCAGCTGGACGATACGGTCATGCCGCGCAGCGTCGACTCGATTGCCGCCAAGTCACCTTCGCCGCTGGTACGCCAGAGTTCGACGGATGCCCAAGTACGCGGCGGTGAATCGAGGCCGGTCACGACATTGTAGGGTCCACCGGCTACGAGTGGATTCTGGTAGGTACCGTCTGGCGCTTGTATGTCGTTCGGATTCGCCGCAAGCCATTGCATGGCATTTTGAGCTGACGCCAGCAGCTTGTCCGCGTAAGTGCCATCGAATGGCCGAAAAATACGCGAAGCCATTGCAACGGCGGCAGCAAAATAGGCAGTGGCACCCGTGCTTGCTCGCAAGAAGAAGCGCGCCGGATAATCTGCTTCCGGCATTACGGCGTCACCCGGATAGGCTTTTGGACAGACCACCAGCAAGACGCTGCCGTTGGTGAGCTGCATCTTCAGAAGCCAATCGATTTCGTATTTCGCTTCGGCGAGGATCGACGGCAAACTGTCAGTGTACTTGGGAATGTGATTGACGCTGCCGAGGTTTGGGCCGAAGTCCTCCCAAGCCTTGAGCAAGAAGGCCACGGAGAAGGCACCATTGACCGTGTACTTCCCGTAATCGCCAGCATCATGCCAACCGCCGGTGGCGACCTGCATTCCGGTCATGCCGGGCACTAGCGCAGCGTCAAATTGCGCGTCGTTCAAGTGGCAAGCCGCGTGACCAAAAGTGTCGCCGTTGTACTCGAGACTAACGGAGGTTCCACATCTCTGCCCGTACAATCCGAGCAATGAGGTTCGAAGAATATCATTGTATACCGTGTCTCCGATCTCGAATTGCGGGGAAGCAGCAATTCCTCGTACTTCAATTATGTAAGTTCCTGGCTCATTGACATCGCTGAAGTCCGCGATTCGAACCGTGTCGCCCGTGTCGCTTACGTCAATCGAGGCAGCGGATAGGGAACCGGAATACACCGGTTGCTGCGTTGCCATGTTGCGAACGACGAAACTAGATTCCGTAGCGTCCGCTGGCACGCTGGCTAGTTTTCTGCGGTCCATCAAATACCCGACCGTATTGAGCTTTACTGCAGAGGGCGCGACACATCCATTCTTTGTCCAAACGCCGTTCCCGCTACAATTTCTGCTGCCTTGTGGGTAGGAAGCATCCCAGTTTTCCTCTGGAATAATTGGATCTTTCGGCGGAGGATCGCAGGCGGTCAACAGCGTTAAACCGACGAGTTGCATCGTAGCGACAACGACCTGGAGGGCTGTGCGAACTTGCATGTCGTTGGCAGCCACCGGTGACAACTTGTTCATCTTCGTAGTCCTCGTGCCTGTCCCTTCGCGGCCACGGTGAAGGATGGATCGATCATTTCGCATCAGCCACCCATCGATACTCTTTTGACAACTGGGCGTACGGCCATGGCGAACATCGAAATTGCGAAAGGCCGCGGGATTGTGTCCCACGGCCTTCGCTCTCAGCGGCTCGAGCATCTTGCTCGAGTCTCGTCACCACCACATACTGGCTTCAATCGTGAAAACGTTTACGTCGGGTCGCAGGCTCGAACCCGTGTACGGCTGGCCACGTACTGCCGTCCCTTGGTTGTTCTGCGTGGACGCGCCCCAGCCGTCGGGTGCCACGGCTGATGGCGGTGGCTGAACGCATTGGGCTTCCTGTGAGAGGTCCGTGGGATTCACGCCGTAGGTTGCAGACGCTGGAGCGCCTTGGAATGGCGTTGCCACGTTGCTCGGGTTTGATGCGCCAGCACCGGGTATAACGACCGGATTATCCGCCGGAGTGCCTACGTCGCAGGTGCGTTTGGCATAAAGATACCGCGAATATTGAAAGGCTATCGACTCATGCGTGACGAAACTCGAACGCAGCACGATGCGAGGCGACAGAATGCCGAAATTCTGCTGCTTGATACGGCTGCTCGGCATCAAGTAATCAAAGCGCGCCGCAACAGCCATTACAGGAAACACATCGAACAGCCAATCCGTCCCGACTTTCAGCTTGGTAACGCCGCTTTGCGTTGCGTCGTCGCTCTTGATCTTGTTCCACATGCCGTAGAGCTTGATCGTCAAATCCTGGCCTTCACCGAAGGGAGACTCTCCAAGCAGGTCTCCGACTTTCTCCTCATACTGACCCGCCAACGTCAACACGCTCCCGTTGCCGCCGCTGCATCGAGTTCCGAAGTATGCGGAGTTCCAGCGACAGGTTTCGCTGTCCAGGTAGTTGCCAGTTACGCCCATGTTGTATTCGCCGCCGCCATCGCTGTGAATTACTTCGACAGCCGGAGCTACCGTTACGGCGTCCTTTAGACTTATGTACGAGGCGCCCGCCCAGAGGTACCCGAATACCTCCGGCATATCGAAGCGCGCTTCGGCACCGAATATCTTCATGCTGCCGTCGGGTTGAGTAAGCCCCTGGTATTGAGATACTGCAGGTCCCGGGTAAACCCACGTTGGTTGTGGGCCCGTGACGAGAGGTTCAGATTGCGACCATGAATCCAAAAAGTGGAGGCCGACGGTTATCGCTTGATCGTAGACCATTTCGGCATGAAAATGGTCGAGCAAGGTGAAGCGTGCCGTGTTGTAAATGCTCGGATCAGGCTTTTTCGTGCCAATTCCGTGTTCAAACGCAAGGGTTATGGGTTGACCTTCTAGATCTATCTCCAGGCGCGTTGTTTCGCCCATTGTGTGAGTACGACCGAAAATGAATGTGTCATATTCGCCCGCGTCATAGCGGCCAGCCCCGCCGTAGCGATTCCAAAAGCTTCCGGCCTTGAGCTTGATCCGAACGTTCTCGATTGGCATGTAGGGCGTAATCTCGATCCAGCCTTGACCAACGCCAAAATTCGAATGCCAGTCTGCTGAGGCGCTGTCCACGAAGTTGTACCCCTGTACGGCGACCACGCCTTTGGCCCAGCTATTACCGTAGCTAAAGAACAGCTCAGCCCAGTCGCGGTTTGAATGCTTGGTATGCTGCCAGCTCAGGTACTGGTCATCTGGGACCAGCGGTGAATGCAGCGTCATCGAGCTTTGCCCGGGACTAGCCGTGCGTGAAGCAATGCCCACTCGCATGGGTGCGCGAAAGAAGCCATTGTAACCAAACCGCCAAGTGTCGTCGCCTGCGGTGACGGGTCCACTGACAGATCCCGTTGCCGCTCGGGTGTCCTCGGCTTTCTTTTCTTCCTTCTTCTCTTCCTTTTTTGCGTCAGCGTTTGCGGTTGCAGTGGCACCGACAGCGGCAGTGGCCTGAGCCGCGGGGGGCTGAGCTGCGGGAGCTTGAGCTGCAGGAGCCTGCGCTGCGGGAGCTTTAGCTGCGGGTTGTTCGTCGAGCTTTATATCGTCTGGCTTTACGTCTTGCGCCAAGATCGGGCCGGCAATTAGGAGTCCAGACAAAAAAATCGGGGTACTGAGTCTACGCATCGGATTATCTCTGGTTTGAGCGCACTAATGGGTGATTGTTGAGAACGACCATCCGAACAGGTGTCGTGGGCCGCCACTTGATACCAGCGTACCCCTCACTCGGTAAAGTCTTTTTCCTGTCTCCGTGCCTGCGTAATTTGCGCTGTTCCTCGTTATTTGAGTTCTGTGAACGTTTGCATGACGCTCGCGTCCTTTGTTCCGGCGATTTGGTACGAAAATAACGGTCCGCAGGCTCTTCAGGCCTAAGAATAAATCACTGAACGGACGTTCGGAACCACGATCAACTTTTCTAACGCTTCATGCCATTCCCGGCTCGAGACGAAAACATGCTTCGCCCACGCGGCGGTGCGGTTCACAATCCGTTCTCGTAGCGGGAGTGTCACATGTCATTGACCATAGTCGGCCAAAAAGTGGAACTTCGATCCGAGATAGAGATCCTCGCAACCGCGACGGTTGTTTGGGATGTTCTGACCAATTTTCGGGCATACGGCGAATGGAATCCGTTCATCGTCGAGGCGGACGGTCAACTGCGCGAGGGCGCAACGGTGAGTGTCACGATAAATTTCCCCGGCAATCGCGAAAGAAAACTGCGGCGCTCCATACTGAAGCTATTGCCAATGAATGAACTGCGGTGGAGCTCAACCTCGATTCTTCGAGCGCTCGTGCATAGCGAACAGTTCTTTCTGCTTCGTCCCGTGACCGAGGATCGCGTAAGGCTTGCGGTTGGCGAAAATTTCACCGGCATCATGGCGCCCCGAAACCCTGTGGAACTCTCGCAAATCTCCCAAGGTCTCACGCTAATGAATCAAGCCATAAAACGCCGCTCGGAACTTCAAAACGCAGGCGCCTTACGACCTTGAACTTTCGCGATGGCTGTTCGCAGCACTTTTGAATTGTCGTCACGCAAACATGGGTTGCAATCTTGGCGATTGTTAGAGCCGCAACCGGTTTTCTTGATGTAGCTAACGGCCACGCTCAGCATCCGGCGGTCACCCACCTCCGGCGCTTTCTCGAGCAACGGACGGCGCGCATCGCAGGTCGTTGCGTCATGCAGATCCAACAGGAGTGACAACGCAGGCGAGGCTTTCGGTCGAACTTCCTTATTTAGCAGCAGTTGTTCAGCGAGCTTGGCCAATTCCGGCTGGATCTTCTTATCCGTGGAAAATTCGTAGAGTAGATCCGGCCCCAATGGACCGGGCAACGTTGCGAAGAGCCCGATGACTTCACGCGCCGTATCGGCATCTCTGGCAAACTGGACGAGTCGTTTGGTGGATTCGGCATCCGGCGTACCGCCTTGTTTGGCAATTGTGCCGCGTAAATGGGTCAGGGCGAGCCTCTTTACCGCTGCATGACCCTGGGATAACGCGAGTGCTTGCTCGATACTGCGTTCTGCTGGTGCAAGCTTCTCCAGTGCATCTACTGCCTGCGAGTTCCCCTGTTCGGCCAACTCAAGGGGCGTTGGGGCAGGCTTTTTGACCTCTGCACTGGAGGCAGCGCTTGGAACGGCAACAGGCGGGGGCTCCGGCTTGCGTGACGTGATCAAGCTGACGCTCAGGCCAACGCCCAGGCATATTAGGCTAATCAACATGGTTAGCCATAGAGGTACGCCGCCGCCGGGCGCATTTGCTGGGGGCAGTGGTCGTGATTCCGCTGCCGGGGGCAAGGGTCGTGATTCAACCGGAAGATCGGGCGAAGACTGCGACATGAGCACCTCTTGTAGGCATGCTGTAGAACGTGCCTTGCTTGAAACTAGCTTGAGTTAGCCACCGACAGCAACCAAAAGGTACATTTGCGCTATCGTCGCGGGTTCTGGTAGCTTGAGCCTGGTTACATCGTTTCTGTTGAACCGTTGTACTGGGAATTCGGCGAAGAAATCTGGGTTTGGGCGAATGCCCCAGGAAATAATGACGATGGTGTCGTGTAGCGGCCGGTCCGTAGGACCCGCCGATTCGATGGAATTGCGGCACTTGATGGCGTTCTGAATATTCCTGACTTGGTGAAAGACTTGGCAGCGAGCACCGTTATCCTCAACAGACGGAGTCTTTGAAGATCCGGTGCAATTGGAAGAGGCCTTCTATGAGTAAGTCAACCGCACCCAATGGGGATGGGCAACAAGCACCCAAGAACGAGCAGCACCGATCTTTGATCGTGCCGGTGGGATTGGGACTTGGGGCTGTTCTGCTCGTATCTGGAATTTTGATCTTCATATCGGTGCGACCCAAGAAGCAAACTGCCCCGGAAGGTCAATGGTCAGGTACAGTGACGCGTCTTTGGAGGGCCGGTGGCGGTGACATCGGTCTTGAGATCTGCGGTTCCGAAGGCAAAAACTGCCAAACTGCCAAGGTCAACGCCAACGTTGCCGCTCCTTCGCAGGTTCAAACCGATGACCGCACCCGCGCTAGCCTAGGGTTTGGAGAAAACGTCGGTGTCGTGCTCGATCGAAGCACGCAAGTACTCGTTCCGGACGCCAACCACAGGCAAATCAAGATGCTTCGCGGCAATGCGNNTGCCGCGAAAGTCGCGATCACTACCGATTCAATGGGTACCGTCGTCGATGTGGCGCACGGCGTGCTGAAGATAATAGACGACAAGAAGCACGAATCGAAGGTACACGCGGGCGAGCAACTGCGCATCAAAGAGGGGCAGATTCAGGCTGCGGGCAGTAACGCAAATCTAGGTGAAGATTTGGCGTGGAGCGAAGATCGCTCCAAGTCCGACGGGGTAGACGAACCGAGCCGAGGGCTGGGGGAATTGAAGGCCAAAAAGCCGGGAGCAAACGACGAATTGCGGGGTGTTGTAAGCCTTGCGTCGCACAAGGTTCAAGTTCGTGTCGTCGCCAATCTGGTGCGTACGGAAATAGATGAGACATTCGTCAATAGCAGTAACGACGTTCTGGAGGGTATCTACAGGTTTCCCTTGCCGGCGGATGCCAAAATCGAGCGGCTCGCGCTCGATGTGGACGGCAAAATGGAGGAAGGAGCTTTCGTCGATCGCGATCGAGCAGCCGCCATTTGGCGCGGAGCCATCGTCAACGCTACGCCGGTAAATCAGCGAGTCATAAAGGACGACATCGTTTGGGTTCCTGGTCCGTGGCGCGACCCCGCTCTTCTGGAGTGGCAACGGGGGGGGCGTTTCGAATTGAGAATCTACCCGATACCCAAGCGGGGCAATCGCCGCGTCGTAATGACGTATACCCAAGTCTCGAATCCTTCGGGTGACGCGCGACGCTATACCTATCCCCTCGCATACGACCCGAGCGGAACCACGAAAATTGGGCAATTCGATTTGGACGTTCAGGTGCGCGGGCATGATGCTGCTTATGGCGTGCGCTCCATTGGCTACACGTTGCGCCAATCAACGGATGGGGGCATAACGCGCCTTTCCCTATCGGAGAACGATTTTACGCCACACGGCGACATCATTCTCGAATACGCGCTGCCCAGCCGCGATGCTGAGCTCAAAGCCTGGGCTTACAGTGTTCGCGGTGAGCGAATCACCGCGACGAATAACGTGCCGTCAAACCCCCCAAAAATAGCGGACACCACCGGATATGCGGCGCTGACATTGCGGCCCGCATGGCCACGCAATGATTCGGACTTGCCTCGCGACATGATAGTCGTGGTGGACGCCAGCCGGTCGATGCTGGGTGAGAACTTCAAGCGTGCACAGCGGTTGGCGCTGCGACTCTTGTCCGAGCTCGAACCATCCGACCACGCAAGTATAATGACCTGCGACACCGTCTGCGACGTACTACCCGACGGGCTAGGGTCCGCGGGCAACGAGCTGACACAATCTGCAACTCGATTCTTGGCTTCAACCAAAGTCGAGGGTGCCTCCGATCCTGCAGCTGCCATTCACTCGGCACTCGTCCTCGCCGGTCGTGGCCGTAGTGAGCGACCCCTATCGATTGTCTACATTGGCGACGGTACACCGACGGTGGGCCCCGTGCGGCCAGGCACCATCGAAAAAGCGATTGACCACGATCTGGGTGACGCATCGGCGTCGGTCATCGCCGTTGGGGTGGGTAGCGAATCGGACTCCGAAACGCTCGGTGCCATCGCGCGCGGCGGTGGCGGCGTTACCGTCAACTATCTTCCCGGTAAGAGCCTGGATGAAGTTGCATACAACGTTATCGGCGCTGTGCGTGGCATGAACCTGCGCAACGTGCGAGTTACATTGCCCGAGGGTCTAGTGGATGCCGCTCCACGTCGTCCGGATTCGTTGCGTTCCGGAGGCGAATTGTGGGTATTAGCGCGCATGCAGCGGCCGACGATTCACGGTGATGTCGTGTTGCGGGGACGCCTCGGCAACGCGCCCTTCGAGCGCCGCTGGCCAGTCAATCTGGTTGCGACCGAAGCCGATGGCAATGCGTTCGTTCCGCGGCTGTTTGCCGCTGCCAGAATTACCGACCTCGAGCGGTTGGGAGACGCTGACGCCAAACGCGAAGTCATCGAATTGTCGCAAGCTCACCACGTCGCGAGCCGCTATACGTCGCTCTTGGTTCTCGAGAGCGAAGCGATGCTAAAGGCGTTTCATCTGACCAAGACCGAAGAGACGCATGAGTGGTCGGGCGAAAGCGACGATGAGCAACAGGGTGCTCTCGAGGAAGCCAGGGCTGAGCAGCCGAAGTCTGCTCCAGGCGGCGGGAGTGCCAGCATGGCTGCTTCCGAGATGTCGAAAGCCAAGAAAGCCCCGAGCGGCGAATACGAAGATTCAATGGGTGCGGCACAAATGGCGACGCGAGGGCGCTCGATGGATAAGCCTCAAGCACGAGCGGCCGTTCCCGCGCCGGCCGCGGCTGCCCCGCCGCCGGCCATGGCCGACAGGTCTGGAGTACTGCGTGCCGAAGCATCGCCCAATCCCTATGCAGTGCCGCCGCCAACGACTGGGCCGCTCGTCGTGCAGCCTCCGAATAACCAGGTTCTCATTGAGGAGCCCGAATGGCGACCGCGTCGCATGATTCCAATGCGGCGGACGTGGGTGCGAAAAGGTTCATTTACCAATGATCGATTGCCACCGGATGCCAATTTGAGATCGCTCACCAAGGCCGAAGATGATTTCGACAAGGAGCCCGAGCGTCGCAATAGTCTCAAGGCGCTACTGGCCCTCTATACTCGTCGAAGTGAGCTCGATCATGCAGATTCCCTCGTCGAACGCTGGATTGACAAGGAGCCACTCGACCCCGATGCATTGACGGCGCGTGCCGATTCATCCGCTCGTCGCGGCATGCGCAGTGACGCTATTCGCATGCTAGGTAGTGTGATCGATGCACGACCGGATGACGTCAAGGCGCAACAGCGTTTGGCGCGCCTGTACGATTGGTCTGGGGCGCGCGAGCAATCCTGTCGCTTCTGGGTTGCACTGGCAGAATTTCACGCGGACAAGGCCGAATGGCTCGCGCAGGCAGTTCGATGTAGCCGCAACATCGACTCGATTTGGTTGGCGGATGACTTGCTCAGCAATGCTGCCGACAAAGTGCGGAGCGACGCCGAACGCATCTTGTCTCAAACTCCGGAGTCCAGCGATGCATTGTCGGGGGACTTACGTGTCGAGGCTACCTGGTCTAGCGATGCCGACGTCGATATCGCGCTTATAACGCCTGACGGCCAGCGGGTGTCGTGGCTAGGAGCACCGACACGTCAAGTCATCACCGCCCGCGATGTGACGAGCCGCGCAAGTGAAGGCCTTGCAATGCGTAACGCGCCGGTTGGTAACTATCTCATCGAATTGGTGCGGGTGTCTGGCTCAGGAACGGTGCATGGCAACCTGCAGCTTACCATTGCCGACTTGAAGAAGAGTGTTCCCTTCACGCTCAACGCCGATCGGACGGTGGTCGGAATAGCCGGCATTACCGCGGTGCAGAAGTTGGTAGCGCTGTAAACACACGGACGCTTGGTGTCAGCCTTCAGGTATCAGCTCTCAGCCGGAAAATCAGAAGTCCGGATAGCTGACAGCGGACAGCTGATAGCCAGAATGTGGCCCATGGGCCAATGCAGCGGTCAGTCTCGAGAATGCTGGCGGTAGCATCCCTGGTCTGAGCTAGGCTCGAAGTGGACAAGGAGCGAACAAGCAATGAAGTACCTGCATACGATGGTGCGCGTGCGCGACCTGAACGAGTCATTGGATTTCTACTGCGCAAAACTGGGGCTACGCGAAGTGCGGCGTCACGAATCCGAAAAAGGTCGATTCACGCTCGTTTTTGTAGCTGCACCGGGCAATGAGTCTGCGTTGGTCGAACTTACTTACAACTGGGACCCGGAAGATTACACGATTGGTCGCGCGTTTGGTCATCTTGCCTACGAGGTCGACGACATATACGCAACCTGCCAAAAGCTCATGGACCAAGGTGTAACCATTAACCGACCGCCACGCGACGGGCATATGGCGTTCATCAGATCACCCGACAATATATCGATCGAACTCTTACAAGCAGGTCCCTCTTTGCCCCCGCAGGAACCGTGGCTGTCCATGAAAAACGTGGGGGTCTGGTGATCGAAGCGAAGCTGAAATTTCCGCTGTTGTGTGACCTGGGCGAAGGAAGTCTTTGGGACGAAAAGGAACAAGTACTTTACTGGGTAGACATCGCGCAGAACAAGGTCTTCCGCTACAATCCGCAAAACGGCTCCAACCTTGCGTACGATGTCGGTGAGAACGTAGGCACGGTCGTTTTAACCATCAACGATAAGCTGCTGCTTGCGCTAAGAAGCGGCTTTGCATGGCTAAGTCCAAATACGGGACGAGTGACACACCTCGTGGATCCCGAAGCGGATAAACCGCATACGCGCTTCAATGATGGAAAATGTGATCCCAAGGGTCGGTTTTGGGCGGGCACCTTGGTCGAGGATTCGCAGAAGGGTGATGGTGCCCTTTACTGCCTCGACACTGACTTGACAGTTACTCGAAAGTTGACCGGTGTTACCTGTTCAAATGGCCTTGTTTGGTCGCGCGATAAGCGTTACTTCTACTACATCGACACGCCCACGCTGCAGATCAGTTGCTTCGAATTCGACTTGGAAACGGCATCGCTGGGAGCGCGCCGTGTAGTCGCCGAATTGCCGCGAGATACGGGTGCGCCTGACGGCATGACCATTGATAGTGAAGATGGCCTGTGGGTTGCGTTGTTTGGAGGTGGGCGGGTCATTCGAATTGATCCACTCAGTGGCCAAGTGGACTACGAAGTCGAAGTCGCTTCTCCCAATGTTACGTCGTGCGCGTTTGGCGGTCCGGAACTCGACGAGCTTTACATAACCACCGCGCGAGTTGGACTCAGCGACGAGCACCGCCGTAAATATCCTCTGGCGGGTTCGCTCTTTTCGGTAAAACTTCCTTTCCAGGGAGTGCCCGCGTATCGTTTCGCTCGCGAGCTTTGATCGGCATGTCGGCCCCCGCGACGATTGACAGATCTAAAATAGCAATTGCGACGCTTACCGCACTGTTGCTGCTGATCGTCGTTTTTTTTCGACCATTCGTAAAAGGCCTGACCCAGTCGGCCGCCCGCGAACGCGGCTGGACACTTGAAGTCGGCCGCGTACGTCTTGGAACTAAGGGTCTGTGGCTGCTCGATATTCGAGCATCACGACCGAGCGTGCCAAAACTGCAAGTCACGCTTCAGTCGGCCAGACTCCCCTGGTCGAAGCTGATATCGCGTGACGAATTGATTGTCACTGGGGGCACGCTAATTCTTCCAGAAGATCTAAAATCGCTCAGCAACGACCTGGCCGCAAATCAGCCGAGCGGCACTGTAAGCCGGCGGCGACATCAGTTACAATTGCGCGTGTCTGGGCTCACCGTCAATTGGTCCGGCGCCAAGCCCGAAACGAACATGGTTTGGGCCTGGGGTGTTTCCGGCGCGCTTACCTCCGACGACGCTCGACTGACCGCCGATCGAATCGAGGCGACGCACAATGTCTTCTTCGGTCAAATGACAGCAATTGCGATTGAGCTCAATCATAGAAAATTGCACTGGGAATTGGACGGACTCGGCGCAAAAAGCGCAAATATAGAACTTCGCTCTAGTGGCGACCCCGGTCCGACTCCGGAACGTGGCAGCCGCCCAATTCGAAGGCAGCAAGCCCTGGCTGCAAAGTCGCCATCGGGAACTGCCGCAACCGCCCTACCTAAGGACGCTATCGAGCGCTATGTCGAAATCTTGAATGGCGCGCAGCGTTACACAGAAGTTTTGCGAAAGTACGCTGCTGAACGAGTCGCAACGCCCGCAACTTTCGAGACACCAAGACTAAATCTTAGATGGTTCCATGCGGGGCAAAAGCTCGACATTGGCCCGCTCCGTGCCCGGGCACAGCGGGACTCAGACCAGATTTACATTAAGGTGGAGCAAGACAACAACGCCGGCGAAGACCGCAGGTTCGTGGAATTGCGAATCCCCATGGCCCCGTCGCGCATTGAACTCAATAGCGAAATCGGATTTGTGTCGCTCCAGACATTGGGTGTCAAAGAAGACGACTTTGGGCTCAGTCACGTAGATTCAGCAAAATTGCATCTTAGCATAAAGTCCGCGATTGACGAACAAGCGTCCGAGGCAACCATTGCCGCCGCGGGTGAAATCCTCGACTTGAGTTTGCAGCAGCCTTGGCTTGCTTCGCGTACGGTCGAGGGCATCAACGGCTCGTTTTCTGGCAGTGGTGTAGTTACATGGAAGTCAGACTATACGCTTAAGATAAGCGAGCTATCGCTGGGCATGGGTCAAGCGCGTCTAAACGTCACCGCAGATATTCGGCGAACCGCGAGTGAAACACGCGCCAGTATCGAGATGACTCTACCGCTGGCAGCCTGTGAAGGCCTGATCGAGTCATTGCCCAGTGGCCTGGCGCCACTTGCTAGCCAAATAAGGCTGGATGGCACATTGGCGCTGCAGGCCGGCATCCGATTCGATACGGCTCACCCGGCGCAGACTGACGCAAGATGGGAGCTAGCCAATGGTTGCCGAGTGCGAGCGGCGAGCCCTCGCGTTGCTCCTGAGCGTTTCCGAGAGCCGTTCATATTGGAGGTTCCTGACTCACAAGGTAAAATGATAGAGCGGGCGTTTGGTCCCGGTACNNTTAGTGTGCGAAGACGGTAGGTTCTTCCACCATAATGGCTTCGATTCTCAGGCGATACGCAGTTCCATAAGAGACAACTTATTGCGGGGCAGATTCATTCGCGGCGGCAGCACTGTGAGCATGCAGTTAGCCAAAAACCTATACTTACGGCGCGAGAAGACATTATCCCGCAAGCTGCAGGAAGCAGCGCTTACGTTGCTTCTCGAGCAGTCCTTTACGAAAAATGAAATCATGGAGCTTTACTGGAACGTGGTAGAGCTTGGACCAGGAATCTACGGAGTAGGGGAGGCATCGCAGTTCTACTTTGGCACGGCGCCCGCCGCGCTCTCACCCGCTCAGGCCTTTTATCTCGCGAGTTTACTCCCCAATCCCAAGGCTATGCACTTCACCGCGGATGGTCGAGTCTCAGCCGGATGGCTCAAGCAAGTTAGGCACCTGCTGACCGTGGCTCACTCTCGCCACTATCTCAGTGACGAAGAATTGCGCATTGCGCTAGGTGAGGAATTGCGCTTCGGCGTCGCCGCGGATAACACGCAAACGGCAACGAATCTGACGCCCGGAGCCGTCGAAAATGGCCAAGAGGATGGCCAAGGAGGGCTTGAGCATGAGTAACCCGAACGAGCAGGCAAAAATCCCGGGCGATGTCCTGAATCATGAACATTGGATGCTCGAAGCGCTGAGTGAGGCGGACGTTGCGACTGAAGCCGGTGATGTACCAGTCGGCTGCGTAATTGTCGACTCCGATGGACGTGAACTTGCGCGCGGCTGCAATTGTCGCGAACGAGACCAGGATCCCACGGCGCACGCAGAAATCGTCGCATTGCGGCTCGCGGCCGAACGGCGCCATTGCTGGCGCTTGGACGGTGCGACGGTATATGTCACGTTGGAGCCCTGCCCCATGTGTGCCGGAGCGCTCGTAAATGCGCGGGTCGCCCAGGTTGTCTACGGTGCATCCGATCCCAAAGCGGGCGCTGTCGACAGCGCCTTTTTCATTGGCAATGGCGCGCCGCTCAATCACCAATTTGCGGTGGTGCGCGGAATATTACGGCAGGCCTCGGTAGACCGGCTTCGAGTATTTTTCGAGGGACTTCGAGCTGCCGGGGAGAAATAGGCATCGTGTTTCGATTGTCCGAATCGGAATGCCGATTCAGTTGCCACGGCCCCAAAATGCCGCGGTAAGCGCGCCGCGACTGCCGACCTTGGCGCGGCGGAGTATGCATGTTACGTGGTTTTCGATGGTACCTACGCTGCACCCAAGGCGCAGCGCTATTTCTTTGTTGGCAAGTCCTTCGACGAGAAGTGCCATCACAGATGCTTGCCGCGGCGTCAACCGCCATAGGCCTGCAATCTCGCCAACGCGGCTATTTCGCGCAGCGCGCATTCTGCCTCGGCTGCTTGGTGGTGGCTCGGCAATCGGCGGCTCGTTGACCACAGCGGCGGTTCCGGACGAAAACTTCGCATCGGCTATTTTTGGCGTTGACCCCACCAGTTGGGCAATGCGCTCCACATACGCGTCGGCGTGTTCATCCAATTCGGCGTTGATAGCGGAGGGGTCGCCCGAACTTTCACGTTCGACCTCGATACACCCAATGGGGCGTGAATTGATCCAGAGGGTCCTTCTCAATCGAGCTCGATTACTGGATTCGCCATGATCACCTATGGGAAGCAGGCCATCGGACGAATAGGCCCAGAGTCTTGCGGTTGGGACATTGAGATCTGTCGTTATCGTGCTTAGCAATTGTTGCAGAGCTTCTTGGTCACAACTTATGTTGCGGTGAACGACCGTTTTGGTTTCCTGTTCAAGGCTCTTGGCTCTGAGTTTATCGGTATGTTCGGCGGCGTCGTGGAGCAACAAATCGTCTAGCAAGTGGTCGCGGACGCCACGGCGAATTTTACTGGCGGGACCGTGTTCCTCGTCACCTGATGTTGGAGGAATGATTATATACTCGCCAAAATTGTCACCAAATTCGACGTCAACGGCAGCATCCGGCAACTGCAAGTGTCTAGGTAGGGCGCGGAATTGTCCGAGCATTAGTGTCCAGAAGGGATAACTGGATGCACTCTCTCGCTCAACCGACAAAGTAATTCTGAATGAATTGTCAGCTTGACGGCGAAAAGACGAGCGCAAATTCGTGCCGTACATTTCTGGTATGATTCGCGCAACCGTAATCTGGTATAAATCTTCCAATCCAAAATAGAGGTCGGCGAGTTGTCGATACAGGCGAAAGCCGAGACAAGTATTGACGCCGACTGCTTCAAGCCCCGCCGCGCCACCGACGGAGTTCTGCGTCAGCTGAAGCAATGCGGCAAACGTTTGCCACGGAACTCTTTCTTCTGAAGAACGCGAAGAATTGAGGTCCAACGAATGCTGCTTACAAAACGACTTTGCATCCAGCCCGAGTGGCTGAGCGATTGCCGTAACGAGGCGAAGTATTGTGAGACGACAGTGAGTCATTGCTGGGCCGAAGTTACTAACCCTTTGTGGACGACTAGCCCGTACATCCCTTGTGACGCAATGCCACAAGTTCTGAAGGCATTCGCATCGGAGCAATTGACCAATCGACCTGCTGGCCGAGTTGGGTTTCGCACTTCGCGGGAGGCTAAACCAAATATGGTAGATCTTACCCCCCAAAATTATCCAAGTTGATTCAAGGGAGCGCGGTCCCCGACTTTGCTGCAGGGCTAGAACGTTTTTTTCGAGTCGATCAATACAGTCACGGGGCCGTCGTTCGCGAGCTCTAAATCCATGTGCGAGCGAAATTTGCCAGTCTTTACGGGGCAACCCAGATTGGTGCCTAGTATTTCCGCCAGTTCCTCAAAATACCGTCTCGCGATGTCCGGCGCGGCCGCGCGGGTAAAGCTAGGGCGATTCCCTTCACGCGTGTCTCCGAACAAGGTGAATTGCGAGACCAGAAGCATTTCTCCAGCAACGTCCCTCAGGCTTAAGTTCATCTTGCCGGCGGAATCTTCGAAGACTCGTAGGCCGGCCAATTTGGCAGCCATGAAGCCGACGTCGCTCGACGTATCTTCCACTCCCACGGCTGCGAGCACGCAGAGCCCCTGTCCAATACTTGCTATAAGCTCGCCGTTTATTGAAACTTTAGCGTACCTAACTCGTTGTACAACAGAGCGCATTTTCAGCATAGTTAGCATGCCCCGGGGAAAGCCCACGGCCAAGGGCCGCTCGATAAATCGTAACCTTCGGTGTAAGAGCCCATTTATGATGGCCGTTATTCGTGTAATCTGAGCGAACACTATTATGGTTTTCTCGCCTTCGACCGCGGCCGGTGGCGACCCGCTGGTAGCCACTCCCATTCAGTCTCAATTGCAGGCGAACGTCATTTATCGGCTGAAGCGCCTGCTTGCCGTCGGCGGCACGGCCCGCGCGTACTACGCGCTCCGGCAAGGACCCGAGGGTGAGGCGCCGGTCGTCGTGAAAGTGATTTTGCCCAATGTCGTGCGAGACGGGGGCGATACGGCGCTACTGGTAATCAGGAAGGAGGCGGTTGCCCTAGGGCGACTCAATGAAAGAATTCCGCCAAGTCCCTATGTCGTTCGCCTTGTCGATACGGGCGTTCTCGAGTGGCGGATGGAAGAGACGCCCTTGAGCCTTCCTTGGTTAGCCGTTGAATTCGTGGACGGCGGGGCCGAGGGTACCGCGCTCGATGAACGCGTGGCGTACTCGATGCGACTATCGGGCTTTGCTTTCGACCCGGAGCGCGCCGCGCGCGCGGCCTACGCAATTGCACAGGGGCTAGATGAGATTCACGCGGTCGGCGTCGTGCACCGCGATGTCACGCCGGCAAATATCCTTTGCTGTGGTAGCGGCGAAACCGAGATCTTCAAGATTGCCGATTTCGGTATCGCAAGGCCGCTAGGGCTCAAAGCCACTTTCGGCGAACTCGCAATCGGGACACCCGGTTACTTGGCGCCCGAGCAGTCGTTGTTGACCAAGGACGTCATCGGTCCACATACCGACATATTCGCATTTGCTTCGGCGCTCTTTTTCCTGTTGTCAGGTGAGCACTATTTTACGGCGCGCAACGTAATTGACGCTTATCAGCAAGCGCGGAGCAAAGACCGCCGCAGTCTGCTCTCCACACGCGGCTTGTGCGACGAACTTCGCGCCCAACCTCAAGTCGTGCAAGCAATCGATGCAGCACTTGCGCGTGCGACTTCGGCGGAAATAGAAGACCGTCCACAATCTGCGAGTCTATTTGCGGACAGCGTGCTCCCCTGGCTAAGCCGGCAACCGCACAGCGTGAGGTTGAGTAGTCGCTGGATAGATTCGATTCACGCGTTGCGCGGAGCGTCGGTCGCGACGCGACGCTCGTGGATGATCAGACACACACCGGGTGAGCAGCGCATCGTTCTCAGCGCCGCGTGGAATGCGGCAGGCCATTGTTTGGCGACAACTCCGTTGGGGCTCGACTACTTCGATGGCACGGTGTGGTCGCACGTATCTGATCAATCTCACCTTGATGCCGAGCGTATGCACTTCGTCAAGCGACACAAGCCGACGAGTTGGCTCGTAGGAACTAGTGGTGCCCGGCTCGTCGAGATCGATCGCCAAGGCGTGTCCGTGGTACTGCAAGGGCCAGATCGCAACTTTGACTTCATGGCCTTGGACGGCCAACTCGACGACCTGTGCGTAATACTGGCGCATGCCGAAAAGAGGCGACCGCTACTATGTACGTTGGTTGGACGCCGCTGGCTAAAGCCATTTGAACTTGAAGGAGTGGCCCACATCTCGGCTTTGGCGCGCATCGATGACGAAAGTTGGCTTGTAGCTGGGCGAAAACTCACCGGCGAGGCTTGGGTTGCTATTTACGAACCTCTGCAGCTCGAACTACGTCCCATGGAGCTGCCTGGTGTGCGCGCGCTGCTCGCCTGTTCGAGCCGGCAGGGCGAAAAACGCGCCGTGGCCGTTGGTACCGATGGCGCCTGGGTTGATGCGCGGCCAGACCAAGTCGAATGCGCACGTGTGCCCGGCAACCCCGATTTTTCTTGTGTCACTATGGACGCCGCTGGTCGCTGTTGGGGTGCGAGTCGTGGACAACTGTGGGCTCGGGATGAAGACAGCACCGTTCGCTGCATTTGGCACAATCCGCAATGGACGGCCCCGTTCGTCAGTCTTCACGCAGAAACGGGAAATGTCATGGCGGTAACCGTAGACGGTGGAGTACTCGAAGGACGCGTGTCCTCTAATGATTCTTATCCTCCAGTGTAAACGGGCTCTCTGGTTTGCCAGTCGACGCATTGGGCAGTGTGCCCTTTTCCAGGCAAAGCAGCCTGAGTTGGCCTAACGCGACCAGGTTACCGGCACTGTCGGAAATCCGAGTATTCCAAATTTGAGTTCTTCGCCCCGCAGTGATTGGCTCGGAAACGGCTTCTAAATGACCCTCGCTCGTGGCCTTCAAAAAGGACGTATGGTTGTCTAAGCCGACGATCGTGCGGCCAAAGGCGCGAGCGGACAGAGCGGCGCCTATCGACCCCAAGGTTTCCACGATGCTCGTGTACACGCCGCCATGCACGACGCCGTGAATTTGCTTGTGACAATGTGCAATCTCGAGCTTCGCGCAAACGCGCGTCGAAGTTGCGTGTGTGATTTCCAGTCCCAAGAGCTGATCAAAGCCTGTCATGTGCCGGCTGACGGCTGCCGTGAAATCCTCGTCGCACATGGACTATAAGCTAACATAAAATACCAAGTCGCAGTCCGAGATTTCTCGGCACTGGCTGATTGCTCTTCAGGCCGCTCGCGCTCGCGCCCTCCGTGCTGCTTCGGCAAGATTGTCGAGCATGTCTTCCGTTGTCGCGAAGTCGACACAAGCGTCCGTGACACTTTGGCCATACGTCATCTTCGCTCGATCAGGGTTTAGTGATTGGCGTCCACCGACGAGATTGCTCTCGATCATTACACCGATAATATGCCGTGAACCACGCAATATTTGACCAGCAACGGTATTCAATACATCCGGCTGCCTTTCGTGGTTTTTGCCACTGTTGTCGTGACTGCAGTCGACAATCATATGAGGCGTTACCCCCGCGCAAGTCAGGCTCGTCACAGCGCGCTCTACGGCTTCGGCGTCGTAGTTGGGACCTCCCGAGCCGCCGCGCAGTACCAAATGACAATCGGGGTTTCCAGACGTCTGTACAATCGATACCCGACCGAAGCCGTCAACACCCAGGAAACGATGCGGGCGAGCCGCGGATAGCATGGCATTGATCGCGACTTCCAAGCCCCCATCCGTTCCATTCTTGAAGCCGACCGGCATACTGAGGCCAGATGCCAACTCGCGGTGCGTTTGGCTCTCCGTTGTGCGTGCACCAATCGCCGTCCAGCTAACGAGGTCCGCCAGATACTGCGGTAAGATCGGGTCGAGCATTTCCGTCGCAGCCGGTAGTCCTAGATTGGCTACATCCAACAGCAGGCGCCGGGCCACGTGCAGGCCAGCTGGAATGTCATAGCTATCATTCAGATGAGGATCATTAATGAGCCCCTTCCAGCCGACATTAGTGCGCGGTTTTTCGAAATAAACCCGCATGATCAGCAATAGCGTGTCGCGATAGCGATCGACAAGTCCGGCAAGACGAGAGGCGTATTCTCGAGCCGCGTCGGGGTCGTGGATGGAACAGGGGCCAACGATCGCTAACAATCTGCGGTCCCGGCCTTCCAAAATTCCCCGAACATCGTCACGAGCTACAAAAACGACCTTGGCTGCCAGTTCATTGATGGCAATTTCGGCCTTGAGTGTGTCGGGGGCAAGAAGAGGCACGGTATCGACGACGTGAAGGTTGTTGGTTTGGTGCATGACGGACTGTCCTTAAACGACGAAGCCCCCGGTCGCTGACCGCGACCCGGGGCTTTTTCTACTTGGGGCTCCGTTGAATTAACGCGAGCCTAGCCCAGAGAGCGCGGCCAACTTGCCGGCCCGTACCAGTAAAAATAGCCAAAATAGCTATGGTGGCTGAGCATCAACCCAAGTCTAGTGTGGCACGCGCAAGGTGCAAGCTATTCGGCGCAAATTCTCGAGTTTTGACGCCGCTGCCACAGTCGACGCGAGCCCCACTGATCTGCTGAGCAGTGGCCGCCGTTTACTTTGATGCTCGCGAGACCGCCGGCTCCGAGGAGATTCCATACAGGTCTAGCCAAACAAAGTGCGTTCATCGCGTTAGTATTCTCTCCGTCAACGATGCCCATGCAACGGATTGAAGGTTTCTTTTGGTTTTTGTTCGGCACGGCGACCGCAGTTCTTCCCGCGTGCACGAACACGACTCCGGCTCCCGTGAGTAGGGCCGCGATCGGGACCGTTTCGCCGGCTGCACCGGCTGCACAACACGATTTGGGTCAACCTGCGACCGATGCGGGCAACGCAACTGTCCCTGCGATCCCAACAGCACCCAGCGGCGCGACCGGAACAGCCGACAACCCCAAATCGCCAGCTCAAACGGATACGAATATCCATTGCCCGAAACTCGCAGAACCCATGCAGTCGGGAACCAACTGTGGGCCTTTGCATTGCAAGGCATTTTCGGACGAAAGGTCCGCATTTGCCCAGGTCTTGAGTTTGGCCCCCGAAGTAATAGGTATCGGAGAGTCGCACGCACAGGCTGGTACAGAGGCCGTCCATTCTGCGACACGCCGATTTGCCGAACGGCTCCTACCAGACCTTTGCGGTCGCGCGAAGTCAATCGTTCTGGAAATCTGGCTTCCCCGAAACGATTGTGGCGACAAGCGAGTAGAGCAAGTCGAAAAGGCGCAGCGGCCAGTGACCGCAACGCAAGCCAAGTCGAACAAAGACGAGTACGTTACTTTGGGGCACGTCGCTAAGCGCTTTGGCATTGAACCTTCAGCCCTAGTGCCGACGTGTGAGGAGTATCAATCAATTCTGGATGCCGGTCCCGACAACATCGAACGCATGTTGGCACTCATTGGCAAACGATCGGGACAACGGCTCACCGAAGAATTGCACAGGTACCCCGATCACAAGAGCGGTCCGGTGGTCATCGCTTACGGGGGGTCTTTGCACAATGATGCCGAGCCCACGCCCGATCACGCCGNNCGGCAACCCTGGTATCAAGCATACAAGAACAACCACAACACCGCGCAAACGCTGTTGTACCAATGGGGCGAGCACTCGTTCGCCCTCGTCTTTCCGGCATCGAAGAATCCGTAGTCGAAACTACGATGCAATCTCGCGCTCTAGATTGTGCTGCAAGCCAGGCGGGCAGACGTTCTGTAAATGAGCTAGCCCGCGATATCCGGCTTCGTGTGGTATTCCGGATGGCATGAATCCGCGGCTGAGGAGCGTGCGGCTCATCCACTCGACGCGATCTTGTAGGTCGTGTGCCGTCACGACATCAAAAAAAACTGCGGCGGCGGCATTGGCGACGGCATCGGTGCCAAACGCCAGACAAAGCGCCAGATTCCACATAGCTTCGTCATGAATAAACGTTTCATGCGACTCGGAAGCGAGGCTATGCAAGATGGCGTGTTCGTCCGGAAGCGCCACATCCGAGCTGACCAAGAAGTATGCAGAGAACCCGCGACCCCAATCAATGCTCGTTTCGTGCGAGTCATCCACCGTAATGTCGATATCCAAATCTACACTGGGAAACCTTGGGCGCCCCTCGAACTTTATTTCGGCGTGTTTACCGTTGCGTGGTTCGGATTCACTCGTGGGCGCCTCATGCGCCTCAATCGTTTCATGCGCCTCAATCGTTTCATGGCCGGCAGCTGCCGCCAATTCTTGCGGGCGCTTGCTCGAGAATGAGGCTGTTGTATCGGATTCCTCACCCTCGTCTGCGTCCTTGAGCGGAGGCTCAGTTTCGACCAGAGTGTTAGCGGGCCCGTTCGATTCCGAGGCTTCCGGGGTGTCGCCTTCGACCGGGTGGCCATTGAGGGATACCGGTGTATCCAGCAGTCCTCCTTCGGAGAGCGCCGCATGAAATTCTGCAACATCCACCAATGATTGCCATTCACTGGCGCCGACGACGCACACGTATGCGTTAGTTGCAATCTTCTTGTGTTTGATTCCTCGAACGACGAGATCCGTAGAAACCGGTCCTACCGCATTGCCTTCAATCGTGACGTACCATTGGTTCTGTTCGTTCATAGCTCAAGCTTTGGCTAGCCCGACTATAATGCCGGGCATCGCGCCGCGCTCCCAATTGGGCCAGAATTCCTAATTTATGGCTTTAACCACCCAGTCGTCAAATGAACGGCAGAACAGAAGCGAAAAAAAGACATGCCGCTACTACTAAAATTCTTTTGCGCTGCCAAAATATGCCTGCCTGCTGAACGCATGAGACTCGAACATCTCGAGTCAAGATTTCGACGATGCCGTTTGCTGGGCCGGAGTCAAAAAAACCAACACATTCAAAACCTGGTCGCGAAACTGCCTACAAGCAGCAGGAGATAAGCATTCGGGTCATCGACGTCTCGAATTGTGAGGGTAGGCTAAACGGCACTAGCAAAAAGGAGCCCCGCTGTATGGGTCAAGAGCCCCTTTTTGATCACTGGGTAGCCAATCGATAAACCGATATGAGACTTCGTCATCAAGTTCCATTTTTGCTTTTCGCCGCCGGATTGGGAGCGGTGGTTACTCTCACTCTCGTTCATCAGCGTGGACGGGAACATGTTCCCAATTCCGCACAGGCTACGACACCGTCGCCTTCCGTAACTGCGACGGCGGCCGGTTCAGTATTGCCGCCGCTGTCACCGCAAGCCCGGACTGAAGACGAGCGCAATACCGTTGCCGTCTTTGCTCGCACAGCGCGCTCCTGCGTCTTTGTCACTCAGCATCAAATTGTAGTCGATTACTTTGCGGGCGGTGCCTACGACGTCCCCGCGGGCTCTGGATCGGGGTTTGTTTGGGATGAAGGTGGCTATATTGTTACCAATTTTCACGTGATCGCCGACGCGCGCAACCTGACCGTGACCTTGCACGATCAACGAACATTTCCAGCACGTGTCGTGGGAAGCGAGCCTCGAAAGGATATTGCCGTATTGAAGATAGACGCCCCAGCTGGAGCCCTTGTAGCAATAGGAAGACACGCGCAGCGAGTCGATTTGGACGTTGGGCAAAAGGTAATAGCCATTGGGAATCCCTTCGGACTCGATCAAACTCTAACGACGGGTGTGATTAGCGCATTGGGCCGTCAAGTTGAGGGGATTGGCGGCGTAAAGATCCGTGAGATGGTCCAAACGGATGCGGCGATCAATCCCGGCAACTCAGGCGGTCCGCTGCTCGACAGCACTGGGCGTTTGATTGGAATGAACACGATGATCTATTCCAAGAGCGGCACCTCGGCTGGAATCGGTTTTGCGGTTCCCGCAAACACAATCGCGCGGGTAGTCCCGCAGCTGATCAAGATGGGACACGTAGAACAAGTTGGAATCGGCATTGACATCGATCCGGCGCAGCGCCTCGAACGAAGACTTGGAATCCGCGGCGTTGTCGTAATCGCCGCGCGACCGGAAGGACCAGCGGCCGCTGCGGGAATCAAGGGTCTTAAGCGAACGGTGACGGGGATCGAACTCGGCGACGTAATCGTAGGGATCGACGGCAAGGCCATCGAGAACTACGATGACTTGTACAATGAATTTGACATGAGAAAGCCGGACGAGACCATCAAATTGACTGTAGTGCGAGACGAGAAAAAGGTTGAGGCATCCATAAAGTTGGTGGCTCTCCAATAGGACTAAGAGTTGACTGACGAGTCCTTCATACCGTCACCGGGGCTGCTCAAGGTTTCCGATCACAGCCGTGCCTTCTCGGCGATGACATACGTCTATCCGGTCGTATCGCGCCGCGCGCAAGGTGTTTCAATTGGAATTAATTTGAGTCCCAACAATGCGTGCAATTGGCGCTGCAGATATTGTCAAGTGCCAGATCTGAAGCGCGGAACCTCGCCAGCGCTCAATTTCCCACTGTTCAAGAGTGAATTGGAGCGCCTTACGGACGCCATCTGCAACGGTACCTTTCTCGAGTATCACGCGCCGCCAGAAGCGCGAACACTGAAAGATTTTGCGTTCTCTGGCAATGGGGAACCCACCAGCTGCCCTGACTTTCCGGCTGCCGTTAGACACGTTGGAGAAGTCCGCTCTCGATTTGGCCTAGCAAAGCGAGTCGCGCTCGTATTGATCACCAATGGCTCCCTTGTCAATCGAGCAACAGTCAGAGAGGGGCTACAGGTACTGTCGGAGCACGGCGGCGAGGTTTGGTTCAAATTGGACCGTGGTAGCGATTCCGCGCTCGCAAGTGCAAACGGAACGTCAATCTCGCTCACGAAGCAACTGTCGCGGCTTCGACGAACTTCGGAGCTTTGCCGAACCCGAATCCAGACTTGTTGGTATACAACGGATTCGCAAGACCCAAGTCCAACCGAAGTAGACGAGTATGTGGCCTGCCTCGAACACGCCATTGGCCTCGGCGTAAGGCTCGCGAGCGTGCAGTTGTACACTTTGGCCCGCAAGCCGNNGCCGATCCGTATTAGACTCATTTTCACTGTGCGCCTTGAATATTTGTACCTTGTCTTAGCATCACTTGTGTCCGCCGCAGGTTCCGCGCACGCCGAGCCCGGCGTTCCCGAGCAATCCGACAACGATGTCACGGGTGATCAGTCTGGCGATGTTGTTGCACCGCGTGCCCTTGAGACCAATATCGAGGCGCCGATTGACGTTAGCGAACTCGTCGAGGTCGTACTTGAACTCGTAATTGACGACCACGGACACGTGACGAGCGCAAAGGCAATTAATGGCCCGGAACCATTTCGGTCCGCTGCCGAAGCTGCTGCACTTCAATTCCTGTTTACGCCGGCGGCTCGGCATGGCGCCGCAGTTGCCTCCAAGGTGCGCTTTCTGGTTCGTTTTGAGCCTTCATCCAACGCGGAGGCGCCACAACCCGCGAAGCAGACGGAGACCAAGCCCGTCAAGTCACCAAACCGTGTTCCATCGAAAGCCACGCCCACAGAGTTAGAGGTTACCGTAACCGGAACTAGGACAACGCAAATCAGCACGCGCATTACCCGAGTCGAGGCGCGCGAAATNNGCCCCTCCGGGCAACGTCGGCTTCTACGTTGACGGCATTCGAATACCGCTACTCTACCATGCCTTGTTAGGTCCATCGGTCATTCACCCTGGTCTCATCGACCACGTAGACGTCTATCGTGGTTCGGCCCCGGCTCGCTATGGAGGCAACGCCGGGGCAACGGTTGCGGCCGAGTCACGTGAACCATTGCAGCGCGCGGGCGGCGAAGGCAATTTGCGTGTATTCGACGTAGGGGGTCTAGTCGAAAAGCCACTGGACGATGGGAGATTGCACGTCCTTGCCGGTGGCCGTTATTCGTACACTGCACTAATTGCGTCGCTGCTGAGCGGGGCCACCCTTGAATATTGGGACTATCAGACTCGGGTTAGTTACGACCTCAATCGCAAGAATCGAATCACCGTAACGGCATTCGGTGCGTTCGATCGCTTTGAATCCAGCAGTTCGGCGAATCTGACCGGCAGTTCACCCGGCGCCGGAAATGACACCTCGAAGAACTCGAANNAACGGCCTTTGGTGCGTACGATCTCTATGAATCCAGCTCGGCGGGAAAAGACTCGGGCAACCTGTACGGGGGAGGGCTTCAATTTCATAGAGTTGATGTTCGCGAAGACTACGTGGGATCCCACACGCGCGCGCGCATCGCATCGACCTTTGGCTATGACCGAACGTCAACTTCGCAAGGTTTCATTCGTAATCCACTATTCGTGACGCGCTCGATTATTGAGCATCGCTTGAGCCCTGAATTACTCGTTGCGGTGGGCCATGACACATCCGTGGCCGATTACGAATTACAGGTGCCAACTACTGTGCAAGGTTTCGATGTGCTCCGGGCCCTTTTCCCCACTCGGCGTGACATGTCTGCCGGCGCTCACGTAGAAGCCACTTGGAACCCCGCCCCATTCGTGAGCCTTTCGCCCGGTGCCAGGGCGGATACGTATCGCTCGGGGACCGAAAGCGCTTCCTCGGTCGACGCCCGTTTTAGCGCGATATTCTTCGGCAATCGACACATTCGCGCCATAGAAACGATTGGTACCTCGCACCAACCACCCGGATTCGTACCGCAAATACCCGGAGCGCAGATTGGTAGTTTGACGAATGGCCTCCAGCGTTCGTTGCAACTGAGCAGCGGTATAGCATTCGACGTCGCCAACGAATTTACCGGAGTAGTTACCGCATTCGAAGCACAGTACCTCAATTTGGTCGATCCGATCAGCCAAGATCGCTCATTTGACCTGACGACTTTGGACGCCAATTCCATTCTTCACGAGCGGACCCGTGGAAAGGATACGGGCCTCGAATTTGAGCTTCATCGCAGTTTGACGCGACGTCTCGGCGGATTTCTTGCCTACACTTTGTCGAGAAACGAAAGGCTAATTGACGGCCACCAATCGCTTTCAGGCTTCGACCGCCCGCACGTATTTCAAGGGGCGCTCGGGTATGACTTGGGTCGCTATTGGCGGGTTGGAGGCCGCTTTGTTGCTTATTCCGGTTTGGCCGCAAAGCAGCAATTGGCCGTCGATAGTAACACCTACATATACAATGGTAGGATTCGCGCGCCTGCGTTCTATCGAGTTGATGTGAGGCTGGAAAAGCGCTGGCCACTTGGTCCAAAAAGTTATTGGGCAGTAGTGTTCGAAATGATCAATGCTACCCTCTCAAAGGAGGTAACTTCGCTGACCTGCAGTACAACCAAGTGCATCCAACAGACCTCCGGCCCCGTATCGCTTCCTAGCGTGGGGCTCGAAGTTTACTCGTATTGATGGGCACTGCGCATTTCAACTAGTTCTAACGTGCAAAGAACAAGGTAGGTTTTAGCCCCATGTGCCAATTACTTGGAATGAATTGCAATACCCCGACGGATATTTGCTTTTCATTTGCGGGTTTCTCGGCGCGAGGAGGCGAGACTGACGTCCACACGGATGGTTGGGGGATCGCATTCTTCGAGGGCGCTGGCTGTCGGGTTTTTCTCGATGTAATGCCCTCGAATGTCTCTCCTATCGCGGATTTAGTACGACATTATCCGATCAAGTCCAAACATGTAGTCGCCCACATCCGCAAGGCGACAAAAGGCGAAATAGCCCTGGAGAATTG